>LCBT01000001.1 GCA_000997385.1 Candidatus Daviesbacteria bacterium GW2011_GWA1_41_61
TACCTCAGCCGGACCCTGGAGAAAGATCTGTACAGATGGTGATACAACTTGCATTGCCGGATCATCAGGTGGTTATTGGACACTCTCCGGCAATAATCTTTATCCTACCACCATAGGTAACAACGTCGGCATCGGGACAACGAGCCCTCAATCTAAATTAGATGTAATTGGCACCCTTGAAGTAGGTACCGGAACAAGAGGTGTACAGCTTACCTCTACTGCACCCGATAATTTTCAGTTGATGACTCAAACCAATACCCCAAACACAAACTGGCAAATAGGCACAGGTAATGGCTCTGGAGCTTTTGACATCACCAAGCCATATATTGCCTCTAATGGCTATATCTCCATGATGGCTGGTAATGTCGGTATCGGGACAACCAGTCCACAGAGAGCTCTCACTATAGTAGCTCCCAGCAACGCCTGGACTATGACAGTACAAAATGCTGCGAAAACAAACGAAGGTTTTCTTATTGGCTTCGATGCATCTGGAAATACTGTTCAGCAACTTGGGGATACTAGCAACGTTAGTAAGATTTATTTAAATACCGCAGGTAATTCTTACTTAAACGGTGGCAACGTTGGCATCGGGACAACAAACCCTACAACAAAATTGGATATAGGAGGTAGCACTATCTGGAATGGGGTTACGATCCGAAGCAACGCCGGTGGTGTGGGTTATATTTTCAATGACAACAACTTCCACATCGAAGCCAATAATTATCTTTGGATCAATGGTGATACTAGCGCTCCTACAGAGATAGGCTATGGAGGCGGCAACACCATCCTTAACCGCAGCAGTGGCAATGTCGGCATCGGGACGGTGACACCATATAATAAACTCGACGTTGCGGGTAATCTAGGTATGCGAGATAACGATATTTACTTTAGGGGAACGGGGGGGGTAGACGGAAATCATGGTGTTGGATTCTATGGTGGTCCAGGGAAATTGTGGGGCGCCAGTGATGACGTGAATGGTCCTGTTCTCTATGGCTATAAACTCGAGGTTAATGGGCAAGTTAAGATCACAGGCGGCTCTCCAGGAGCAGGAAAGGTTTTAACTTCAGATGCCACAGGTCTAGCCACCTGGCAAGTAGGAGGCGGAGGCAGTTCAGTTTTAGCTACTTTTAATGGCGGCAGATCAGACCTATGTGATAATTGTAGTCAAACCAATGTCTCTGGCTCGCTCACTGCTCCTGCCTCCGGTATGCTGACTCTAGATTACTCCCTGCTTATGGATTCACCTTATTGTGGTATCATAATTTCAACTTACATAGATGGTGTTAGAATAAGAGAGCAAAACGTCAAGGGATGTTTTGGACCTCTTAAAGCCGGGAATAGTGACTGCCCCGATGCACAGATGCCTAGCCAGGCATTTATCTATAAAGCGGCTGTAAGCGCCGGCTCACATTCTTTTAATGTTAACGGCTGGACCGGTGGAGGAGCTTGCGGCAATACCCGGGGATTTCAAGTAAGCCCGGCTTACTTCCAGTGGCAACCCTAACCTTCTATTGGCTTCTTCCCTCAGTTATTCCTTTAGTTGACAGAAGATTGACATCTATATATGCTGGATTAAATATTATCTATGTCTGAAAAAATCTTGGAGAGGGTAGTAGAAACTCCGGCTATTGCCTTAGATAAAACTATTACTGCTACCAAACAGGTAACTCAAAATATCCCTATTAATAAATCTATTAAAGAAGCTCGAGAGTACTGGCATACCTTAGGACCAGGGCTGACTACAGGGGCTTCTGACGACGATCCATCCGGCATTGCTACTTATTCCCAAGCTGGAGCCCAATATGGCTTCCAGCTCCTTTGGCTGGCCGGATTTACCTTCCCCTTAATGTCCGTTGTCCAGGAGATGTGTGCCAGAATCGGCCTGGTTACCGGCCGGGGACTGGCTGCCAACATCCGTCTTCATTTTCCTAAATGGGTTTTGTATTTAGCAGCCTTCTTACTTTTTTTTGCCAACTCCTTAAATATTGGAGCAGACTTAGGGGCCATGGCCAAAGCTACTCAGCTTTTATACCCCCAACTTAATTTTGGCCTGTTAGTAGTAGGTTTTACTGTTTTGAGTTTGGGTCTACAAATATTTACTTCTTATGAAAAATATGCCAAATATCTAAAGTGGCTGGCCTTGGTGCTTTTGGCCTATATCTTTTCTGCCTTGAGTGTAAATTTAGATTTTAACCAACTTCTTAAAAATGCGGTAGTCCCTTCCCTTATCTTCTCTAAGGAACAGATCTTTATTGTGACGGCAATACTGGGGACCACCATCTCCCCTTATCTTTTCTTTTGGCAAACCTCCCAAGAGGTCGAAGAACAGATCCTGGAAGGCAAAACTACTGTTAAACTCCGGCAGGAAGAAACCACCAATAAGGAGGTCAAAGATATGAGGATTGATGTTTGGTCAGGGATGTTTTTGTCCAATTTAGTGATGTTCTTTATTATTGCTGCCTGTGCTGCAACTCTTTATGCTTCAGGGGTAACAAATATTACCACCGCAGCTGATGCTGCCGAAGCTTTAAAGCCCATCGCCGGAGACCAAGCTTACCTACTTTTTGCCTTAGGGATTATTGGGACAGGATTATTGGCTATTCCGGTTTTAGCAGGATCAGCTTCTTATGCCATCTCCGAAAGCTTTGGCTGGAAAAACGGCTTATATCGTGATTTAAAATCTGCCTATTCCTTTTATGGAGTGATTATGCTTTCGACAATAATAGGTCTGGCTATTAATTTTGTGGGTATAGATGCCATTAAGGCTTTAATTTATACTGCTGTAGCCAACGGTCTAGTGGCTCCGGTCATCCTGGTTCTAATACTTTTATTAAGTAATAACAAAAAGATTATGGGAAATAGAAGCAATCATCCGTTAACGACTGCCCTAGGGTGGCTGATTACCGTTGTTATGGTCGTCGCAGGAGTAGCCACTATCATTTCTCTTTTCTCCCGCTAATCTTTATCTTCTGCCAGTTTAAAACTTGCATCCTTTATCTCCTCTAAAATCCTTTTCTTCTCTTCACCTTCTAAAAAATGCGGTTGACCGAAGTCATCGATCAAAACCGGAAAAAAGTGAACATCAATTAACTGCTTACTGTAAAAAGTATACTTTCCTAAGACCCCTTCCCTGGTTTTTTCTGACCACATCTGATCAAAGATAAAGTTCCCATGAGCATAGGTAATAATCTTATCCTTGTAAATCTCTACCGGCTGAATCCAATGAGGATGGTTGCCGATAATGAGATCTGCCCCTGAGTCTACGGCTAGATGAGCCAGTTCTTTTTGTCTTTTAGTCGGCTGGCTGACATATTCTGTCCCCCAATGAAAAGTCACCACTACTATATCTGCTTTTGATTTGGCCTCACTGGTCTCCTGCTTAATTTTTTCATCCTCAGCCCAGGAAATTCCTGGTTCCTTATGTCCAATCTCGTTATAACCCAAGAAGGCCAATTTCATCCCTCTTACCTCCATGTAAGTTGGACCAAAACTGCCAGTAACTTTAATCCCTGACTGATCTAAAAGTTTAGTTGTTTTATCTATACCCTCCAGTCCATAATTTCCAGCATGATTATTGGCCAGACTAACAATGTCCACTCCTGCAAACTGTAAACCGCTTATGTTTTGAGCACTACCGCAAAAACTCATTCCCTGTTGTGTCGGCAGACACCCTTCAAACAAAGGGGTTTCTAAATTGACCAGTGTAAGATCGGCATCCTGTAAGATCCCGGCTGTTTTTTCATAAGACCAAAGAAAATTGTTTTTAATTGTCATCTGATAATTAACTGATCTGGCAGGGATAATATCTCCGGTGGCTATTAAGGTTCTGATTTTATCCTGGGGAAGATTTTTTACCAGGGAGTGGTTCCCATTAAAGATTTGATCTAAAGAAGGGGTTTGGAGGTTGGAGAAATTCAATTTCTGTATTGGGTCTGGAACTAAGCGGGAATCGATTTTTGCTCCATCAGGAGAGGATAGATAAAGATAAGACAGTAAAACTAATAAAACAATAACCAACACTAACCTTAAATTTGACAGAATCATCCCATGATTATTTTAAAATAGTTTGAGAAGAATTTCACTTAAGAAGATCACATCTGGATTTTCTCTTATCAAAGGAAGTGGTTCTTATCAAAAAGAAGAACTGGTCAAACTGAGGGAGAAAAAGGTCAATGGAGGCTCAACAGCTCTCTGGTCAGGAGGATATAAAACCGGGCCGGGAAGAAATATCCCTAATGCTATTCTCCTGGTTAGAAAATAGAAAAATTTATATTAGAATATGATTATGGGAATAAAATTAGTCAAGGTTCTCTCAGTTATCTTTCTTATAACCCTACTCTTTGCTGATTTTCCACCTCTTTGGCAAAATCCAAGAATTCCGCCAAAAATTGGAGAAGCGTACGCGGTTGATGCTACTAAAACTTATACTTTTGATTCGACTACAGAGAGTTGGAGTGCGACTGCGTGCGGAGCTGCCGGAGCTGTCTGTATTTGGCAGTCGGGTGATGGTAGTCCGGCGAACGGTAGTCTTGAAGAACCAGAGACAAGAAAAAATAAAGGTGGAACGTGGACTTGGCAACTTTCAGGTATTACATGGGAGAGTTTAGGAGTACCAAGCGGAGCGACTGTAACAGCCGTTGATGGTTCTTACAATCATACGATGGCAGTGTGTACAAATTGTAATATAACAGGAAGCAATACGTCTGGCACTCTTTCAATTCGTGATTCTGGCGATACGGCAACTATTGCCACTCTTGAAACTGCCGTGTCATATACCGGGGCCGCAACGTGGGCCAGCAGAAATGCTTCTGGCGCACAATCGATTGGCGCGGCGTATCAAGCAAGCAATACCGGTATTATCCTTAAGCTTTCAGGGAGTATCCAAACCAACAATGTCACCGGCGCGGCGGCAACTATCCGGCAAGACCAGTTATCGCTTGTCATTACTTATACTGCGGCCGCGGTTGTTTCTGTATCTGTGTCTGACGGCGTAGTAAGCTATGGTACTCTGCTGGCTAATGCTTCAAAAACTACCCTATCCGGGGAGCTAAATGATATGCAAACAGCCACTAATGATGGTAATGTAACGGAAAACTTCAACATTAAAGGACAAGACGCTACGGGGGGCGGATGTACTTGGACTCTTGTCTCAACCAACGGAAGCGACCAATATGTTCACCAATTCTGCAACGCTACCGATAACTCTTGTACTTCGCCACCGACTAACTACACTGCTTTAACTACCAGTTATCAAGCTCTCAAGACCGGGGTAGCTGTTAGTGGAACTGTTGATTTCCAATTACGTCTTACAACTCCAAACCCCTCAAGTTGTTATGGGCAACAATCAGTTGATGTTACTGTTCAAGCTGCACAATAAATTAACCGCTCTACAGTTCAACTTGACAAACAATAAAATCTCTGAAATACTTAAATTAGATGAAAATGAAAAAGCTCTTTTCAATAAAATTAAAAGGACTCTTTTTAATCTCTCTATCTCTTATAATAGTTTCAACTATCTTTGTAGGTGTAGTAAAAGCGGCATCGACAGCCAGCGTGACCGCTACTGTCACTGTTCAAAATATTTCTGTTACTGTTACCGATGGCACTGTTGCATATGGAACCTTAGCAACAAGTGTCTCTGCCGACACCAATCCCGCCGATACACAGACTGCTACTAATAACGGTAATATAACAGAAAACTTTAATATTCTAGGCCAAAACTCTGCAAACTGGACTTTAGGAGCTGCGGCGGGAGCGAACACCTATGTTCATAAGTTTTGCACTGCTACTTGTACTACACCACCCACCAACTACACCGCCCTTACCACAAGCTATCAGACTTTAGCAACAAGCGTGGCAGCCAGCGGTACTCAAACATTTGATTTGGAAATTAGCACTCCTACCTCATCAACCAATTATACCGCGCAATCAGTGGATATAACTGTTCAGGCGGTAGCTCCATAAGCCTATAAATTCTTGTTGCCTTTCTTCTTTTTCTTCTGTATGATTATCAGTAAAGATGATGAAAAAAATTTTTATCGCGCTTTTCCTTTTAGGACTGATTTCCCCAACTGTTGCATACGGACGGATTGGGGTGGGAGTTGGGACAGGTAAAATCCAAGTTGAAGATAAACTAAAGCCCGGGATAATTTATGAGCTGCCATCTTTAACAGTATTAAATACCGGAGATGAGGAGTCAGATTATGAAGTAAATGTATCTTACCATGAGAAGCAACCGCAACTTCGACCTCCTCAAAATTGGTTTATTTTTTCTCCCCAGAAGTTTCATCTAGAACCTGGTAAAGTTCGAACAGTCACCATTAAATTAAATTTGCCGGTCAGAACAGAACCAGGTGAGTATTTTGCTTATTTAGAAGGGCACCCGGTAAAAAAAAGCGTTTCCGGCAACACGACCATTGGAGTGGCGGCGGCGGCTAAACTCTACTTCACAGTTATCCCGGGAAATTTTTTAGAAGGAATTTATTATAAAATTGCCTCTTTTTGGAAAGTCTATTCTCCCTGGCCGCAGAGACTTCTTATTTTATTAGTCATAGGAGTAGCTTATCTTTGGGTTCGGAAACACTTTAACATTCAGATTGGACTGAAAAAGCCGGGGGCGACAAGCCCTGAACATCATACAGAAAGTTCTTTTAAGCCTCTTCGTCGGCTGTCCAGAAAAGAACTATTTTTACAAAAGCAAAATGAGTCAAAAACTTCTATTTTAGAGAATAAATTAGATAAAGATAAAAATGATTAAAAAAAAAATTATTTTTTCTATCTAACGCTGTTTTTTTAGTGTTTATAACGCTGTTTTTATTTGATGCAAAATATACCCAAGCAAGTTTTACAAGTAACGTCAACGCAACAGTTAAAATAAGCGTCTGTGGTAATGGAATTATTGAAGGAGGAGAAGACTGTGAAGGAGTGGATTTGAATAGCCAAAGTTGTACTACTCTAGGTTTCGACGCTGGTACTCTATCCTGTGATATCGCCTGCAGCTTTGATACCACTGACTGTCTTACTCCTACCCCCATCCCCTCTCCGACTGCCACTCCCATACCAACGGCTACTTTAACCCCGACTTTAACTCCTACCCCAACTTCAGCACCCAGCAACGTTTCTACTACCTCAACTTCCAACCCCACTTCCCAAACCACCTCTACGCCTACTCCTAATCCCTCCCCAGCTGGTAGTTTATTGCAAATTCCTGTCGCCGTAGTCACGCCAATGCTTCCTCTACCCATTCTCTCTTTTGATACTGATGGTAATGGCAAGTTGGAAACAACCGAGATTTATTTCGTGGTTAAAGACTGGGTCGAACAATGGAGGGAAGATTATGATTTTTCCCAAAAGACCCCTAAAAAACAAAAGAAGTGTGATATTAATCAAGACCAAAGATGTAACTTATTTGACTTTTCTATCTTGATGTATTATGTAGAACGATAAACGATGTTCAAAAAGATAAGTGTTATTTTTGTAGTAATATCGGCGGCTATTTCCTCCTGGCTGGTTATTCATTTGCTGGCTATTTCTGGAGTTTTTTTAGCTTTAGCCAGCCCCATCTGGTGGTTGTTATTCCCTAAAAAATCAGTTTGCCTTCTCTGCCGAGCGGAAAAGGACGGTAAATGGTGCTGGCTCTGCCGGGAAAAAATAGTTAAAAGTGAAGGAACTACCCCTAAAAGTCTGTTCTCATCTGTTTTAAATGGTTTTTTGATCTTATTTTTTACCATTATTTCTTTATTGTTGGTCTATTCCGAAGGCCGTCTTTTATCTTATCTGGGTTTTCCCCCGGTTTCCAAAACAGCTTCTTTTATTATCCCAACTAAAGGACAATATCTTCTCGGTGAGGTTTTTCCGGTTAAAATCGAGGTTACCGGCATTAAAACTGCTGTCAACACCATTCAAGCCGATCTGGGCTTTGATCCTCGAGTGGTTGAGGTAACCCAAGTTTCAACCGAGGGCTCATTTGCCAATATTTTTATCCAAAAGGTTATTAATAATAATGAGGGCTATGTCCGGCTGACCGGCGGACTACCTAATCCCGGTTTCAGTCAACTGCAGGGAACATTTGCCACAGTGTATTTCCGTGGTAAAACACCTGGTCCTGTCAAAATTAAGTTTCTCCCTACCTCCCTAGTTTTAGCCAACGATGGACTGGGGACAGATGTCTTAAAAGACCTCGCGTCTGTTTCCTATTTAATCCTTCCTGAATCCGTACCCGTCTCCCAAACCCCAATATCTGATGAGCCAGAGGAAAGTACAACCTTAAAACCCACCACTTTGGGAGAGGAAACGGGCAGCACCCAAATGATTTTTTATGAAGAGAATGTTTTAGGTAAAAGCATAAAAAGTCAATTTAAACAAAACGATCAAGAAGTTCGGCTTTCTATCTTTTTGGACGGTCTAAAGCAATTTGATAACTTTATCCTTAATCTATGGGGAAAAGCCATCGGTACAGTTAAATGAATCTCTCGGACTTATAAACTTCCTTGGGAGAAGGTAAAGGATCACTTTTTTTTATGGCATTAGTCAACTGAGGCAAACCAAAATAGAAAAAAACAAACTGCAGGATTAAAAAGACAAGTAATGCTACTAAAAAACCCAGTTCGTGATTTTGTCTTAAAGAATAGTTTTCAGACTGATTTCTAACTTTGCTCACCGGCGGTGTTACCATATTCAAAATACCATCCTGGGTTGTTAGATTTACTATCACATAAGTTATCCCTATAAAGTTTTATCCAACCTTATATGGCCCCCTTTATGCTGAGCTTGCATAGTAATCAGATTGGCTAAAACAGTGGACAGATTGATAATTTCTGTTTTGTTAACTTTTTTAGAAGGTATTTTTTTAAAAGGGGTGTCTCTCCAAAACATCTTCTCTCCTTAAATCTGAATCAGTTGTAGGGTAGGTCCGAGAAATTTTAGGTTATGTATTATTGTACCTTTAATTATTCTCGGTAAATTCTACCTACCCTCAGCCTGATTAAAAGCATCATAGACTTTAAACTTGAGAAAACAACAATAGAGTTGTAAGGATCTGGTAAATGAAGCTTCAGTATTCATCTCCCTTCCCTAGCTACTACTTTTCATGTTATATTAAAACTTGCCCATGTTTTCTAAGAAATTCCTTCTTTCTGCCTCTATCACCCTACTGCTGCTGTTTGTCTATTTTTCCTACTTAGTCAGTCAGGACACCCTCAAGCCCCTTGATTTCAGTATCACCGTTAAATTACAAGACCACCTTCCCAGGCGTTTAGACTTACCATTTTCTATCCTTTCAATTATCGGGCTGGCAGAGGTTACTGCTATCGGGGGACTGGGCCTTATGATATACTTTTTCTTAAAACATTACTGGCTTACTTTTATTAGCCTTTCACTCTTTGGGATAGGAACATTGGTCGAAGTAATGAGTAAGATCTTTATTTACCAGCCAGGCCCTCCTTTATTTTTTCACCGCAATGTCCTCTCCCTTAATTTACCCAGCAGTAATGTGGTTCCAACCGATTTCGCCTACCCTTCCGGTCACATGTTTAGAACTACTTTTTTAATCACCTTTGTAGTAACAGCCCTTCTTCTTAAAAAACCTCTCTTTACAACCTGGCCCTTCCATTTATGGATGCTTGGTTTCCTTTTAGCAATGTTTGTTTCCCGTATTTACTTAGGAGAGCACTGGACTACTGACGTGGTAGGAGGATTTTTACTTGGCAGCTCTTTTGGCATCCTTGCCGGAATAACTATACCAACAAGGATAAAATGTGAGATTTGATGGCGATCTCTCATTATCATCTAAATTCAAATAGCAATCCTAATCACAAATTGGTAAAATATACAGGGTAGAAACTTGCCCCCGTAGCTTAACGGATAGAGCGTCGGTCTTCGGAACCGAAAGTTGGGGGTCCGATTCCCTCCGGGGGCGCTGTAAGGAGGTGTAAATATGAATAAACCAAAATTTAAAGGTTTTGTGGATTATCAGTCACCAGTTAAAGGTGGTAAAAAAGTTAAACCTTTGGGGAAGTTACCTGATCAGCAAAAACATGATCAAACTCAACCTTTGGAAGAAAAAGATTCAGAGACAGCCTTGGGTCATGAACCAGCTTCCGGATCAGATCAGATAGCTGATGTTGATCAGATTGCTGAAAGTATGGGTATATATGATGCAGAAGAGGAAAAATCTGACAATCCAAAAGATGAGCCAGAAGATGTGGTTGAAGAGGTAAACATTGCCAAAGAAATTGAGGAAAATAAGGAAAGCTAAATAGAATGTAGGCCCCATAGCTCAGTGGTAGAGCAGTTGCCTCTTAAGCAATTGGTCGGAGGTTCGAATCCTCCTGGGGTCACTAGTTAACAATAGTTAAAAATAGATGAAAGAAGTTAACAGTAGTTGCATAATTTGCATTATTGATTGATTTTTGAAATAATTATTTTATATGAAAGATATAAGTAATTCTGTTAATAGCCAAGGAGGTTTCTTCTCCAATGTATTAGGAATTTTAGTTATCGCAGTAATTGCCATGATTGTTGCTTTCAACTTAGGAATGAGATACGAAAAGTTAAAACCTCAAAAAACGAACGAACCGCAGAATGTCAAAGTAACTTCTCAAGAAACGCCTCTGAAAGAAGATCTTGAAGAAAGATGTGGAAAGTTACCTTCGGAAGCTTATCCAAAAGGAGAGACTGGATGGTCAGACATTCAAGGACCTTTTTGGTCATCTGATTGCCGTTACGCAATTTCTTCTTTATCGATAGTAGGAAGAGGCTTAGGACCAAACGTTTCTTCTGAAGATACACAAAAATTTGTTTCAAGCTTGCCAACTGGAGTATACCTGTACGGCGATGCAAATAAAACCTTAACGAAAGTTTATAAAAATGGTACTGTAGAAGAATGGAAAAACAGAGAAGACTTTACATTTAATAGTGAAGGTAAGAAATATAATTATAATGTAATTGATAAAAAAGTTACCCTAAACCCTTAGATTTTTCTGACAAAAACTGAACAGTTTGATATAAGTATCTTACCGAATGATCCTCGTGGTGAAAGTATCCTCCTTCGCCTTACGGTTTCGGCGGGACAAGCCTTTACGATTTTTGGTGATTCACCTTGGCTGCAAGGATCGAAATCTTACTCCCTCCGGCTCATTACGACACGGAGGTTTTCTTTATGATATTATCGAACTATGGCCTGGAGAGTTTTATTTTTTCAAACAACAAGAGGTGAATATCCTGTTAAGGAGTTTATTGAAAAGCAGGACGGAAACACGGTTGCAAAAATTAATCTTTCGATAAGATTGTTAATAGATTATGGTCCGTTTTTAAAACCTCCAGACATTAAAAAGTTACAGAATAAATTATATGAACTTCGCATCCAGGGAAATCATCAGTAAGAATTTTCTATACAATAGTTGCAGGAGAATATTATTTACTCCACGCTTTTATAAAGAAAAGTCAGAAAATACCTCCTAAAGAATTAAAAGTGGCGCTTGACAGAATGAAGAAAATAATATAGCATATATGCTATAAATCTAAAATATAGGAGGAGTATATGAAAAGACAACATTTAGATTTTGAAGTATGGGAAAAGGAAGCTTTAAAAGATCCTAAGCTAAGGGCAGAATATGACAAACTACAGCCACAGTTTGCTATTCTAAGAGCAAGGATTGAAAAAAGATTAACTCAAAAAGAACTAGCTCAAAAAATTGGCACCAAACAATCAGTTATTTCCAGACTTGAATCGGGTAGAGCTAACCCATCCGTTGCCTTTCTTAAGAAGTTAGCCCAAGCTCTAAACTCTCATCTGGAAATTAGATTTACCAATTTTAAATAATCCTGCTGTACTTTATTATGCACCTTTTAACCCAAATGTATAAGCAAATTCAGAGTTTAGGCCGTCCTGAAGGAATAATTCGGAGAATTCCCGTAGTCTGTTTAAGGTACTAGCGGGCTCACTAGTTAACGATAGTTAAAAATAGATGAAAGAAGTTAATAGAAGATTTATTGTTTTTATATTTATCGACCGCTAAAAACTGCCACTCTTTTAAGATTTGGGAGTTCATCCAACTCACTTCTTGATACAAGTAAACCAGTAGTTCCATGTTGGACTAGATTAACTTTGATATCAGGAAATAATTTAGCTATGAAGCGCGCTGTTCGTGGGTCATCATCATCAAATTCAACTTCTTCATAATGTTCTGTTAGCCTTAGTAACGCGTGTGCCTTACTTACAGCGGTTCTAACTCCATCAGGTGTATAAAAAACCCCTCTAAAATATTTAGCAACTCTTCCTCTGTGTAATGTTTCCTCTGTCATATCAACCCATTGACCTTTATGAGATCGTCCTGTGTTTCCATAAATATCCGTTCCATCGGCAACTAGTTTTTCAAATGCACCCACTACACTAGGATAAACATTTCTTCTTGCATGAAACTCAAAAGATATTCTTTCCTTAAGGCTATTAATGGGAGTATCAACTCTATTGTGATTAAGGCTAAGTTGAGATATATCAGCTATTGTTAGATTAGGTGAACGATGTGGACGTATCCTACCCATAACTAATCCCGATACGCGAGTAACAACTTCACGGCCTATTAAAGTATCATCAAAATCAAAAACACGAGCTCTTGACGATAAATGCTCTTTCATTTAAGCAGTATCCTAGCAAAAACTATAGGTAAAAACAAGCATACAAAAGACATGTGATGTATAATATTTCTACCGAATGATCCTTGTGGTGAAAGTATCCTCCTTCGTTTGAAAACTTCGGCGGGACAAGCCTTACGTTTTGCGATAGCAAAAGGCAAGCTTTGCTTACTGTTAGGGAGCCCTTCGACTACGCTCAGGGTAAACTTTTTTGATGATTCATCTAGGCCCGCTTCGCCAGCGAGGCGAGCCACAAGGATCGAAATATTGCTTCTTGTAAATCGTCTAATATTCGTCTATAATACGACTATGGAGTATTTCAAGCTTCGCTTATAATACGTCTATATGTTTAATCCTCGTTATAAAATTACGGATCGTCTCCTGGCAAATATTAAAAGAATTAATACTTTAGTAAATGAACTCAATAACAGACGATTTCCTCATGTTGTTTTGGTAGAACTTGAAAAAACTGCAAGGGCTGTTTCAACATATGCTTCAACCAGCATCGAAGGTAATCCCCTACCCTTAACAGAGGTTAAAAAAATCCTCAAATCAAAGCCTGCTCATATAAGAGATAGCGAGAAAGAGGTTCTAAATTACAATCAAGCACTCCAGAATTTAAATGAAAAACTTGAAAAAGCACAAGTAAAATTATCTCTTGATCTGATATTAAGAATTCAAAATCAAGTTACCGAAGGACTATTGCCTAAATTTGAGTCTGGAAAACTGCGAGAGAAACCAGTGGTTGTGAATGATCCAAGAACTAGAAAGGTTATATATCTACCTCCCGATGCAAAAGATGTAAAGACGCTTATAGAGAACCTTGTTGAATTTGTTAACGTTCACCGAGATAAAATAGATCCGCTTATTTTAGCCGGTGTCTTTCATAAACAAATTGTCATTATCCATCCGTTTATGGATGGAAATGGACGAACAACCCGCCTTGCCACAAAAGTTTTACTAGCTGAAATGGGTTTAAATACTTTTAATCTTTTTAGTTTTGAGAATTACTACAACAAAAATGTTACAAAATATTTTCAGACTGTAGGAGAATTTGGTAATTATTATGAACTAACAAGTAAAATTGATTTCACTTCATGGCTGGAATACTTCACAGAAGGAATTATTGATGAACTTTTAAGAGTACAAAAACTGCTTCCAGCAATTGGAATAAGTCCAGAAACTAAACTTCAACATTATCATCTCAAGATACTTGAGTTTATTAAAGAAAAAGGGTTTATTGCTGATCGGGATTATGCAAAATTAGTTGACAGGGCAAGAGCAACACGAGCGTTAGACTTTAAGAAGTTAATAGAGTTAGGTTTAATTAGTAGGAAAGGTAAAGGCAAGGCAACTTATTATGTTTTAAAAGAGAAATAGCTATTGTACTTTGCTATGCATTTTTTAGTCCAAACAGATAAGCAAATTCGGAGTTTAGACCGTCCTGAAGGAATAATTTAAAGAAATCTCTTAGTCTATTTAAGGTACTAGGTAGTAAAAGACAGTAATCAGATGTGAGGTATCTGAAAAGGCAAAATTTTGTTTAAAAGTTCTTCTGATTTTTTTCTGTAAATGACCTGGGTTTTAGGGAAGTAAAGAAAAGTAGCTGGGGAATCCTCCACTAAAACTTTTTGAAAATCTAAATATTTTTCCTTCCTTTTTGCTATGTCAGTAACCCTTCTGCCATCTTCTAAATCCTTATCCACCCGGGCAAAAGAATATTTAGAGAGGTTAGTTAACTGCTGGGTGGAATGCCACAAAGCGTACTGGTCCGGGTCGGAAGGGATAGATTGAGTAATTAACAAAGCCTGAAAATCTTGAGGAATACCGCCCTCCACTCTTAATACAGCCGCAATGCCTGCCTTATTCCAAGATTGGACAATCCTCTCCCCTATTTTCATCAAAACCGGGGTGGTAGTTAAAACAATGGGGGTAGCTGAAGTAGTCCCAGCTTTGCTTAAATAGCTTTGAACCAAATGAGGATCATTTAAATAACCTTTTATCTGGTCATTATAAGCCCAGGAATGTTGAGGAATAGGTGTTTTAGCCCTCTCCTCCCCTTCAATTGATGGTGTAGCAAAACTTAAAGCCTTTCTAAAATTCTTATTTTTATCAGAAAAGAGTTCTTTTGAGGTATTATAAAAAATAGCTACTATTTTATTAAAATTGGTCATCCTCTTAATCATAACTGAAGGCTGATTTATTAACCCTTCTCCTTCTGACAATCCAACTAAACTTTCAACTTCTCCCAACTCAAAAGCCGTCTGAGCGGTTTTTTCATCAGGATAAAAACGGATAATAACTTGGGGATAATTATCATTTGGGGAGACAGGAACCAGCACTAATTTGGTGAGTAGGTTATGGCTTGACTCCTCCTGGGCAACCCTAAATTTACCTAGACCAATTAAGCTGCCTTCTTTAAAAAGCGGATCAGTCAAAAGAGTTGGAAAAGGGGTAAAAGAATCAGCTAATTTAAATTCAATAGTTGTTTGATCGGGGTAGGAAACCTCTACATCCGGTAAGTTAAAACGGAGATCAAAAGACTTTAATCCCGTCTGATCATTCCATTTTAAATTATCCCGCAGTTTAACTTTATAAACCTGTACCTTTTCATCTGTCTGCCACTCTGAGGCTACTTTGGGCTGAGGCATACCCGATCTATCCAAACTTATTAAGGGCTCAGAAAGTAAATTAGTAACAACTGGAGGTAAGTTGTCTTTGGTATAAACTCCCACCAAACCCTCAGAGATAGTATTTTTATGTTTCAGGCGGGAACTTATTCCTATTAAAAATCCCAGCAGCAACACTGCTAAAATGCCCAAAAGAACAATTTTTTGATTAGCCAGATGTAAAGCTTTAGAATTTTTAGAAGGGGTGGTCCTAAAATCTGAGAAAGATTTTTCCCTTTTAAACCTGAAAAGTATTTTTCGGGCATAGCGGGTCATCACTTTGCCCAAAATAAGGATAGTCAGTCTGATCTTCTTCACAAAAGTATTCCAAGGACTGAAATAATCAGTAACAGCGAAGCCGCAGCTACTGTCATGCTAAAAAGTATCCGTTCAATTCCCCGTTTAGTGCTATAAAAGGCAATCTCTCCCCCAAAAGCTGATCCCAGTCCTGTTCCCTTGGCTTGAAGCAAAACCAAAATAATAAAAATTATTCCTAAAATAATTTGAACCAAAGATAAGATTTCTTTATTCATAGTAATTCATATTTTACTAAGAAATACTTTCTAAGTCTAGACAACCGTTATTTGGTCAACCATTGTAGAAAGTGAATAATCAAGCCAATGACAAAGGAAATCAGGATAGCTGCCTGAAAGGTAGACAAATTTAAGGAGGGAATAATAAATCCCCCCCAGGAAAACCCTGGAAATTGGTAGGGTAAAAGTTGGAAATAGGGCACCGCTAACATCAAAAGATATAAAGCTAGGACATTGGCAAGCCAAGCAAAAATACCCAAAGTTAAAAGATTTAAAGGCAGCAGCAGAATCTTAATTAAAGGAACTAAGATGATGTTAGCTCCCATAAAAGCTAAAGCTCCCACAGCCAACCCTTTAATCCCACCGTCAATCGAAAGGGCGGGTATCGCTTGAGATGTTACCCATAAAGCCCCTAGATTGATTAAAAAATTCCTTAAGATAGCCTTCACTTAACCATTATACTCCTCGGACTACGTTCTGCGGAAGTGTAATCCTTTCGGGTTATACAATACATTAAGGTTGTAGGAGTGACTCCTGAGTTTCCGGTGGTAAGAAATAGCAAAACGGTGAGCCTCATCTCTGATCTTTTGTAATAAACGAAGAGAGAGGGAAGATTTAGAAAGTTTTATAACCTCTTTATCTCTGGTGTAAAGCCATTCCATCTTCTTGGCTAACCCCAAGACCGGCACCTTCCAACCAGCTTTGGATATTTCTTCCCAAGCACCTCTGACCTGCCCCCTTCCTCCATCTATCAATACCAGATGGGGTGTCGGCCACTCGGGGTGTTTAACCCGGCGGCTGACAACCTCTCTCATCATCGCCACATCATTTACTTTCCCCTTTCCGTCAGCCGAAGGATTGATTTTAAAACGGCGGTACCACCTTTTATCAATCTCTCCAGAAGTTAGAACTACTAAAGAACCTACGGCGTATTGACCTTGGATATTGGAAATATCAAAGCATTCAATTCTTTCCGGAAGCTGAGGCAACTTTAGATCCTTTTGCAGCCTTTCTACTGCCAAGCTGTTTTGAGCTTCTACAAAGTTAGGGTTTTCTAAGTACACCTCGGCCCGGTTAGGCTGGGAAAGATATTCCACACCCTCAATTATTCTTTTTGTAGCCTGGGCTCTTTCAAATTCCCTCTTTTGGGCAAAAGTTTTCATCTCTTCTTTTAGGCTGGCTAACAGGTCCTCTTTTTTCCCTTGCATAAACTGAGAAAAGCCTCTGGTAATTTTTAAATATTCTTTTTGATCTATCTTACCGGCACAGGGCCCCGGGCATAAATTTAAATGATAGTAAAAACATGGTCTCTTTACCCCCTCTTTAGGGGGACTGGTACACCAAGGGAAAACCCGGCGAAGTTTTTTTAAAGTAGCCCTGACAGCTTTAGAGGAAGGAAAAGGTCCAAAATATTCTTTAGCATCATCAAGCTCTGTTTTCCGGGCTATTAAAATACGGGGGAAAGGCTCGTCGGTAATTTTAATATACAGATAATCTTTATCGTCAGTCAGCCTGATATTGAAAGGCGGCAAATACTTTTTAATTAAATTCGCCTCTAAAATCAGCGCTTCAATATCCGATAAAACTTCCAAGGTTTCACAGTTGGCTATTTTTTCTACCAAAGACGCAGTTTTAGGGTTATCCGGTTTTCCGTTAAAGTAGGAGGCGACACGGTGATACAGATTAATTGCCTTCCCAACATACAAAATTTTCCCGTTTTTGTCTTGAAAGATATAGACGCCGGGTTTATGAGGAAGCTGCCATTTATTAATAAAGGCAGGAATCATACCAGCGCATTGTACTATGGATACCGGTTATTGGCAAAAAGGCTGGTTATTTGCCGGGGGCTGACAGCTTAACAGACTTCTGGCGCAGATGAATGACTAAAGTCATAAAATAAATACCCGCAATAACCGTTATTAAGCCGCCAAAAACATAAGGGAAAGGATAAAAGAGAAAGAAAGGTTTAACCGTAACCTTTTTACTGATTGTCTGGCCGGCTACTTTTACCTCCACTAAGCTGTCAAAGCTTTGCCAAACAAAAGGAGTTTTTAGGTTAATTTTATAAGTTGTCGACCCGAAGGGAGGGATCACTCCTAACTCTACTGAAGAAGGGCCTAAATTTTCTATACCTTGGGAGTTGATTATTAAGCTCTGGGGAGACTGGGCGAGATTACCTTGATTTAAGACCCTAATCGGTACGCTGGCGGAAAATCCTGCCCAAATAGCTTCAGGTAGATCCACAGCAACTTCCACCTTAGGGTTGGTCACAAATTGTCCCTCGGAGATAGAAACTCCAACATCATCACTGACAAAAGGCCCAGTGGAAGAAAATCCTTTTTTAGCCAGCACAAAATGGTTTAGATCAAACTTATTAAAATAATCAACTCCTCCCGAGGTATTCTCCCATGTCGGATCAACCATTACCCAACCACTTTTCTCATCATAATACTCGGGCCAGGCATGAAGTAAATCCCGGGAAAGTGATAGCGGTCTTAAATTTTTATTCTGACTGTAGGCATAGCCATCCAACTCCCGGGCGGGCACGCCAGCAGCTCTGGATAAAGCTATAAAAAGGTCCGTAAACTCCATACAGACAGTAGAAGTGGGGTTATTTAAAGCTGTAACTGCTCCCAAGCGGTCAAAATTAGGGTCATTAATCCGCTGGGTGTCATATTTTAAAGTATCAACCACGAAACGGTAAATCAGTTTAATTTTATCTCTGGTAGTCTTTGGAGTTTCTTTCTTAAAAATCTCTGAAAGCGTCGCAGCTATGGCAGGGTTATCTTTTTCCCAATATTGATCAGTTTTAGTAAGCTCCTGTATTTGTTGAGCGGTTAAAATTAGGGGCTGTTTCGATTTTGGCTTAATATACAGTTGGGCAGTACCGGTGGCTAAAACAGTCTTTTTGGAGTTACCGGGTATTCTATACCAAGCTAAATAATTTCCATCTTCATCAATAGTTACATTCAAAGGCTGAGGATGAAGCTGATTGATAACCACATCCTGGTATTGGGTATCAGGGGGTAAGGATAAAGAAGCAGTTACCGGAAAGAGGGAGGTATTGGCCAGTTTATATTTAATATTAAAGTCAAAAACCTGGGATGTTCCAAAGCTGATAGAAACACCACTTTGTTCTAACTGCTCCTTAGTAAAGCTAAACTGCAGCTTATCCAAAGGAGTAGATTGGGATTTAGGCAGAGGAGAGATGGAGGTAGGATCACCAAAACTTAAGGGAACCAAAAGGGCCAGGTTGTATTTATCAATATTTGAGGCCTCAGGAATTTTGGGGAGATTTACCTCCCAGATCTTACCAGTAGGTTGGGCAAAATCCTTGGATTTAAACTTTAAGGTAAAGGTTTGTGTTTTATCTAACCCTGCTATCTGCTGGTTAAACTTAACAGTCATTACCGTTTTATTACCTTTATTTTCAACATATGTTTCCATAGCCCCAGATTCATTGTAGGCAGAAGCTTCAACCACGGTGGTAGAACCGATAGTTAAGGTAAAATTGGAAGCGTAGTAGCGGTCAGTAAGGTTTTTCAGGCTGATCTTTTGGGTGACTTGAGCCAGTCCCTCTTTATTGATGTCATATGTTACATCATAAGAAGTAGAAAACTCGTTTTCTGCCAAAGCCGGAGCAGGCAAAATAAAAAAGAAAATCACCAGCAGGGCAATAAAGACAGATAATATTTTCCTCATTAATTAGTATTCTACCAAACTTTAAGGATGAAATTCTAATCACAAATCGAGCCGTTTATAGTACTTTTGCTAAATATTTACCAGTAATGGAGGATTTATTTTCTGTTAGTTTTTTGGGGGTTCCTGTAGCTATAATCTCTCCTCCTCCATCTCCGCCTTCTGGACCTAAATCTATTATCCAGTCAGTGTTTTTAATCACATCTAAGTTGTGCTCAATGATAACTACTGTATTACCGAAGTTGACCAGCTTTCTTAAAATAGTTAACAGCCTTTCTATATCAGCAAAATGCAGTCCTGTGGTAGGTTCATCCAAAATATATAAAGTATGCCCGGTAGGCCTTTTGGAGAGCTCTGAAGCTAACTTTATCCTTTGGGCTTCTCCCCCTGATAAAGTAGGGGCAGGTTGACCCAGCCTGATATAGCCCAACCCTACTTCATTTAAAACTGCTAATTTACTCTTAATCTGAGGAATGTTTTCAAAAAAATTTAAGGCTTCTTCCACTGTCATCTCTAACACATCAGCAATATTCTTCTCCTTAAAATGAATCTCTAAGGCTTCCCGATTATATCTTTTTCCCCCACAGGCCTCACAATCCACATAAACATCAGGCAAAAACTGCATTTCAATTTTGATCTGTCCCTCTCCCTCGCAAACTTCGCACCTTCCGCCCTTCACATTAAAACTAAACCTGCCCGGTCCATAACCCCTAACTTTTGCCTCCGGAGAGCTGGCAAAAAGATCCCTTATAAAAGTAAAAGCTCCGGTATAAGTAGCCGGGTTAGAACGGGGAGTCCTGCCAATAGGAGACTGGTCAACTAAAACCACCTTATCAATATTTTCTACCCCTTCCATTCCCTGAAATTTCCCCGGACGTTCTTTGCTGTGGTAAAACCTGGCTGCTAAGGCTTTAAATAAGATGTCGTGGATTAAAGTTGATTTACCTGAACCAGAGACACCGGTAATGGCTATAAACTGCCCTAAAGGAAACTCGACATCAATATTTTTTAAATTATGCTCAGCGGCCCCTAGCAGTTTTAAACTCCCCATATTAACATAAGGCCTGTCTAAAACCCCGTCAACAGTAACACTCTTTTCGCCTGATAGATATTTGCCGGTTAACGAGTTATTATTCTTCATAATTTCCTCAGGGGTCCCCAAAGCGACTACTTTTCCCCCGTGTTCTCCCGCCCCTGGACCAAAATCAATCAGAAAATCAGCATTTTCCATCGTTTCCCCGTCATGCTCTACTACTACAACTGTATTCCCTAGATCCCGCAGCCTCTTTAAAGTTTCAATCAGCCTGGCATTATCCCTTTGGTGCAAACCAATAGAAGGCTCATCTAAAACATAAAGAACCCCGGAAAGGCCTGAGCCAATCTGAGAAGCTAATCTGATCCTTTGGGCTTCACCTCCAGCTAAAGTATTCGAAGGCCGGTCCAAAGTTAAGTAATCCAAACCCACATCAATTAAAAATTGCAGCCTGGCGGTAATCTCTTTAATTATAGGATCACCAATTGTCAATTCTCTTTGTGAAAGCAGAGAATTTTTAAGATGCTCTACCCACTGTAAAGCTTTTCTAATAGAGAAGGCTGTTACCTGACTGATATTCCGGCCCTCAAGGGTAATAGATAAGGCCTCTTTCCGTAGTCTGGCTCCCTGACACTCTGGGCAACTTTCCCTCACCATATACTTTTCAATCTCTTTTCTAATATATTCTGATTCTGTCTCTTTATATCTTCTCTCTAAATTCACTACCAATCCTTCAAACTCCGAATAGAAATGAGTCCAACGTCCTTCCCTATTTTTACCTTCAACTTTAAATTGCTCCTTAAAAGCTCCGTACAGTAATACCTTCCGAGCCTCTTCGGATAAATATCCCAGCCTGGTATTTAAATCAAAACCATATTCCTTCCCCACTGCCTCAATCAGCCGGCTAAACCAAGTCTCGCTTTCTCCAAGTTTAGACCAAGGTAAAACTCCTCCTTCGGCAATGGTTAAAATAGGATTTAAGATAGAGCTGGGATCAATCTTTAACAGTATTCCTAAACCAGTGCAAGTAGGACAGGCTCCATGGGGAGAGTTAAAAGAAAAAGTTCTAGGTTCAATCTCCGGTAAAGAGATGTTATCCAAAGGACAGGCAAATCTTTCTGAATAAAGACGGTCTTCCATTTTCTTAGGATTTTGAGGGAACTCTAACGAAGCATCCAAAACATCACAGACAATCACCAACCCTTCTCCCATTTTTAGCGCTGTTTCAATACTTTGATTCAATCTTGATAACAAAGTTTGTTCATGAATACTTTTATTATTCAATACTAAACGATCAACAATAACATCTACGGTGTGTTTATTGGTTTTGATAAGCACCAGGTCCTCACTTAAATCCCGAAGCTGTCCGTCAACCCTAACTTTAGAAAAACCTTTCTTCCTCAAATCCTCAAAAAGCCCGCTGTACTCACCCTTCCTGTCTTTCACCACCGGAGCCAAAATCATCACTCTTCTCCCCTTTTTACTAGACTCTTGACTCTTGTTACTTGTCACTTTCTCGACTATCTGATCAACACTCATCCTGGCTATTTCACTGCCGCAAATTGGACAATGGGGATGGCCAACACGGGCAAACAACAGTCTTAGGTAGTCATAAATCTCGGTAGTAGTCCCAACAGTAGAACGGGGATTATGGGAAGCGCTCTTTTGATCAATGGAGATAGCCGGAGATAAGCCTTCAATATAATCCACATCGGGCTTATCCATAATTCCCAAAAACTGTCTGGCATAAGAAGAAAGGGATTCCACATACCTTCTTTGTCCTTCAGCATAAAGGGTATCAAAAGCCAAGGAAGATTTACCGGAACCGGAGATTCCAGTCAAAACAACCAGTTTGTTCTTAGGAATATCCAGATCCACATTTTTTAAGTTGTGTTCCCTGGCTCCTTTGATGATAATTTTATCAGTACTCATACGAATATTTCCCGAAAGAAGAAACGATCTATTTTAACCCATTTGACAAGATTTTAAAAGGGGTTAAGAGGTTAACTACAAAGACTATATACTTAAATCCTCAATCTGATCTCTTAGTTTAGCTGCCGTCTCAAAATCTAAAACTTCCGCTGCCTGCTTCATTTCTTCCTCCAACTGCTTAACGATCCTTTTCCTATCACTCTCTGGAATATCCTCTACTTTCAAAACCTCCTCACCTTTTTCTTCCTCAACCTTTTCTATTAGTCTTTCCCTTAAAGCTTTTTCTATTGATTTGGGAATTATATGATGTTTTTTATTGTACTCCTCCTGAAACTTCCTTCTTCTTTGCACCTCATCAATAGCTGTCTTCATTGATCCGGTAATATTATCAGCATACATTACCACTTTTCCCTCCACATGTCGGGCAGCCCTACCCATGGTTTGAATAAGAGATGTCCTGGACCTTAAAAAACCTTCTTTGTCAGCATCCAAAATAGCCACCAATGATACCTCTGGTAGATCTAAACCTTCCCTGAGCAGATTAATCCCGACAATAACATCAAATTCCCCTAGTCTTAGGGACTGTAAAATATCACTTCTTTTTAGAGTCTCTATATCTGAATGCAAATAATTGACCTTGATGCCTCTTTCTTTCAAAAACTCCGATAAATCTTCAGCAGTCCTTTTAGTTAGAGTAGTAACCAAAGCTCTTTGGCCCTTCTTAACCCTTTCTTCAATCTCCAGGATAAGATCTTCAATCTGTCCTTCAATAGGCCTGACAAGAATTTCCGGGTCTAACACACCCGTAGGCCTAATCAACTGCTGGGCAATATTATCCTTGCCAGCCAAGGATACCTCATATTCATCCGGGGTAGCTGAGGTATAAATCGCCTGGTTAATATTCCTCATGAACTCATCAAATTTTAACGGCCGGTTATCTAAAGCTGAAGGCAACCTAAATCCAAAGTCAATTAATATTTCCTTTCTGGACCTGTCACCGTTATACATTCCCCTAATTTGTGGCAGGCTGATGTGTGACTCATCAATAATGATTAAAAAATCATCGGGAAAAAATTGAAGTAATGTGTAAGGGGGGTCACCTGGAGCTCGGCCATCAAAATACCGGGAGTAATTTTCAATACCGTTACAATAACCAAACTCTTTTATCATCTCCAGGTCATATTGGGTCCGCTGCTGCAACCTTTGGGCCTCCAGAAGTTTTCCGTTTTTCCTCAACTCTGTCAGCCTCTCCTCTAAATCTTTCTCAATTTGGATTAAAGCTGGCTCCATCCTTTGGTCAGGAGTAATATAGTGTTTTGCAGGGTAAATCACTTGGGTTTCTTCTACCGGGGTTAAATCTCCTGTTAAAGGATTTAAAACGGAAACCTTTTCCACTTTGTCACCCAAAAGCTCCACCCTGATAGCGTTATCAAGGTAAGAGGGAAAAATATCGATAGTGTCACCCCTAACCCTAAAGGTGGAACGGTGAAAATCAATATCGTTTCTTAAATAATACATCTTACTCAGGATCTTTAACATCTGGTCCAAACTAACCTTCATTCCCTTTTTCACTTCCAAAATAGCCTGGCCGTATTCCACCGGAGAACCTAAGTTATAAATAGCCGAGACAGAAGCTACTACCACCACATCTTTTCTGGTCATCAAAGAGGCAGTGGTAGAAAGCCTCAGTTTTTCTATCTCATCGTTAATCTGGGTTTCTTTTTCGATATAGGTATCAGATTGAGGAATATAGGCCTCAGGTTGGTAATAGTCATAGTAGGAAACAAAGTACTCTACAGCATTTTGGGGAAATAAAGATCTAAACTCCTGAGCTAGTTGCCCGGCTAAAGTTTTATTATGGGAGATTATCAAGGTAGGCTTTTGGACAGCCTGGATAATATTAGCCATGGTAAAGGTCTTACCACTACCTGTTACCCCTAAAAGGACCTGGTGTTTTTTACCGGACTTAATACCTCCAACTAACTTTTTAATAGCCTGAGGCTGATCTCCGGTTGGTTTAAACTCAGACACAATCTGAAATTTTGGCATGACGAATCATTGTAACACGAATAAGACCCGAAAAAAATGACTCCCAAACTCAACTCTTTATCTAGACCCGAATCTTCGACTTTCCCCAGGAAGACGTAAGGAATTTTCTACTTGAGTCATTGAATCACATCTAATCCTTAGATGACAACGATCTCTCATTTCATCAATTGCCGACATAAAGGCACCAGCATCAGCTACACCGTATAGCTTATAATGATTTAAAACAGCTAATGCCCTTGGTGAAAGGTTACTTTCATCTGCCGCCCTAAAAACCTCTTGTACTCTATGAGCAGCTACTCTGCTTGTATGAACTCCAAACAATTGTTCGATTTTAGCCATTTTTAATCCACCTCCTTTCTTTTCTAAAAAAACACCCGCCCGCCGAAACGGATGGATGTCACTTGATAAATCAAGATTGTTTATATTTACACCTTAAATACTCATTCTGTCAAGAACTCAAATTTTATTTTACCGGGTTGCAACCTTCACAAATGCCTAATTCCTCTAACTTTTCTAAATACTGTATGACTGTCAGAATAAATTCGGCATGACTCCAGATTAAAGGGGCCACCGAAAGCTGCTCTCCAGTGTAAGGGTTTAGCTGCTCCGATAAAATCCCTGAAGTCAAAGCCCGGGCCACAATCCATTTTAGGTCCAGTTTAACCTCATTTAAATCATCTTCATTTTCAGCCCGGGCGATCTCATATTGAGTCATCCATAAAGTAGTAATAAACCAAGGATTGCCCGGAACATCGGGGCTGACACGGTAGTATTCATCATCCTCATAGCGGGCAACGCCGCTGATATGAGTTTTGCATAAAAGTTTTTCGGTGATTACTTTATATGCCTCAATAAGTTTTTGGTCGTTTTTGTCCAATACTCCAAACCGAAAGACACCATAGAAGGAACTGGCATCAATCGTTTGGTCCCGGGTTAACTCATCACCCTGTTTAAGAAGATATTTATGGAAAAATTTATTCTCCTCACTGTAGAGAAATTTTAAAATACCCTCCTTAATCTCCTCTGCTGCTTGCCGGTATTTTACCTCATCTTCACCCTTTTCTAAAAGTTTGGCCAGGCTCGAGGCAGCGTTTAAAGCTCCGTAAACCGCACAACTGGTGTAAGTTGAAGTCCCAAACTTTTGTTCCCACAAATCATAGCTGGGTTGAGGCAGTTTAGTAAAATCATCCCTGTATCTGGCTAAAAACTCAGCTGCTTTTTTAATAAAGGAATTATAAATCGCTTCAATAAATTCTAAGTCCTTGGTTAAACGGTAATGCTCCGCCAAAGCTACCAGTACCAAGGCAGTCTCATCTTCCTGAATAGCCAGTTCTCTTTTTCCATCCCGAAACCAAGGGTGCCAGGAGCTGCCTAAAGACTTATCGGAGCGGTATTTATGAAGCAAATACCCTTCTTCCTCCATCACCTCATTGCAAAACTGAAAAAAGTTTTTGGTCACATCAAAATAACCAGCCTTATCCAAAGCCAAAGCCGTAAAAGCCCCATCCCTGGGCCAGACATAGCTGTAAGTATCCCGCCCGTATTTAAGCATTTCCGAATCACCGGAAGCAATGATTCCGCCGTTATTATCTACATGGGTACGCATAATAAGCAGTGATTTCTTGAAAAAACCAATCACGCTTTCCTCCAAACCATAAAAGTTAAAATTGTATTTGTTGACCCAAGCCCGCCAGTAAGCCTGAGTGCTGTCAAACAGATGATCAGGATTCTTTTCTAAAACATAATAGTGCAGATTTAAAGCCTCCTTAAGGTGGGTATCTACGGTTATCCAATAGGAGAAGACCTCTGCCGAAGATCCGGCTATCTTTAAAGTAAAACCCACTACCGAGTCTACCGGACCGTGTTCAATTGGATTTTTGGCTAAAAATCCATCCTCAGCATCTTTAAAAGTTCCTTCTTTTCCTTCAATACTCTGCAGCCCAATACTAAAATCATCAAAGCCTTTGCCGTTTGACATTCCTCCAATGACAAAAATCCTCCTGCCTTTATAATGGACAATGGTCTGACTGACCGGTTCATAGTAGGCAGTGTTAGCGCTGCTGTTTTCATAAATATCAAACCGCTGGTTAAAAAAAACCTTAACTTGTCTTTCCCGCGCCGAGAGGTTTTTGGCAATCACTTTGCGCAAGAAGATATTTTTTTCGTTATAGACCAAGTCAACAAACTCAATCTCTAACTCCAATCTGGTGTTTTTAGCGATAACTTTGGAAGCTAATGTTTCGAAGCGGTAATCAATATTTATCTCCCACTCTCCCGACTCAAACCAACTAAATTGATTATCCACCCAAACACCGATCTTGTGGACAAACCCCCCTGAAACATGGTTTTCCAGTCCAACAAAGGGAAAATAAAAATCATGCACTTGAGCAAAATTATCAAACTGAACTAAAATATTGCCATTTCCTAAGCTGAGTGACCTGGGCATCGATTAGCCAATAGGTTGCAATAACTACAACCCACAACCTCCTTCCAAGTTTATTGTTTTTGAGTTTCCTTTTTTGTAGTCCTTTTTTAGGCTGTCAATTCTTAGCCTTAAATCAGACAAGACATTCATAAAAGAGATAAAAGCCTCATAAGGAGATGAATAGGGATTAAAGTACTTATGGACGTCACCGTCATTCCACCATTTAGTACACATATAATAAAAATGGTCCGAAGTAGTAAGCCGGCGCCAATCTTCTATTAACTTATCATCACCGCTATTTATTACCGTCTTCTCCAGTGAATAGAGTTTCTCTAAAGCATCCTCCTGGATAGGGTTTGACCTCCAGGCAGAAAGGTCCCGCTCTATATCAGCCCAGGAAATAAATTGCGGAACATTCAACTCTGCCACAGCTTGGTACTTGGCTATAGCCTCAAGCGGAGTAACAAAATTATTATCGGGGTGTTTTAGGATCTCCCCGGGTAAAGAGGTAAGAAACTTAAAAATTCCCGTATCTTCCCACTGATGTTCCCCAAAAGTCTCATAATCCATAAACAGGTTAACTACTTCTCCATTGCCGTTTATAGCCGATACCCATTGGGCAAATTTAGGCGCTGTCAGCGGATACTCACCCCACTCCTTAGAAGAGAACCTAAAGGCGATATCATCAGATAGTTGGTAATTTTTGCAAAGCAGTTTGAGTTTTTTAACACCCTTGGGTTGATAGACAAAATTGGGACTTTGCCAGCCTAAAACATGATCAGCGCCTTCAGCCAAAATACCTTTATATCCCAGCTTTTCAATAACTTTAGCTAAATCATTGTTATAAATAAGTTCAGTGTTGCGGAAGACTTTGGGTGTGATCCCAAAAATTTTTTTAATTTTCTGCCGGTGCATTTTTACCTGGCTGATAAATTCTTGCGGAGAATAAAGAAAGGAAAGAGAATGGTAATAAGTTTCACTTAAAACTTCCACCTTTCCGGTTTTTACTAACTTCTGAAAGGAATGTAAAAGTTCAGGGTAAAATGTTTCACAAGCATCCAGAAAGATTCCCGAAAAAGAAAAGCTTAGTTTCAACTGGGGATATTTTTGTAAAAGTTCATAAAACACCTCATTGGCTGGCAAATAACACTTCTTAGCTACTTTTTGAAAAATTTTTTTATTATTTAGGTTACTCTCAGAGTGGTCCTCAAAATACTGATGATCCTGCCCGATGTCAAAAATGCGGTATTTTTTAATCCTAAAAGGTTGATGAACTTGAAAATAAAAACAGACGCTAGGCATTATCTTCTCCCCTACTAAATAGTTTATGATAAATACTGATACATTTTCTAGCTGCCTCTTTCCAGCTAAGCTTTTGGACCTCTCTTTGCCCATTTTCCTTTAAACACCCATACAAAGAAGGGTTGTTCAAAACTGCCAATATCTTATCTGCCATCTCATCAATATCCCAAAAATCAACCTTTAGAGCATGCGTTAAAGCCTCTGAGACCCCTGACTGCTTCGAAATTAAAACGGGAGTCCCGTTGACCGCCGCCTCCAGAGGGACAATTCCAAAAGGTTCAGAAACCGAAGGAAGTACAAACAAATCTGCTATCCGATAAACAGTATTTAACTCATTCCCCCTTAAAAAACCGGCAAACAACACTTTGTCCGAGATACCCAAACTGGCTGCTTGAGAGATGATCTGGTTTTCCATATCCCCGCTTCCAGCAATAACAAAAATAACCTGAGGATTGTAAGATAAGACTTTTTTAGCTGCTTGTAAAAAATAATCCGGCCCTTTTTGCATGGTAATTCTGCCTACAAACAAAACTATCTTATAACCTAAAGCTTTCCAATGTGATAAACCGTTATCTTCAGGCTGAACAGGTTGATAATCTTCAGGATCAATCCCATTCCACACCACCTCGATCTTATCAGGACTGATACCATACCTTTCAACAATAATATCTTTGGTATATTGGCTGACTGCAATAACCTCATCTGCTTCCTCCATCCCTTCCTTTTCCAGGTTGTAAACCAGTTGGTTAATATTTTCCCCGCTTCTATCAAATTCTGTTGCATGGACATGAACTATCAGTGGTTTACCGCTGACTTTTTTAGCTGCCAAACCTGCCCCAAAGGATAGCCAATCATGGGCATGGATAATATCAAAAGACTCCTTCCCGGCAATCATACCTCCTTCTAAAGCATAACGGTTGACCTCGGCTAATAAACCATTGGCATAGATCTTTGAGGATAATCCGGAAAAAAGCTGTTGGTAAGAGGTAACGGTAGAATAAGGGATCAGCAGGGAATCAACAGGCCTTAGTTTTACCCGGCTGTTGGCAAAAACCAATCTTAAGTTGGGAATAGTCAGGTCCATCTTATAGGGCAATACAAAAATCAACTCCACATCTTTAGACGCTAATGCCCGCGTCAGTCCTAAACATGCAACGCCAAGCCCCCCACTGTTGTAGGGGGGAAATTCCCATCCAAACATTAGTATTTTCATGTTAAACAGTACACTGTACTTCTTCTTCCATAGTCTCAATCTTTTGAAAAGATTGCAAGATATCTATTCTGATACAAAAATAGGGGGTTGACAGCTTCGGGTTGTATTTGGTAATGTTACATTAATAGGATCATCTATGCCCATTACACTCTACCGCCGTCAAAAACAGATCCTTGAGTTTATCCGGCAATATATTGAAAAGTATGGTTATTCCCCCACTTTAGGAGAGATTGCTGAAAGTATCGGGGTTTCCTCACTGGCTACTGTTCATGAACATCTGCAGGCTTTAGTCCAAAAAGGAGTTATAAAAAAATTTGAAGGAGCAGTCAGAGGGATTGAACTGATGGATCAAAAAGTTTCTCATCTCTTAAAAGGTATTGAGCTGCCTATTTTAGGTTTTATTGCTGCCGGTCAACCCATCATGACTTATACTGATCCGGATGCTACAGTTAACGTTCCAGCTCATATGGTTTCCGGGAAGAAAAGGTCTTATGTCTTACAAGTTAAAGGAGATTCGATGATTGAAGATGGAATATTAGATGGGGATTATGTCATCATTGAAGAACAAAGTGTAGCCAAAGACGGAGAGATTGTAGTAGCTTTACTGGAGAATGGGTTGGCTACCTTAAAAAGGTTTTACAAAGAACCAAATAGAATCAGGTTAGAACCTGCCAATGCCGCCATGGCCCCAATTTATGCTACAGAAGTTAAAATCCAGGGCAAATGCGTCGGGGTAATAAGGCGGTTCTAACTTTTCTTACCCGTTTATTACCTTACTCTAATGCAGTTTTTACAAAAGTTTACTACCGTAGATAGTAGGAATAGTCCTCTATACTAAATAAGTATGGGGTGAGGCTAAAGGAAGGAGCAGCTTCCTCAAGATGCAGGCCAAAATGCCCAGCTATCTACAGACGGATAGCCAAAAGCGTAAGCAAGAAATTATAAGATCGGCTGTTGAATACTTCCAGGAGTTAATCAGGCAGCACAACTCCAAGGAAAAAGCTAAACAAAAGGTCTTCCAAAGAACAGGTGTAGTATTATAAGAGCGCCTAAATAATCTTTTGCTTAATGACGTAGGGAGATAGATTTAGACTTTTTAAGTTTGTAGTAGATATATAGTGCTGCTGTGCCTCCCATAAGGACAACAATCAAAGCATCAACTTTGTGGAAATAAGGTCCTAAGGTATCCCAATTTTCTCCTAAACTAAACCCAATCCAAGCTAAGAAGTGAAGATATTATTGAGATAATCCAACTTGCAACTACTTCTAACATAGACCTACCTTACTGTATACGATATACTACTGACCATGTTATACATTGTAGCAACACCTATTGGAAATTTAAAGGATATCACACTAAGGGCTCTAGAAGTCCTAAAGGAAGTTGATGGAATTATTTGTGAAGACAGCCGGAGAACCAGTTTGCTGTTAAACCACTATCAGATTAAAAAACCCTTGCTGGTATTAAATGATTATAATGAAGCTAGAGTTTTTCCATCGATAGTAGAAAAACTTAAAATAGGAGAAAACCTGGTTTTAGTTTCTGATGCCGGGACTCCTTTAATCTCTGACCCGGGATATAAGCTTGTCAGAACATGCCTGGAAGAAAACATTCCTGTTGACTCTTTACCCGGTCCAGCCTCTCCCGTAGTAGCTTTAACACTGTCAGGGCTTCCTCCTGACAAATTTTTATTTTTAGGATATCTGCCGGAAAAACCGGGGAAGAGGACAGCTTTACTCAATCAACTACCAGCCATAAGCCACACGTTACCAACTACCTTCATTGCTTTTATCTCTCCCCACAAACTGATCAAAACATTAGAAGATATGCTACAAGTTTATGGCAATCTTGAGGTCGTCCTAGCCCATGAACTAACTAAAGTTCACCAGTCAGTCAAGAAGGACTCTTTAAAAAATTGGTTAAGTAAATTTAAAACCCAAAAGCCTAAAGGAGAGTATGTACTTTTATTTAATCTTAGTTAAACTTTTTACTGACTATTCTTCTTTCCATCCAAGATAAATGATCCGGGATAGAGGAAGCTTCTGCTAAAGTATTGACCACTACTCCAAAGGTTCCCTCTTCAATTACCAGCTCCAAGATATCCGGGTGTAAAGTCAATTCCCCTTTAACTAAAACTGGAATTTTAACTTTATGAACAGTCTTAAACAAAGGCTTAATAAATTTAATTAAAGCTCCAACTTGTCTGTTGTAATATCCTCCATCTTGAGTTTTGTACCCTCCTAAAAGTTCCTGCAATTTATCTAAATTTAAAATTACTCCATCAATACCAACTGTTAAATAATCCTCCAGATTAATCACATTCTCCGGAACCGCTGCTTCCATCCACAGCTTTAGAGTTCCTTTCCTGGTAATACCCCTTACCGCCAACTCCCTTTTAAGCTGCAGTAGCTCATCAGAGCTGCGAAGGTATGGCACCCCCAGCTCTAAATTTAAAAGATCCTTCTTATTTCTGGCAAATAAATAAGCCTCAGAGGCTTTATCCAATAATTTTTTATCATGGATAAGCCTGGCAGCTCCTTCTATCCCTTGATCTTTTATATCAGGCAGTTTATAAATTACTGGTTTGTTTAAAAAACTTAAAGAGGCTTCAGATAACTTAAAAACTGTCTCGTCATACCCTAGTGGAGTGGTGATACTTTCAACCCTCTCCCCTTCAATTAAGACTCCGTCAACATTGTTTTCAATAGCAAAACCGCTGGAGAGATTTAAGAAAAGCTTGACAGCATATTTACTTAAATCCTGCTGTTCCTTTTTAGGAATCACAATATCAGCAGCTTTAGACACCGGCAGTGTTTGAGTAAAAGGAGAAAGTGCCACTAAATAGACCTTACCATCCCCCACCAAAAAGTGATAAATTTGGGGGATAAAAAGCTTTTTACCGGCCTCAATCACCGCTTGATCAATTTTTTGCAATTCCAAAGGATTAATTTTAACAGCTGATTTGATAACTACCTCTTCCAGTTCCGGATCAAAATAGGCTTTGGCCTCGCTGACCTTGTGGGAGATCAGATAAACCACTTGAGGGGTTAAATTTAAGGTAATCCCCTGACTGAAGCCTTCCTGCCATAACTTTTTTTTGATTTCTTCCAACCAAATCTCTAAAAGTTTGACCCACACAGCACTTTTCTTTTTAACAGACTCCCCCCTCAGATAAAAATTCTCTTTTTCTTCCAGCTCTTTTCCCAACTCAGATGGAATAGGGGTAGCCAGCAACTCCTTTTTCAAAAGCACTAATCTTTGTTCAAACACTTCTCTTTGAGCATACTTAAAGTGTTTCAAAACAGTCTGTAGGATAAACTCAGGAGGACTGACGGCAAAACCTTTTGCCACAATAAAACCAGCTCTAGCTAACTTAGCTAAATTAAATAAATGAGACCCAAAGATGGGTTGGTCTATTTCCGTAATGTGAGGGATAGGCAGGACAATCATTTACTTTATTAGATAAACTTGATCTCCTAACTTAATACTGTGAGCTGCGACAAAACCAGCACTCACCTCTAACATCATATTGATCGAAACAGTTGGCTCATAAACAGGCAGGTTTGAGTCTGGTTGATTTGGCAGAGGCGGTTGAACATTGGGAATAATATCCACTACCTTGCCATCCCTAATAAAGATAAAATCTAAAGGAAAGTTCATCCCTTTCATCCAAAACTGAGTTTTTTTAGTCTCCGGAAAAACAAACAACATCCCGGAGTTACTAGCCAGGGATAGACGTCCGCCTAAACCCTTACTTCTTTCAGAGGGGGTATCAGCTACTTCTACATTCACTACTGTTTCATTAATTTTAATTTGAGTCCGGCTTAAATTTTGATTTAAGGGTAAAACAGACTGTAAAATACTGCTGTTGCTAGACAAATATAAAGCCCCCAAAATCACCAGTACCAAGGCAATTATCTGGATGGCAAATTTTTTATCCATTATAAACTATTATACTCCCTGGCACTTTCCCCACAACCCCTTATTAGAAAGACGGGCTTGTCTTTCTGCCTCTTGAAACTGCTGGGCAAATTTAACATCCGGAGGGAAAGTCACAGCCTTAGCAAAGCCTTCCCTAACCAGATAATCATTAACAAAAATCTCCTCCCCATCATCTGTTTGGACATAGACATATCTTAAAAGCCTATCAAATTTATCAGTTTCGGAGATATCTTTGACTAAAATAACTTTCTTTCCCTCAACCAACTGCTTAGTTTTAGAAGCTGCTTCCTTTCCAAAACAACCAACAGGTCTCCGCGGATCAACAGTCTCTGGTGTGTCAACTCCTATTAATCGCACCTTCTTAAGCTCTCCGTCCAGTGATACCTCAATAGTATCACCGTCAATTACCCTATTAATTTGAGCCTGCTGACCAGTAACTCCCAGAGATTGGGAAAGGCTGCTCTCTTGGGAAGGAACAATAACCGGACTTTGGATTTGGGAAGGGGTTTGATTTTCGTTAGAAAAGAAGCGCGATAGCGATTCATTTTGAAAGCCAGACCAGATTAACCCCACACCCGCCAAAGACAACAAGGCTGCTACTGCAAGTAATTTCCAGCTATTTGTTGAAGATAGACGTTCCCTTGGTTCCTTATCCATAATAATTAATCAGAAAATACCTGAGTGAACATATATCCAAAGTCGGAAGCATTAGCTACACCAATACCAATCTTGCTGTAATCAGCAGATAAAATATTAGCCCGGTGTCCGGGGCTATTCATCAACCCCTGATGGGCTAACTGCAACGAGGGAGCATAAGCTAAGTTCTCTCCAATCACTGAGTAATCAATCCCTCTTTGGGAAGCCCGGTCCGAGACATCTTCCCCCTCAGGAGAATAGTGGGAAAAATAGCCTTTGGTAAGCATATCAGCACTATGGCTTCTGCCAACTTCCCTTAAACTGGTGTCAAAAATTAAGACCTTAAGGCCTACTTTGACTCTTTCACTATTTACCAAAGCGACCATCGCCATCTCCGCCTGGGAATCATAAGTAAAATCAGTTGTTTGAAAACCTAAAGCTAACCTCTGGTTACTGCGGGGCTTGATGGTTAAAAAGGACAAGGTATCGCTGACCAGTCCTCCAAATACTCCTTTTAAAGGAACTTCTAAACGGTAAGTTTCTGATAAAATGGCTGAACCCAAAAAAGAGTTGTGGACTTCTTTTTTTATTTGAGGTTTAACAGGGAAGGTGGCCACCAACACCAAAAGGATGGAGACAAAAACCAAGCCTCTGGCTACAGCCGGAAAAATACTAAAAAAATGGTCTGCCGGCAACTTTAGTTTAGTTTTTAAATGGTGGAAGGCCAGTCTGACGGAAATAAAAAAAACAATTTCCAAAAAATACCAAGCCACAATAAATCCTACAGCATTAGCAAAAGAGTGAGGCAGAGAGAATAAATTTTCCAGTTGGGAGGCTGCTAAATTGTAGTATTTTAAAGATAAAAGTAAGGATAAGACAAATCCACCCAGATCCATCAACTCGAAGATAAAGGGTTTACCCCAACCATCAAGTATAAAAAAAATTAACACTCCAAAAATTAATAAATCAACCCAATTCATAATTGAATCTTTAAAATATCGCCTACTTCTGTTTGGGAAAGATTTATATTTTTTTGAGGAAGTTCTAAAACAAACTGGTTCAGTGGATTCCAAAAGAATAATCTATTAGGGGCAACAGAGGTACTGACTTTAACTACTTTAAAACTTCTATCTAAAACAATAATATCAATCGGTTCTTTTAAGAAAAAAGTGTGAATTCCAAAACGGGTTTTAAAAAGTAAACAGCGAGAGTTATCTTTACTGAGTAAGCCTAAAAGTTTATCCTGCAAAGAAGAGGCCAGTTTAAAGTCGCTTCCCACCACAGTAGATTTAGTAAAATTAACTATTTTCACTAACCTACTGTAGCATATTACTTTGACTAGAAAAACCCTAACTACTGGCTGTTAATTTTTATTCTCTGTTTCCATGTAAGTACAGTATTTCAAAAAAATTAGGAAATACAATTATTGTTAATTTGGTGATCCCAACGATACTCTCCACAGACTGCGGGAATTCTTTGAATTATTCCTATCCGACGGCCTAAACTCTGAATACGCCTATTTATTTGGACTAAAAAATGTATAATAAAGTTCATTAGTTCCATCTAACTTTTAAAGATAATTAGGGTATGGCAAAATATATGGCAATATGGTAATATATTTATGAATACATCCTTTGAATGGGATGAGGATAAAAACGCCGAGAACCTAAAAAAGCACGGAGTCAATTTTGAAACTGCGCAATACGCATTTATTGACTTAAAGCGTGTGATCGCTAAGGATCTGGCGCATAGTAAGATAGAGAAACGTTATTATTGTTTCGGCAAAGTGAAAGGAGGTGTTTTAACTGTCCGCTTTACCTATAGAAGTAGCCGAATCCGAATAATTGGTGCAGGTTACTGGAGAAAGGGCAAAAATATCTATGAAAAACAGAATCAAATACAGTAATGAACCAATAGAGGCGAGAGTAATAAATGATTTTTTACCCAGTCCTGAAGATTTGAGTTTAAATGAGAAAAAGACCAAGGTGACATTAACACTTACGGAGAAGAGTCTGGACTTTTTTAAAAGTGCTGCTAAAAAACATGGAGCTTCTTATCAGGCAATGATCAGAAGGCTTATTGATTATTACGTGGTAAACCAAAGAGTTTAATTCGATCTCTGTGGCCAAGACGGATCACCAAACTTGGTGTCAGCACTCGCTCTCTAACAGAAAGATACTTTCACCACAAAGATCATTCGGTAAAAGTATTTATATCTGTTTCTCGGCTGATAATACAATTGCCACTCAAGAAATTATCTAGGGGAGTGACTTCGGTAAAGGTCTTAAATCTTTAAATTCTATATCCGGTCTAATCTCTCTAGTTGGCTCTTCATTATTTCTGTTTATCCAGATTGCATCAAAGCCTTGTTCTTTAGCTGGAATTATATCGTGTATATAACTTGCTGCAACATGCAGCACTTCTTCCTTTTTAGCTTTAAATCTTCGAAGCATTTCCTGCCAGTGCCCATGAGATGGTTTATAAGAACCAACTTCTTCAGCAGTTACTACAACATCAAATTCAATTCCCATTAGTTCGATTGACCTTTTAATAATTTCATTATCAATATTAGAGAGTATTATTAGTTTGTAACCTTTTTGTTTTAATTCAGCTAAAACATCATGTGTCTCTGGAAAAGGTTGCCAGTTATAAATAGAATCTGCGAATTCAAGAGCGCCTTTGTCTGAAATGTCAAAACCCATTTGTTTTAAGAGTTTTTTGGCTGAAAGCTGTAAAACTTCATGATATTTTCTGTATTGTTCCGCTTCTACCTCTAGTTCAACCTTAATGTATTTATCAGATATGTTTGTTAAGTCCAAATCAAGACCATTCTTTTCAGACAGTTTTCTTAGAGCTTCTCTAATTCCACCTCCCCAATCAATTAGGGTACCATAACAATCAAAGGTAATGTATTTTTTGCCTTTAAACATGTTAATAATTGTTATCTTCTGTTAACTCCTTTTAACTATTGTTAACTGGTGACCCGCCTCGGACTCGAACCGAGAACCAATAGCTTAAAAGGCTATTGCTCTAACCATTGAGCTAGCGGGCCAATATGATGTATTTTACCTTATTTAAGCTGAAGTGAAAAGTCTAAATTAAACTTTAAAGATCTTGGGTTTCCTGGGAAAAACTGGCATTCATTTGTTCCAACTCTAGCAGATCTCTCTCCATAGCTGTTAAATCATTATCTAAACTTTGAAGACTGCCTGATGTTCCTTCTGAGATATTTAGATTAGGTAAAGAAGGATAAACCCTTCTTCTCTCCAAAGCAAAATATAGTCCCCCAACTAAAACTGTAACAATCAACAAAATAAGCAAATACCGAATCATATTTAGAATATTTTAACATAACTTCCAGATAGGCTAGCCTTTGGGAAGAATTTTTGTTAAAATTATGATCACGCCAACATGTCTAACGTGTTAGACCCGTTTGACGGCGCGTTCGTCTAGAGGCCTAGGACACTGGGTTTTCATCCCAGGAATCAGGGGTTCGAATCCCCTACGCGCTACTGATAACCAATAAACCTTTCTTTTTTAATACTTTTAGAGGCTACTCCTGCTTCTTCTAAATCTTTAACAATGGCTTCCACCATCACCTCCGGTCCAGCAATATAGTAAATATACTCATTGAGATTATCCAAATGATCCTGGATAAACCTGGCATCAATCCTTCTGTTCTCTCCCTGCCAGTCCTCGTCATCAGTCATAGTAAAAATTACTTTTATATTAGAATTTTCCTTAGATATTGCCTGTAAATCCTTAAAAAAAGCTGTTGACCTCTTACTTCTGTTGGAATAGATCAATGTAATTTGATAGGGCAACTTGTTTAAAATCACATAGCTGATCATGCTCATAAAGGGGGTGATGCCGATGCCTCCAGCCATAAATACCAAAGGTCTATCAGTTTCCTCAGGCAGCAGGAAACCTCCTTCAATAGGACCAAGCTCAACCTCTGTCCCCACAGGCACTTCCTGAAAAGTTTTTTTAAAAGCACTAACCCCTCTTCTGGTAGCCATTACTATCTCCCCTTCACCTGGGGCATTAACTATGGAAAAATGACGCATTGCCCCCCGGGAATCCAGATATGGAGGATTGAGCAAAGTGATAAACAAATATTGTCCAGGCTTAAACTTAGCCTGTTTACCCATTAAATCAAAAGTGACCTGAAGGGTACCTTGAGCAATCTCCTTTTTATCTTTAATTTTAGCTCTCATATCTAGAATACTAATAACCATATATAAGAGTTTAATTAAATTAAAGTCAAAATAGGGTAAGTTCTATCCTGTAATGTTTTTAATTAGCTCAATGTCAGGTTTTTGGGGATTATCAGCAAAATCTATTCCTATAAAATCCAATCTATAAGGTCCATTGCCCCAGTTGATCTTCAGTAAATAAAACTGGGCAGTTTTTAATAAATACTTAATCTTCCAAGGAGTCATTGATTCTACAGGTAAACCAAAATCATGGGAAGACCTGGTTTTTACTTCCACAAAAACTAAATACTCTTTATCCTGGGCAATAATATCTATCTCCCCACCCCTGATTCTGTAATTCCTAGATAAAATTTTATACCCTTGCTTCTTTAAAAACTCACAAGCAACGTCTTCACCATTATCTCCAACAACCTTAGTTGACATACTACTACTATGTCAAAAATTTTCCCAGACTAAAAGACTTTCTGTGAATCCTACATAGTCCATGTTTTTTAATAGCTTCCTGATGAGCTTTAGTTCCATAACCTTTATGTTTGGCAAAACCATAGTAAGGGTATTTTTGATGAAGATTAACCATTAATTTATCTCTGTACACTTTAGCAATAATGGAAGCAGCAGAGATGGAAGCACAGATTTTATCTCCATCTTTGACAGCTTGCTGTCTTTTTCTGGTAAGATGTTTTATATAAGCAGAGCTTGCAATTTTCACTACGTTCAAATTGTAGAAAGCATCAAATACAACAAAATCTGGTTTAGGTTTTACACTTATTACTGCTTTTCGAAAGGCTTTTTGAGTAGCTTTACCAATTCCCATGTTATTTATATCCCTTACGCTAATCTCCGCAATTGACCAACCTAAAGCTACTTTTTTAATTTCTTCAGCTAATCTTTCTCTTGTTTGAGGTTTTAAAAGTTTTGAATCAGCTATCCCTTCCGGCAAAACCACATCCTTAGGGAAAACCACCGCCCCCACCACTACCGGCCCGGCAAAACAACCTCTTCCTACTTCATCAAGGCCACAAACATAGCTATAACCGCTTTCCCAAAGTTTTATTTCAATATCTAGAGTTGGAAAAATCACACTCTTGTAGCTTGGCGGCCAGTAAGGCCTCGCAGATAATACAGCTTGCTTCTTCTGACATTGGCAGCTTTTTTCTTTACTTCAATTTTAACCAAAGACTTGCTGTCTAGAGGCCAGATTCTTTCTACTCCAATACCTCCAGGCCCAATATGTCTTACCACCATCATCCTATTTTCCTCCCTGCCCCTTAGAGCAATTAAAATGCCCTCAAAAACTTGAGTTCTGGTTTTATTTCCTTCCACCACTGTGGAGTGAACCCTTAAGGTATCTCCAATATAAAGATTAGTATTTTCAAATTTAGCGGTAATCATCGTTGATTATAATTTTATCCTTTTTAAGCTTTCAAGTCAATTCAAAGTTTTTTTCAGTCCAATTTAGTAAGCCTAATTGTCCCTTTACCCAACAGCCCTTCTACCTCTTCCACAAAAGCCGGACTGTGGGTAATACCAAAAGGAAGATCCATTCTTTTTAAGTTATTCCCTCCATTTGGCAAAAGTAGAGCTACCTTCAGTTTCCCCGGATAGCCTCTTAAAATCTTATTAACTTTTTGCAACATCTCCACCCCACAGTTTCGGGGAACTGTAATTTCCACCTCTTTTTCCTTACTTTCTTTTGGCAATAAAGCGCTCCTGCCGGAATACTGCCTTTCTGCTTTAGGCAGTTGGGTTTGAATCTGTCCCGGGTCAAAAGTTTCAGGATCATACAAGGAAATCCTCTCCACAACCAAACTCAACTGATCTTCCCTTTTATCTACCTTACCCCAAACCACCACTACCTTATCTTTTTCTAAAAACTCCTTGGAAGCCTGAAAAGTGGTAGGGAAAACTACTGCTTCAATCTCTATTGCTCCATCAGAAAGCCTGACAAAAGCCATTTCTGCCTGGCTTTTTTTAGTAATAACCCTTTTTACTTCGGTAACCACTCCTCCTAAAATCACTTTCTGACCAACAAGGTCCTCACTTAGATCTGCCAGTTTATAATGGCACCTGCTTTCCACCTCTCTTAAAATCTTTTGGAAAGGGGGTTCATGAAGGTAAAAACCTAGCAGCTCTCTTTCAGAGTTAAGCAGCTGATCAAGTTCCCACTCCGGAACATCCGGCAAAGGGACTACAATCTCATCCGAAATTTCCTCCTCCCCAAACAAACCAACCTGACCATTATTTCCCTTTTTGGCTTTCTGGTGAGCTTTTTCTAAACACTGGTCTAAAACCAACATCTGGGCTGCCCTTGATCCTAAAGCATCTAAAGCTCCGGCTTTAATTAAGCTTTCCAAGGTTTTCCTGTTGACCAACCTGTTATCTGCCCTGCTACAAAGATCTGCCAAAGATTTAAAATTTTGCCCTGAGTCTATTGAAAGGTTTCTAGCTTCTAAGATAGACTCAATGGCAGAAATTCCTACATTCTTAATAGCCGACAGGCCAAACCTAATACCCTGTTTTTGCACCCTGGCTTCAACATTAGTCACCTGTCTTTGCAACTCTTCTTGGGAAAGCTTCTGAATATCCTCGATTTCAAACCCCACTTTGGATTTGTTGACATCGGGGGGTAAAACTACAATCCCCATCCTTTTGCACTCCTCCATGGCATGGGCAATCTTATCGATATCCCCATACTCAGCTGTCATTACAGCTGCCATAAACTCCACCGGGAAATTAGCCTTCATATAGGCTGTTTGATAGGAAACCATAGCATAGGAGGCTGCATGAGCTTTATTAAAACCATAACCTTCAAACGGTTTTATTAATTGATACAAACCTTCAGCCTTTTCTTTTGTTAAGCCATTTACGATACACCCTTCAATAAAGTGATCCCTTTGTTTAGCCATCTCCGCCGGTATTTTTTTACCCATGGCTTTCCTAAATTTATCTGCTTCTTCCCAGTCATAACCGGCAATGTTAATTGCCGTATAAAGTACGTCATCTTGATAAACTAATAAACCGAGTGAATTTTGAAGGTATTCCTTCATCCGCGGGTCATAATAGGTTATCTTATTAGGGTTGTGTTTTCTGGCAATATAATCCTCAATGATATTCATCGGTCCCGGCCTGTAAAGAGCAACCATGACCATGATATCGAAAATACTCGTTGGTTTTAGTTCTACCAAATAGCGCGTCATCCCAGAACCTTCCAACTGAAACAGTCCCATAGTTTCCCCTTTTGCTAATAACTCAAAGGCTTTCTGATCATCTACTGGAATACTGTCTAAATCTACTGTTATTCCTCTGTTTTGTTTCACAATTTGTGTAGCATGGCCTAAAATCGATAAGTTACGGATCCCTAAAAGGTCCAATTTTATAAGGCCAACTCCTTCATAATCATCACTGATAGAGAACATATCATATTGGCTGATTATTTTATCCCCATTGGACTCTCTCTGGAGTGGTGTATAATTTGTCATCTCTGTCGGGGAAATTACCAGTCCCGCAGCATGGACTGAAGCATGACGTACTGTTCCCTCCACTTTTTTGGCCAGATCGATGAGAGTTTTTACTTGTGGATCTTCCTTATAAAACTGGTTTAAGTCCGACACCTCTTTTAAGGCATCATCCAAACTTTGATGAAAACCCTGCTTTGGTGGAGGAATAAGTTTGGCGATCCGGTCAACTTCTCCATAAGGCATACCTAAAACCCGACCAATATCACGGATGGCAGCCCGTCCCATCATTGTGCCAAAAGTAATAATTTGGGCCACTTTATCATGTCCATATTTATTCATCACATAACGGATAACCTCATCACGCCTGTCATCGGCGATATCACTGTCAATATCAGGAAATTTAGGCCGAAGAGGGTTCATAAACCTCTCAAAAGGAAGCATATAAGCTATTGGGTCAATGTTTGTGACCCCTAACACATATAACACTAAAGACCCCGCAGCAGAACCCCTGGTATTGGTAATAATACCTTGACTATGTGCCCAATTGATAAAATCGGAAACTATTAAAATATAGACAGCAAAATTTTTTGATTCAATAACAGACATCTCGTAGTCTAATCTTTCCCTATAATAAGGATCACCTGTGGGAAACTTCTGTTTAAATCTTTCGTCACAAATCTGCCTTAGGTATGCCATCGCTGATAAATTCTGGGGAATATCGAAAATAGGAAAGATGGGCTTGCCTAAAGTCAGCTCTAAGTTTACTTGATCAGCAATTTTGTTAGTATTTTCTACAGCCTGGGGAAGATCTACAAACATCTGGGACATCTCCTCAGGGGATTTTAGATAAAGATTAGGAGTATCTATCATCCGCAGTCTATTAATATCTTTAATAAACTTCCCTGTCTGGACACATAAAACTGCATCTTGAGCCTGGGCATCATCCTCCTGAACATAGTGGTAATCATTGGTAGCTACAACAGGTAACCCTAATTTAGGACTAAGTTCTTTGACAGCTTGCCACCAAATGTTCTGAAACTTAGCCATCCTCTCTAAATCCTGTTTAACTTTTGGGTCTAAATTGGAGCTGTTTTTTAAAATAGTTTTATACTCATGATCCTGAAGCTCTAAATAAAAATTACCTTCTCCGAAAATCTCCAGGTATTTTTTAACTGTTTCCTCACCTTTGGAAAAATCCTCTTCTTTTAAACTTTCTGCAAACTCTCCTCCCGGACACCCAGATAAAGCCATGATTCCTTCATGAAGCTGCTTTAAAAGTTCCTTATCTACCCGGGGTTTGTAGTAATAACCCTCCAGGTGGGCAATAGAGGTAAGCTTCATCAAATTTTTATAACCGTCATAGTTTTTTGCCAATAAGGTTAAATGATAAGGCTCGGTATCTACCTTTCCTTCCTTATCTTTGTGAGATCTTTTAGCCACATAAACTTCACAGCCAATAATTGGTTTAATCTCAGCCTCAAGGCAAGCTTTATAAAATTCTATTACTCCATACATCACTCCATGATCTGTTACAGCAATAGCCGGCATCCCCATCTCTTTGACCTTTTTCACTAACTTTTTTATCTTGGAAATGCCATCAAGGAGGGAATATTCAGTATGGCCATGTAGATGAACAAAGTTAGGCATAAGAGTCGGGGCAGATACTTTAACGATATCCATTTAACTATGGAAGTCCCCTCAATTTCAAGTAGGAAATTGGTAAGAACCTCAAAAAGGCCAGGCTCGCCTCGCTTCGCTAGCGAAGCGGGCCTTTAAGGGGTGTCCCCAGATTTTAGTTTCTTTTCTAAAACTACCATTACTTTCTCCACATTAACTTTACCTTGGGTTTTTCTCATCACTCCACCAATTAAAGCCTGCAAAGCATTAAGTTTACCCCTCTTATAGTCTTCTACTGATTTAGGATTTTTCTTTATCACCTCTAAAACAATCTTTTTTATCACAGCCTCATCCTCAATTATTCCAACCCGCTTAGCAGCAATGAACTCCACCGCACGCAAGACCTGGTCTTGTGAAGCTAAAGTGATTTTTTGGTTCACAATATAGTTAGCCAGCTCTTGTGGCTTTATTTGTTGGGCTTCCCCTAGTTTTACAGCTTTTTCAAAGTAGTATCCCACCTCTTTTAATTCCACCAACACTTGGGCATTTTGTTTAGAAATTCCATATTCAGAAACAAATCTCTGCATTTTTGCCTGTGGCAACTCCACCATTTCTTCCTTCACCCTTTCCTCTTCACTCTTCATTTTTAGCTCCGGCAAGTCCGGTTCCGGGAAGTATCTATAATCATGAGCTTCCTCTTTGGATCTTTGCAGATATGTCTCCCTTTTATCTTCATTCCAGCCTCTGGTTTCCTGAGTTAACTTCTCACCCTTTTCTAAAGCTTCAATTTGTCTTTTTATCTCATACTCAATAGCTGCAGTCATAAACCGGAAAGAGTTGATATTTTTTAACTCCACCCGGTAGTTTGGCAGTTCTTTTTGTCCAACTGGACGAACTGACACATTGGCTTCCAACCTCATATCTCCTTTTTCCATATCAGCATTGGAGACACTTAAGTAGCGAAAGATCTGCTGCAGCTTTTTAGCATAATCTTTGACCTGAGAAGGATCGGTAAAATCAGGCTCGGTGACAATCTCTACCAAAGGAACCCCTGACCTATTAAAATCAATCAAAGTCTGTCCATCAGAGTGAGTTAATTTTCCGGTATCTTCTTCCTGATGGACACGGTTGATTCTAATTTTGCTAACATTACCTTCCTTATCCTCCACTTCCAGCCACCCTTCAACACAAAGAGGCCACCGATATTGAGAGATCTGATAACCTTTGGGGAGATCGGGATAAAAATAATTTTTTCTTTCAAATCTAGAAAGATCTACTATCTTACAATTTAAAGCCAAACCAATCTGAATACACTTAGTAATAGCTTCCTTATTTGTATAAGGTAAAGCTCCAGGCAGACCTAAGCAGATAGGGCAAGTATGGGTATTGGGCTCTTTACTAAAATAGTCAGCAAAACATCTGCAGAACATCTTAGATTTTGTATTCAGCTCCACATGGACTTCTAAACCGATAACAGGTTCGTATTTCATAGTTTTGGTTTCACCTTTCTCCAACTTGTTGCCTGTTCATAACTTTCTGCAACATCCAAAATAGTTTCTTCATCCATATATTTACCCAAGATCTGCAGTCCTACGGGGAGTCCTTCCGAAAATCCACAAGGAACGGAAAGTCCGGGAATCCCAGCCAAACTGGCAGGAATGGTATAGGCATCTGATAAGTACATCTTTAAAGGATCATTCACCTTCTCTCCTAAATTCCAGGCAGTGGTTGGAGAAACAGGACCAACGATAACATCACACTTTTGGAAAGCCTTAGCAAAATCCTGTTTGATCAAAGTTCTCACTTTAGCAGCTTTAGCAAAATAGTCATCATAATAACCGGTTGACAGGGCAAAAGTCCCCAACATAATTCTTCTTTTTGCTTCTGATCCAAATTTATCACGGGTTTTACCAAACCTAATGCCGGTAAATTTAGCCAGGTTAGAAGAAACCTCTGAGGACATAACGATGTAATAAACAGCTATACCATATTCTGTGTGGGGCAATATTACCTCTACAACTTCTGCCCCTAACTTTTCCAATTTCTTGATCGCCTCTCTTACAACTTTCTCCACTCCCTCATCTAATCCCTTCCCAAAGTATTCCCTCGGCACCCCCACTCTGACCCCCTTCAAATCTTTCTTTAATTCCGAACTCTGAACTTTAAACTCTGAATTCTGGCAGTTGCTATCATACCCATCTTTTCCTGAAATCCATTCCAGGACTAACCTGGCATCAGCCACAGTTTTAGTAAGGGGCCCAATCTGATCTAAGGATGAGGCCATAGCAATAGCTCCATACCTGGATACTCTCCCATAGCTTGGCTTGAGTCCTACCACTCCACACAAAGAGGATGGCTGCCTGATAGAACCGCCAGTGTCTGTACCTAAAGCAAAGACACACATGTCAGAAGCAACTGCCACAGCAGAACCAGAAGAAGAACCACCGGGAACTTTAGTTAAATCCCAGGGATTTTTGGTAGGACCATAAGCTGAGTTCTCTCCTGAGGAACCCATGGCAAACTCATCACAGTTAGTTTTACCAATCACAGAGATATTTTTTTCCAGAAGTCTATCAACAGCTGTGGCATTATAAGGAGGAACAAAACCTTCCAAAATCTTTGATCCGGCAGTGGTAGAAATGTCCTTAGTAACTATGATATCTTTAATAGCTGCTGGTATCCCTTCAGTGCCATTCTCCTTTGCCCAAAGATAGACATTTAAAGAAGGATTTAATTTCTTCATTCTTTCTCTGTAAGCTCTATTGAGTTCTACTTCCGAAAATTGTCTTTCCTTCAACCCCTTAATAGTTTCTATTAATGTCAGTTTTGTTAAATCCATAATTTTACCCTTCCTCAAACACTCCTTTAGTGACAAAGAAGCCCTCTTTTTTTTGAGAAGTATTCTTTAAAGCTTCTTCTTGTGACAAACTCTCCCCTACTTCATCATCCCTTAAAACATTGGAAAGTCCGGTAATGTTAAAGGTAGGCTCAACACCAGCAGTATCTACAGAATTTAATTGATCAATATAATCTAAAATTTTAGAAAGCTGATCCGAGTATTTCTCCACCTCCTCCTCAGAAACAGGAATGTTAGCCAACTTAGCCACTTTTTGCACTTGCTGTGGATTTAACTTCATACACAAGGATTATACTTGATCTAAAGGAGTCTGTTAAGCAGTTGCATTGAGTAATATCTTCAGTTTTTCTAAACTATCCCAGTCATGAATAGATATAGGAAGGATTTTTCTTTTAAATTTCTTAAGCTGAGATGTTTTCTTTTTAACCTCTTCTTTATCCACCAAATCAGACTTAGTCAATAAAATAAGCTCTTTCTTTTTTAGAAGTTCCGGATTAAATTTTTTCATTTCCTCCCTGACCACCTGATAATCTCTGGCTACATCATCAGACTCTGAGGTAATACAGTGAAGTAATAATCCTACCTTCTCAATATGTTTTAAGAATTTAATTCCTAGGCCCTTTCCAGTAGAAGCTCCCTCAATTAGTCCTGGGATATCAGCCATAATTTTACCATCTATCACACCTAAATTTGGTTCCAAAGTAGTAAAAGGGTAACTGGCCACTTTGACATTAGCAGCAGTTAACTCATTTAACAAACTACTTTTACCGGCATTAGGTAAACCAATTAATCCAAAATCAGCAATCAGCCTTAAAATTAATTTAAGGTGTTTTTCTTCACCAGGCAATCCTGTTTGAGCATATCTTGGGGTAGTATTTCTGGAGTTAGCCAACTGGGCATTACCTCTGCCTCCTAAGCCACCCTTACAAAGTAAAATTCTCTGCTCCATGTTATTTAACTCAATCTGATCACCACTATATTGATCAATCATCAACGTTCCAATAGGTAGAGTAATCTCTAAATTTTTACCATCCTTACCAGTTTTTTTATTTCTATCACCAAACTGACCATTCTCGGCTGCTATTTTTTGGGTTTTGGAAAACTGGTTTAAAACAGTGAGATCCGAGGTAACTTTAATATTGATATCTCCACCCCTCCCACCATTTCCTCCATCAGGCCCACCTTTTTGGTTTCTGGAAGGAACAAAAGAAACCCTACCAGGCCCCCCATGTCCTGCTCTAAAAATAATATTCTCCACTTCATCAATTAACATAAAAGGGGGTTAAACTTTGCCTTCCATTTGCTGGAGAGCTTTTACCCGCGCCTGAATAGGAGGATGGGTGTTAAAAAGTCCGGCAAACCAGCCCGCTCCGCTCGCAGAGCGAGGCGAGCCTACTGCAGATTGGCCCTTGAGAGGATTGACAATATAAAGATGGGCTGTGCCTCTGTTGGCTACCTCCAAAGGCTCCTTATCACTAGAAATTTTTACTAAAGCACTGGCTAAACCTTGAGGATATCTGGTTAAAAGTATTCCTGAGGCATCAGCCAAAAATTCCCTTCTTCTGGATAATGCCAGCTGAATTAAAGTAGCGACAATCGGAGCCAAAATAGCTGCCGCAAGAGCCAAAACCAAAAAGATGGTGTTTCCTTTATTATCACTATCATTATCTCTCCCCCCATGCCACATAGACCTCAAAAAGAAATCGGAAAGTAAAGCTATTGTCCCTACCAAAACAGAAACCACCGTCATGACTAAAGTATCGCGGTTCCCTACATGGGAAAGCTCATGAGCAACGACCCCTTCCAGTTCCTGTTTATTAAGCTTTTGTAAAATTCCCGTGGTTAAGGCTATGGCTGCATGCTTGGGATCTCTGCCTGTGGCAAAGGCATTGGGAGCGCTGTCATCAATGGTATAAATTTTAGGTAAGGGCAGCCCCCCAGCGATAGTTAAATTCTCCACCAACCTGTAAAGCTCTTTGTTACTTTTTTCATCAACAGGTTTGGCCCTAGAAATCCCAAGGACTATTTTATCCGACCAATAATAGGAAACAAAATTCATTATTCCGGCAATAATTAAGGAAATGCCCACTATTCCTAAACCACCCAAATCTCCAAAGCCAAATCCCCGGGCAATAATATAAATAACTCCCACAGTAAAGAGAGTAAAAAAGAAAAATATCACCCAGGTTTTAAAGATGTTTTGCGAGACATGATCCCAAGCTGTATTTACCGTTGTCATATCAAGCTAATTCTAGCACAAATGAGAAAAGATTTCAGTGAGAAACTAAATTAGAATTTAACTTTAACATCAGCTTTTTCTTCTTCACTTGCTTTGAAGAACTCTTCTTTAATAAAGCCAAACATTGAAGCTACCCAAGCTGAAGGTATAGTTTCTAAAGAGTTGTTATAGTCTAAAACAGAGGTGTTGTAAAACTGCCTGGAAGCAGCCACTTTTGTTTCCGTATCTGACAATTCCTCTTGAAGTTGTTTAAAGTTCTCTGTAGCCCGAAGCTGGGGATAATTTTCCGCTACCGCAAATAAAGTTTTCAAAGCTCCGCTTAACATGTTATCTGCCTGTGCAGCTTCATGGGGATTTTTAGCATTCATCAGGGAAGTCCTGGCTTTGGTAACATTTTCTAAGACGTCCTTCTCATGCTTAACATAACCTTTAACTGTCTCCACTAAATTAGGAATTAAAGAAGAACGACGTTTAAGCTGAACATCAATCTGAGACCAAGCCTCCCTAACTCTGTTTCTTAAGGTAACAAGGCTGTTGTAGGTTGTGAGTAACCAAATGAGGACTACAAAAATTATTCCCCCAATTATCAGTACCGGTGTCATGTTCTTATATTAAACCATTTAGCAAATCTTGTCCACTCCCAGGAATTGATAATATCATCCTTAGTTAACCAACCCCGCCTGGCCACCGATACTCCAAAAAACATGTTTTTTAATGCCAGAGCTTCATGGGAATCCGTACTAATTACCAATTTAACCCCTAAAGATTTGGCTTCCCTCGCCAGGTCATCGGGTAAATCTAAACGGTTAGGATAAGCATTAATCTCTAAGGCCTTACCACCAGCAGCAGCAAATTTGAAAATCTCTGGCCAATCCACCTCTGAAGCTTCCCGTTCGTTAAGCAATCTGTTTGTCGGATGGGCTAAAACTTTGACATAAGGATTTGCTAAAGCTTTAAGAAGGCGTTTGGTCATTTGAGCTTTTGGCTGATGGTGGGCAGAATGAACTCCTAAAACAGCAAAATCCAAAAGCTTTAAACCCTCATCAGGCACGGAAAAAGAACCGTCAGGTAAAATATCCACTTCGAGTAAATTTAGTACTCTAATATTTTTGTAAGAGTAATTTATTTGATCAATCAATCTTGACCTCTTTTCAATAAGTTCAACAACCTGTTTTGGGCTATGGTTGGCTGCACTTGGCTGGTGGTCAGAAATACCGATATATTCATAACCCAAATCAGCGGCAACTTCAATAATTTTCCTCACATCATCAGCTCCTAAATCATGGGAAGGTTCCAAAGGAAAGTTGGAATGGACATGAAGATCCCCTTTCATATCTTTTAGCTCCACCAGGTGTGGTAATTGATGCCCTAATGCCGCTTCAATCTCCCCTCTATCCTCTCTTAGCTCCGGAGGGGGAACATCCATTTTCAAAAGCTTGTAAAACTCCTCCTCTGTGGGTGTGGGATGAACTCTACCTGTTTTGACATTTTTTACCCCATACTCAGACAAGGATAATCCCATTTTTTCTGCAATTGTCCTAAGATGAATATTGTGCATTTTGGAACCGGTAAAATATTGAAGCAGTGAGCCATAAGAGTGAGGTTTTAAAATCACAAAATCCACCTGTAAACCGGAAGAAAGATTCACAGTCACTTTAGTCTCCCCCTTGTCAACAACTCGGGAAACCCCCGGCATAGAGACAATCTTTTCTACAACTTTAGAGGGTTCCCGAGAGGCTACAGCAAAATCCAAATCTCCCACAGTGACTACCATCCTCCTTAAACTGCCCAAGACATCAATCCTTTCTACTGCAGACTGATCCTTAAGATAATTGATAATTTTTTCCGCTTGAGTAAAAGCATAGGGAAGAAGTATCCTCCCACTCTTAATTTGGGGAAGAGTTTTCCTAAAGACATCTTCCATTCTTTGAGCTAACTTTTCTGAAAAACCCTTTTTGATTAAGGCTTTGGATTTAAGCTGGTTTTCAAGATCATTTACACTTCTCACACCCAGTTTGCTAAGTTTTAAAGCTGTTTTTGGGCCAATTCCGGGAACATCTAAAAGTTCAAATATAACTTTGGGAATCCCCTTTTTGACCTCTTCCCAGTGATCAACTTTTCCAGTTTTAAACAACTCTTCCAGATGATCTCTCAAGCTTTCCCCCACACCGGGAATTTGATCAAGTCTGCCTTCCTCCCACAAATCATGTATCTCTGAAGTAGAGCATTCAATAACATCAGCAGCTGTTTCATAAGCCCTGATCTGAAAAATATTACCCTGCCCCGAGCTTATCGAATGGGCTTTTTTGATGGTATAAGCAGCAGCTACTTCCCGAAGCTTTCTAGCTATCTGCCCATTAGTAAAAACCATAGTATTAATATACATCTAGCTCATTTAATTGACCATACCTAGAAGCTCTGGTAAAATATATCAGGTTATTTTGGGCTCGTAGTGTAGCGGTCATCACGCCTCCCTGTCACGGAGGAGATCGCCGGTTCGAATCCGGTCGAGCCCGCATAGGCACGAAATTTTAATAATTCTTTGAAAAATAGTGGGTCTTGAAGCTAAAAGTGTTCGCATCCAGTCAAACGCTTATTTAAAATAATCTAAATCTCTTAAGAATTTCGCTTCTGCTTTTTCTACAGCTGGTTTATATTTCCGTTGATGATACCAATCTAAAATCTCTAAACCTTTAAATAATCTTAACATATGGAGCACATCTTCAAAATTATCTCCAAAAAGTGATTTATCAGTATATCCTTCCTTTAACCATTCGGTTGGAATATATTCACCAAACCAGTAATCCCACATTGCAATGTCATATATTGGGGTATCGCTTCTAACCCCACCCCAGTCTAATATACCAGTGATTCTATTGTCTTTCATCATAAAGTGTTTGTGGCCAAAATCTCCATGGTTTAGGTGTGGTTTCACACCCCTATACCAATTTCTAAAACTGCCAATAATATCAAATGCTCGTCCAATTTGAGTTCTCTCAAGACCTTCCGCATCAGCTACACCCTCAAATTGCTTTCTTTTACCCATTAAATAATCAATTAACTCATCAGAATTGGTATATTGGCCTTTTCCTGCTCCAATAATCCATCCTACTCCTTGAGTTTCAATAGAATGTATCCTTGACAGAATTTCCCCACCTTGTCTTATTAAATTTCTCTGTAAGGATAGATCTAGCTTTCCAAAGTCAATCCCACCTCTTTCCAGAGGCTCCCCATCTAATTTTTCCATTAAGCACAAAGAACGTTCTTCGCCTTCAACTTTTACATATTTCACCAAAAGGATTGTAGGGGCTGGAACCTTGACCTTTTTAGCTTCATTTATAGCCCAAATCTCTTGTTGAAAATCGGGATGACCATGAGGCGAGATTCTAAGTACTACATGCTGGCCCTTAGAAGTAGCAATATCATAAACCTCATTTGCTTCACCAGCAACAATCTTTGTTTTAGAAACTACTTCTAATCCACACCCTTCTCTCACCACTCCTTCAATTACTTCATCAGGTGTTGCTAGTTTAGAGTGTACGGAAGCTAGATATTTTTCATAATCAGTTGGTTCTTTTTTAGTATCCATGAAGTCAGTATATCAAATCTGAATTACTATCTGTTGCAAAGTTTTGTACTGGTATATGATGCTTTTGTACAGGTGTTCAAGATTTTCACCCTTGAGTCCGCATAAGTATAACATAAGAAAAGACCCTAGAATTTACGATAGTAATTTATGGTACTGCATACAGCCTTTGACTGTGACGAAAACTTACATCAAAAGATTGTATAAGCTTCAGCTCATCAATATTTTTAGGAATCCATTTATTAACTAAAACAAAGGTTGGTTTGTCATCCGTTTTTTGCACCGCCACTGGTGCGTGAGGTAAAAATTTGTCGCCAAGTCTAAACGATCGGAGTATAATATTATTGTTATTTTCCAACATTCGGCGTAACCCATATTCCATGACATAACTTCCATCTAAATAAACGATAATCAGTTGACTATTCGATATATCTTTGATAAATGATGCGATTTCAAAAAGAGTGGAACCAGAGGTATAATTTTCAAAATAGACAAATTTATCTTCTAAAGCCATTTCTGTCTGATTAGTGGATTGAGTAATTTCTAAGCTAAGTTCTAATCTTAATAACAACATAATACCAAAAAATATTAGAGCAATTTTTTTTGGTATTTCTGATAAAATTCCTGAAACAAGGATAACTATTGGAAAAAGAAGAAGTAATGTATGTCTGGGGAAATAAAATCTGTTAAAAATTATCATGGGAAGGGCAGCAGCCAATAACCAAATTAAGGCTATAAAATATATCGTGGTAAATTTCAGTTTTTTAAAAAAAAGAATAATGGGGACTAATATCAGAATAAAATGACCGTAATAAGTCCAAAACCAATGAAGAGTTAACCAAAGATTATTATAAATCTTATGAGTTATTTCTGAAAGTTGAAGATTGGTTATAAAACTAGACCCACTATCATCCAGAATAGGCTGAAAATGAGGCCATAATGTTATTGCCATTATTAAGATGGTAAGAAGATAAATGCAGGCAATTTTTAAATAAATTGCTTTATTTACTTTGATAGTTTTTGCATTAATCATTAATATTGCTACAGCTACCGGGATTCCAAAAAAGGCTGTTGCTTTGGTTAAGAAAGCAAATAGCAGACTAACAAACAATCCCGTGAAATTGAATTTAGTGGGGTTATTTAAGCTATTGATAGTGAAGTATAAGTACCAAGCCGTAAAAACTAGGACCAATGTATCAAGTAAGGCAACACCGGAATTGAGTAATAATACCGGCGAAAATAGTAAAAAAATAGAGGCAAAATAAAGAAAGTTATCAGGTAAATTATACAACCTCGCAAATTTAGCAACCCAAATAATCAAGGAGGATGCCAGTAAGATATTTACTACTCTTCCTGCAAGGAAACTGTCTTTTATTAGGAAAGTGAATACAGCTACAAGCCAACCAAACATAGGCATAAGGCCATTTTCCGAAAAAATAAAAAAGTTATTTATGGGGTCTTTGACTATCTCATCTGCAAGTAATAAGAACATTGCTTCATCTTCAAACAAAGGAAAATTCTTTAAATCAATTAAATGCAGAGCTATAAAGAGGGATATAATAAAGAAGATGAATTTATTCTTCATATTTTAATTTGGGTGTGTTTTCTAAAACCATTTTCTCAATTATACACTATGGTTACCCAGGGTTTTTACAATCTGCCCTAGGTATGAGTATCTATTTGTTGCAATGCTTTGTATTGATAAATTACTCTTTAAAGAAGTGTTCGAATTTTAAACCCTCAAGCCCGCAGAAATCAAAAGTCCGGTATTACAAAACTGTTTAGAACCCGATGTTGATATATTTAGCTCCTAAAGAATTATTTAACTAAATAGGTAGTCCTAGGTGTTCTTTAATTTCATCAATTTCTCTTTTTGCCTTATCTGATTCCAGAGAAATCTTATCCCAAATAGCTCCGGTTGTTTGTTGAAGATCTACTACATCGACTGTCAAAGCGTCAATTTTTTCTCCCAGAGATTCTATGTTACTGTCTAACCTGGCCAAATCCTTACTTAAATCTCGTAAATTATTATTAGCTTTTAATCTTTCGATATTAGATTCATCCAATTTTTGCTTCAATTTAGCTACCTCTCCATGAAGAGGCTTGATTTCTTCTTGAAAAACGAGCTTTATCTTTTTTATATCTTCATCAGTCATAAAAATAGAATATCAAAAATGGATAAAAACTAAAAGATGATCAACTATATCAAATTTGTGGAAGTTTTTTAAATTTGAGGTTACAATCCTAATCACTTCGATAAACTCAGTGTAAACTGTGTCGAAGAACTAAAAGTGTTCGAGTAGTGTCAAAAGGAAGTAAATATATATTTTTTATAGAGAACTGCCGTATCGGGACATAGTTCATTATCAATAAAATCATCTCCCTGGTAATTTATATCAAACAGGTATTTAACAGGAGTAGTAAGTCCTGTTTCCTCAAAAAATTCTCTTCTAGTCGCTTCTTCTGGCTTTTCGCCTTCATTAATGTGTCCACCAGCACCTAAACCATATTTGTTAGGGAAATTCTTCTTATGAGAACTTCTCTGATGTACAAAAAATTTTCCTTTATCATTCCGAACAATGATTACTACAATGGGAATAGAATTCATAAAAAAATTATACTATTCAAAACCTCATATTGCTTGATCAAACTTTTATAAAGGTGTTCACATTTTGAACCCTCAAATCAATGGACTCTGTAGTCTACAGAGATAATATACTAAACCCAATCTAATTGGGTAAATATATTACCTAGGTAATAAATATACTCTTTAGCGTCATTTGTTATAATTCCCGAGGTTTACCGTAATATTTTCAACACTTTTTTGTATTTGTTAAATCCTATAATTTCTCCCTTTTAGATTAAATATATTCTTCTACTAAAACCTTTAAATATTTTTTAAATGTTAAGTTTTTTGTAAAAATAGTTATGCAAAGAGAGTTGAAATTTAAATCATTTAAATCCAGCTTTCTAGATTACCCCAGCCCAACCTCTTGACAAAAGTTAAATTATCAGGTAAATAGAAGCTACAAATCGACCTATCTGCCTAGGGAAGAGTAAGGAGGTGAGTAAATTGCCAAAAAATATAAAAAGAGGTTCTGAAAACAGATCCTTTGCCGATAAACTTCAATCCGAAGTTAAAGGAAACAAATCCTATATTAATTTAGTTTTGGGACTGCTGATAGTTTTTGTAGCTGGTATTTTAGTACTTAATTACTTTAAGAAAAACCAAGACAACTTGGGACCAGCTCAACAGGTAGCTACTGAGGAAAACCAAGGAGATGTCCAACCTGATAAACTACCTGGTAAATACACGGTTAAAGAAGGTGATACTCTTTATTTAATTGCTGAAAAATATTATCAAGATGGTTACAAATTCCCTAAACTAGCTGAAGCTAACAAGCTCAATGATGTTAACACTTTAGAGGTAGGACAAGTCTTGGATATTCCTAAATTAGAGAAGACTACCCTGGCTACAACAGAAACCACCGAAATAAAAGATAGTGGAACTGGTACAGGTGGAGCTGTCAACCAAACCGTTTGGGGTGAAACAATTTCCGGTGATTCTTATACTGTTGTAGAAGGAGACTGGTTATCTAAAATAGCAGGAAGGGCTTATGGAGATATCATGGCTTTTGACAAAATTGCCAAAGCTAACAATATTGCCAATCCTGATGTTATAGAACCAGGCACGGTCTTAAAGATCCCAAGATAATCCACACGATCTCGTACTTGAGCCTGCTTTAAGGGAAGGATATAATAACCTCACAAAGTGCGGGATTGGTTCAGTGGCAGAACGCTACCTTCCCAAGGTAGAAATGCGAGTTCGATTCTCGTATCCCGCTCCATAGGATTTTTATCGAACTGACAAATTTTAGCTTCGGAATGTCTCTAAAATTTCTCAGAATCTATGCTTATAACCTAATACCCTAACGGGGTTCGAACTAATCTTAAACGCGCCATTTCTCCTCTTGATCAACTTCTTCAAAATCTCCCATCCATTTTGAACCATAAACATGTTGCATAACAGCACATGCTAATAAATAAACAACTTCTTGTATCTCTTTCAGTTCCTCATCTGATAAAACAGGGTAATATTTTCTGATTACGTCTAATGGTAACATCTTAAATAATCACCTCCAGTTCTATTCTTTATTAAAACTTCCGTTTTGCTTTTGTAATCTAAATCTGCTATTAATTAGATAATGTCTAATCAAAAGGGATTATCTATTATTTTTGTTTTATTAGGAGTTATTGCAGTAATTGGTTCAGCTGTAGGAGTATATTTTATAGGTAAATCCCAGCTTCCGAAATCTCAAACTCAGAATCAGTCTATTTCTCAAACTCCACAACCTGCTCCTGTTATTTCTTCTTCTGACGAAACTGCGAACTGGAAAACATATACAAATACGGAAATTGGATTTAAGGTTAAGTATCCTATTGGATGGGAGTATTCCGAAGTGAGAGAAGGTGATCCTCTTCATTTGTATTTTTATCCTAAACACAGTAGCGATCTTAAACCTAGAGACTCCAACGAGGCTCTGGCGCCGATTGAACTGGTTATATTAAACGATTCTAACGCTCTTCAATGTTTGGCTGAAGATCAGAAAGCATGTCTAGATTTCAAGGTTGATGGAGTTTCTGCTAAGAAATACTCCTTAAAGAACTTCCATGAAGTAGTTGCCTTTAAAAACAAAAACGGTAATCTCTTTTTCGAATTAATGAGTCCTAAATTCGATAAAAATGCTTTTGCTCCAGGGTCTTATAAGGAATACTACAACTTCTATAACATATCTGAAGCAGAACGTAAGAAAATTTTTGATCAAATACTTTCTACCTTTAGATTCTTCTAACACTCTGCGAATCTCAATATCCAGTTAAGCATTGAAGAAGGTGACGCAACTGAGCTTATTTCTTCTGTAGTTTTTTATTTTGTTCCTTAGGTAAATAATTCTGTGATGTAATCACTTTTCTGCCGGTTTCGCGTTCAAGATTTGACCTGGCATCTCCGGCAATTTTGCCACCACGTCTGGAAACCTTTTTATTTTTCTCAAACCCTCGAGGGTGTTCTGTTTTGGTAATCTCTGTGGTGGCTGCTTCACCAAGTTGCGAGAATAAAAGTTCCAAGTCACTCATATGATCACGTAGATTTTGACGCTTGAGTCCTTTTATTTTCTTATATTCAGATGGAGTAACACCGAAGGTTGCTTTGGATATTTCTGCAGTTAATATTTCGTACTCTTTTGCCAGTTCTACACCATGTTTTTGCCATTCGTCTGTTAATTCTTCCCTAATGGCAATAGAACGCATCCGTCTTTCGATCCAATCCTCCGGATATCCTTTGGCTTTGTAAAGTGCTCTAGCCCGCTTTTGAGCTAACTCAGGGTCTTCTATTTCCTGCACTCTTTCATAACCAACTCTGGCTAACCATCTTTTAAAAGGTTCTGCCTTAGGTGAAGGAATTGATTGGATAATCCTAAAAATACCTTCAGTATTAGCACATCTTACTTTCTGTTTTCCTCCTGAGGTTTCAATTAAAAGGGGGTGTTCAATTTGAACCCACCCTTTAGCCAATTCATCATCTCGGTTAAGCATATTCTTTAGGTATTGCTTGGGGTTTTGCGAATCTGTTAAAGCAGCGATTACATCTGTAATAACAAACCACCATTCATTTTGATAAATTGTTTTACGGATTTTCCTATTTCGGAAAATGGCTATTTTAGTTGTTTGCGCTGTTTCTTGATTCATCGTTGTTAAAAATTGTTGCTGTACTTTATTATACATAGAAAACCCGCAACTACCAGTGGTTTTATAAGAAAGAATCAGGTTACTTTCGAAAAAGAAAATTTTTCAGGGCTAAATTAGGCTCCAATTCATACAAAAAATCTGGTAAAATAAGCGGAGCTTGATACTCGCTGGTGCTCGTATTAGGCGAGGAGCTAAATTCTTGAATGAATCCTGGCAGTCTGGCTAAGATCACGTCAGGAGCTCCAAATCTCACTTTAAATACTTGTCAAAAAATTCTACAGATCTTTGCATAGCTGTATTAAAATCAGCTCCAGATAAATTATGATCTCCTCCTGGATAGGTGTAATACTCATAAGTTTTACCTTGTTTTTCTAACTCCTGACTTAAACTTTGAGAAAATTCCCAGGGAACCTCATCATCGGCTAAGCCATGATGAATCTGAACCGGACCGGAAATATCTGAAAGGTAGTTTAATGGAGAAATTGAATCCCAAAATTGAGGATTCTGTTCTGGCAACCCATATGTATCTATAAACCTTTGTCTGTTAGGCCTCATCACACTCTCCTCTCTTTGTGAAGGTCTCCAGGAGGTAGAATGCCTCCAATTATTCATCATATCCTGGTAAGACCCTACTACTCCTCCCCAAATAACAGCTGCCTTAATATCAGAAGAAACTACTAAACTTCTTAAAGTAATATTGCCTCCTAAAGAATGTCCCCACATACCTATCTTTAGGGGATTTACTCCTGGGTATCTTTTTATAGAAGATAGGGCATTTAAAACATCAGTGGTATAAGCTGGAGAATAATATGCTCCCTCCGGTTCTCCTTGAGAGTTACCATTTCCCCGATAATCAGGTTTAAAAACAAGATAGCCATTTCTGGCAAAACCATCGACATAAGCGACATACCTTTCTGTTGTCCTATATTGCTCAGGTGGAATATAACCGTGGTTGAAGATAATTACCGGCCAGCCATTTTCCGGTTTTTGACCGCTTGGAACCGTCAACAATCCATAAATAATTAAGCCCTCAGATAGATAAGAAGCAATATAACGCTGGTAATTACTACCCGGATCCAGTTGCTCTTCAATCTTTAAATTACTGCCGGGATACTCTTTCTCCTTCATCTGCTCAATCATCAAAGGATGAACCTGCTTTTGATCTTCATTAGTTGGGGTATTTATAAAAGGTGTTCTCTCCGGTTTATTTAATAAAGTACTATTTTTAAAGATAGTTAAAGCTATAATTATTAAAATGAGTACAAAAATACCACTAAAGATAAAATTTTTACTCACTATTTTTAACAACTTTATAAACCACCCCTGCTTTATCATCAGAGATATAAAGACTCCCTTCCTTATCAAATTCTAAATCAACCGGCCTGCCCAAAGTTTGACTTCCTTGCAAAAATCCGCTGAGAAAATTTTCTTCCGAGATAATTTTATCACCTTCCGCCTCCATCCTGACTACTTTATAACCTACAGGGATAGAGCTATTCCAGGAACCATGGTAAGCTACCAGCAGATCTCCCTGCCAATCAGCAGGAAACTGGGGAGAATTAATAAATACCAGGCCCAAGGGAGCAGAGTGAGCGCCTATTTCATAAACAGGAGGCTCAGTTGTTCCACAAGGAGGTTGAGGAATAATCTGAATATAAACCCTTTTATCAAAACCTGTATCATGGACTCTGTTGCCATAGCATAAAGGCCAGCCATAATCCTGGCCCTCCTTGATAATATTAATCTCATCAGGAGGCTTATTATCCCCTAAAAAATCCCTTCCCATCTCTGTCCCCCAAAGCTTCCCTGTTTGAGGATGAACTTTGATAAAAACAGCATTCCTCAGCCCCGTGGCAAAAACTTTTGGAGTATTCCCCTCCATATCAGAGATTAACACTGCTGCCAGCCTTTCATCACTTTCAAAACAAACATTACAGGTTGAACCTATGGAAACAAATAATCTTCCTTGACTGTCAAAATCCAAACTTCTGGTATAATGCCCGTCTCCTGAAGGTAAGGAAAAAAGAACTTTATCTAAGCTGGCCTCTAGACGCTCCTCATCCCAGCTAAAACGGCTGACTTGAGTTTCTTCAGCCACAAACAGCTGATTGTTAAAAAAAGCCAACCCATGGGGCTTATCAAGACCTGATAAGACTTCTTTTGTCTCATCCGCCTGACCGTTTTGATCATTGTCAGGCAAAGCTACCACCCTCCCCCGATCATTAATTGATAAAAGCATGGTACCTCCAGGAGAAAGTTGTAAATCCCTGGCTTTAGCTAAATTTTTGGCAAAAAGACCAATTTTAAACCCTGAGGTTAAATTTAAAGAAAAATTTATAGCTTCTCCTGCCCTTTTTGATTCCACTTTAGGAGGCAGCACTGCTGGACCAACATTGCCTACTTTTTGAAAAAATCCCCAACTTATAAACAATCCAGCTGAAATGACCAGTAAAACAATTAATAAAAAATTTCTCATTTATCTTATTTTAACCTACTGGATCAAGAAAACTTTAAAGATAGGTAAGGACCTGGTAAGTTAAGAGTGGTAAAATACACCTGTGCCAGTGTAGCTTAGAGGAAAAGCGCGACTTTCGTAAAGTCGAAACCGTGGGTTCGAGTCCCACCACTGGCTCAGATTTTAGGGACTTGAGTAAATAAAAATTTGTTTTAATATTAATTAAGATATGAAAAGGCAGTCACCCCATTATCGATCATTTTCATCCCGCCGAGCCAACAAGGGAGGTAAAAGTAAATTAGTTTTTACCCTGATTATTATTGCTATAGTAGCTTATTTTTCCCTAACTTGGTTGATTCCTAATCTGATTGGGGGACTCTCCTTTATCAACCGCTCTAACACCCCTCAACAAGCTAGTAAGAAGGAGGCTTTTATCTCCCCTCCTGTTTTAAATATTCCTTTTGAAGCTACCAATTCTGCCGCCATCAAGATTAAGGGTTACTCTATCCCGGAGGCAATTATTGAGATTTATATTGATGATGAGGTTCAATCAACCATTAAAGCTGCCTCTGATGGCAACTTTATCTCGGAAGAGGTAGAGTTGAATTTTGGCACTAATAATATTTATGGCAAAACAGTAGATCAGGAAGGTAATAAAAGTTTACCTTCTAAAACCATTCAGATTATTTATAGTAATGAAAAACCACTGCTGGAGATTACTCAGCCGGAAGATAACAAAATTATGACCGGCGGAGATAAAAAGGTCACTGTTTCTGGAACTACCAATACCGATAAAGATGTGACCATTGTTATTAATGACACCAGGGTAATTGTGGATTCAGCCGGAAAATTTTCTAAAGTTATTAACCTTAATGAAGGGGACAATCAGATAGTCATCGTGGCTACTGACACTTCAGGAAATTCCACTCAACTGACCAGGCAAGTCACCTACCAGCCCTAAAGTGGGCTGTAGGGGACCAAAACTGAACCACCTCTGCCAAGACATGATACAACAATTCATGGCTTTAGAAAAGTTGGGAATATTTGACGCTGAGAGTGGTAGTCCTACTGCTTTTTCTTATGCCTAGTTAACAATTCAAAAAGTAAAATTAATCGTGAACCCTGGTCTCTGGCTTCTTCATCAGTGAAATCAATATCATAGACTTTGATGGTAGAATCTAAATAAATGAGCCAAGTGATAATTGGTAAAGTATCAAGGCAACAAAAAGATCTCAAAGGCTGGTTAGTGGGCCAGTTCTTGCCTGAAGACACTCCTTTCAAAGATAATAATGTAGAAATTTATTACAAAACTTTTCCAGCTGGAGATAAAAGCGATAAATTACATAAGCATCCCCAAGGTAAGGAATATTTAATAGTCATCTCTGGCAAAGCTACGATGAGAATTGGGAACAAGATAGTAGAGCTTCAAGCAGGAGATTATGTGGCAATTCCCAATAATACTCCTTATTGTTTAGTGGAAGTCATCGAGGATCTCTCAATAATTGGAATTCGTTATCCCAGCATACCTAATAATAAGATACTTCCCTAAATATATTCGCTTGAGGCAAAATATTTTAAGTTAGGAGTAATGTTACAATTTAACCCATGGGTAAACTAGAAAAAATAACCGTTGTTTTATTAAGCTGGAAACGACTTAAAAATATTCCAATAATACTAGATAGCCTTTACCGATCAAAAGATGTGGATGAAATTATTTTATGGAACAATAATACAACTGTCCAATTTTCTTATAAAAATAAGAAATTATTACTATTTAATTCTCCTAGTAATTTTGGGACCTCAGCAAGATGGTGTGTAGCTTTACTGGCTAAAAATCCCAATATATTGTTTATAGATGATGATTTAGTCCTTACACCCTCACAAATCAATATACTACTAAAAAAATATTTATCAGATAATAAAAGAATATATGGTTGTTTTGGAAAAAATTTAGAGGATAACAAATATGTTTTTAAGACAGCAAATGGTGAAGTAGACATCGTATTGGGTCGCGTAATGCTATTCAATAAACGATACTTATATCAGTTTTTCCAATGGTCTCAAGGAAAAGTTGGTAATGTGGAGGATGATATTTTGTTTTCTTTAATATTTAGAAAAAAGCATTATGTTGTGGATGTTGGGGAAATTAAGGAGCTACCAAGTCCCTATGCTTTATGGAGAAAAAAAGGTCATGGTCGTTTGCGCCAAGAAATGGTAGATTATTGTCTAAAATATATTACTTAAGCCAAAATCCATATGACTATTATCAGGAAATTAATAGCAATCGTTATAAATTTAGCTGTTGTAATATTTGTTTTGATAATTTTTTCCCTTTATAAATTAGTCTCATTTTTTTATACAGATAAAAACAAGTGTTTTGAATATTTTTCTCAAACTTTAAGCATCATTCCATTTGATTTTGGTGTTCATACCCGAAGGTATTTTTATAGAAGAGCATTAAAGCATTGCGGCAAAAAATTTACTACAATGTTTGGAGTTGTATTAACGAAGCAGGAAAGCATTGTTGGCGATAATGTCTATATAAATAAATTCACTATTTTAGGAGACGTGAAGATTGGGAATAATACTATAATTTCTCAACACTGCTCTTTGTTGAGTGGGGGTAAACAGCATGTTAACCAGAGAACTTCTGAATATATAAAATTAACAATAGGAAATGATGTCTGGATAGGTGCAAATTCAGTAATCATGGCAAACATAGGAGACAATGCTATTATTGGAGCTGGATCAGTTGTAACAAAAAAAGTTGACCACCATGTAACAATAGCGGGAAATCCTGCCACAATAATAAAACATGAAGGTATTATTAGCAGTTGATGAATATCCTCCGTACATTTGGGGAGGAATGGGTAAATCCGTCCGTTTACTAGCGGAATCGCTCTTCTCTCTTAAGGTTGAAATAATTGTACTTACTGTTAACAGGCAGAGTGATAGTGTTATCCAAGACAGATACCATAATATAAATGTTTTTCGGGTACCTACAAAAAAAGAGAAAGTATTTTTAAAAACATTCTTAGCTAGGGAAAACCCCGATATAATTCATATAAATGGTCGACATTATGGCAAACTTGCAAAGTTCTTTCATCAAAATAATATTAGGATTATTTATACCTCACGCTCAAATTTCTTGGAAGAAGTAAGAACAGGTTCTCTTAGATTTAATAAAAGAAAGCTGCAATATCAAGAGTTACTTCTGCGGTTAGCCAATTATGTTGTTACCACTAGCAAAAACGAAAGCGAAAGTTTGATGAGTGATTATCCTTGGATACAGAACAAACTTGTTATTATTCCTAATGGTATTGACCTCAAAGAGGATAAGCCTCTAGAGTTGGATGACAAATTAAAGTTCTTGAGATCAAAAATGGTATTTTTTGCTGGTAGATTTGTTAAACAGAAAGGAATTGATACATTATTATCTTTAATCCCCCAAATTTTTAAAGAAAATGAAGAAGTTTCTATTGTTGTCGCTGGAGGACACGGAAAGATAAGCTATGAAAATGAACTATTAAAATTAGTTAATGAATACCCAAAATTAAAGTATAAAGGTTGGCTAAATGAAAAGCAGCTTCAAAAATACTACAAACAGGCTAGTATTGTTCTTATGCTCAGCAGTTATGAGCCATTTGGGCTTGTCATTACCGAAGCTATGGTTAAAGGTTGTGTGGTAATTGCGCATCCTGCTAGTGGCCCTAGAGAAATAATAAGATCTGGATTAAATGGTTTTTTAGTTAATAGGACTGAACGACCTCAAATTTTGCATCTAATTCATGATATTCTGGAAAATCAACTTCAAACAAATAAAATTAGAACACAAGCATGGAAAACTATTATGAATCAATATACAATTGATAAAATGGTTAAATTATATTTAAAACTGTATAAACAATGCCATGAAAATTAAAAAAGAATTATCAGCAGGAGGAGTCTTATTTAAAGAAGTAGATGGGGAATATTATGTAGCGGTAATACACAGATCTAAGCAAAATGACTGGACTCTTCCTAAAGGTCATGTTGAGCCTGGCGAAAGTTTGGAAGATACGGCATTAAGAGAAGTTGAGGAAGAAACTAATAATAAAGCGGTTGTGTTAAAAAAGATTGGCAGTTTTTCTTATTCTGTAGAAGACAAAGAAAAAGACATTACATATAAAAGGACTGTGCACTGGTTTTTAATGAAATCTAAGGGGGACAACTCTCATAAGCTTAATTTTGAGACTGATCAAGTCAGATGGTTAAAAGTTGACGAAGATTTTAGTTTCATGAATTATGCGAACGATAAATCGATTTTAGGTCAGGGGATAAAATTAATCAATAATTTGTGAACTCCGTTCCCAAGAGTAATTAGTTTTAGGCAGTAGATTAAATATAGTTCGAATAGTAGTATATGCAATACGGTAAATTAAAAAACAGATAAGATTGCCTATTGGAAGGCGTAAAATCTTCCCATAATCTAATATCCGCTTGTGTTGAATGTTATAGCTTTCATATATCTCCTTTCTAAAATATTTTTTAATTTGGTTTCTACCGTAATTAATTCTGAAAAAGCGATTGATATAGTCCCTTATTTCATGGACTCCCCTATAATAGACAAAAGCTTTCCTAATTAATTTAGAATTATTCATGAAATAAATTTGCAAAAATTGGTCATCGTTTATTAAATCATTTGGCAGCATGGGTAAAAACTTAGTTTTTACACAAAAACACATTCCCGTAAAGAAGGGGTCATTTCCGTTATATAAGTTTGAACAATATTGTATGTTAAAAATTTTCCATAATAATTTATTGAAAGGGTTAAGATGTGTTTCATTTATCAAACTTCTTGAAGGAAAAGTTATGTAGGTATTTTTACTTTGTATTTGCTCTATTAATAGCGATAGACTCATACTATCAATTAATACATCGTCATCAATAATTATTAATAACTCTGTCTGTGTTTGGAGATGTATTTCATTAATTGCTCGCGATTTACCCTTTGCAAAATTTGGGGTATAAATAACTTTTATGTTTGGATTATTTCGGTAGAGCTTTTCGATTTTCCTATTGGGTTTCCCATTTAAACAAATAAGAATACGTAACTGTTGAATCCCGAGTAAATCTACACTCTTGATAATTGACTGTACAGTTAAGTTCAAAATTTCAAGGGAACTATTATATGAAGGAATACCAAAGGTTATATTATTTTTCTTTTTATCCATTTCTTTATTTCCTCTATGGAACCATTTAATTCATAACCTTCAATATCTTGTGTGTCGATTAATTTTGCTATTTTCCTAAGTCGTTTGTTAGATAAAGTCTTATTATCAAAGCTAGGAGTAGCAAATTCTAGATTTATAATTGGGTTTAGACAACTTCTGATTGTTTGAGTTATGTTGTTATATAGTTGTAGTTTAATATCAAAATTATTCAATTTAACTGTATAAAAAGGAATATTATTTAATTGTATCAAGCATAAATATTTAAGTTTTGCTTTTTTGGGTCTTCTTGTTTCTGGAAAATAGTATAATTTGTTAGTGGATGAACTTACCATAAACTTACCTTTCTCTGAAGTTGAAAACATTTCAGATTCGGCTATATTTTTTCTAAGAGATATCGCTTTGTTTCCTCCTAAGAATATACCACCTTCCGAATTTAATAACAGTCTTTCATCAGAAAAATAACTTAAGGTATTATCTTTTGTTAATATTGAGGTTAGTGTTGACTTACCTGCCCTCTGTCCTCCTAGTAAGATTAAACCATTTTCAAAATTACTAATAGCTGCACCAGAAATTGAATATATATCATTTTGCTCATAAAACATTTCAAGAATGGGTATTAGTAAAAAGATAATCTGGCTGTATTTAATAACATCAGGTATATTTGCGTATATTTCTAAAGACCTCTCATCCATCGTGATTTGATTCTCACGACTAGATTTATGAATTATTTTAAAATCTGCTTGAAATGAGGTTCCAGGCAATATTTCGGCATCTGCAATATGTGCATGTAAGAAAGGGTCTTTTTGAATATAATCATACAAACCCTTAGAATCAGTTTGTAAACTAATTAAGACATTATGAGTACGAATTGTGCATTTATAGACATTCATATATTTTTTCGAACTTTTTGGCAACTGCTTGCCAAGAATAATTCTCCTCAATAAATTTTCGTAGGTTATTCCCAAAATTTTTCCTTATATTTTTATTTCTAACTAAATACATTAAGTTCTGGTAGAATTTATTGTAACTATTCGCAGTTATGTAAGGTAATAATTTACCTTTTATCAAAGTTTGGGCGACTCCTCCTTTGCTGGTTACTACAATCGGAAGAGAACACGACATCGCTTCTAATGAAACCATGGCAAAAGGTTCGTTCCATATAGAAGGTAATATAAAAATGTCTGATAATTGGTAATATTTTATTAATTCTTCCTGAGGAATTGCTCCAAGTAATACTACGGTTTTATTCTCTATATAAAGCTGTAGTTCACGTCCTAAATATTCTTTTAATGACCCATCTCCTGCAATAAAGAATTTAATTTTTTGATCCGCTGTTTGGCACTGTTTCACTAACTTTGGTAACCATTTAACACCCTTTTCTTCTATTAGCCTTCCAGCAAATAACACCACCACATCTTCGTGACTGAGATCGTAATCTTTTCTGTATTTGTTATATAATTTTGGGTCCATTCTGAATTTATTTATATCCACGCCGGTTGACGCTATATTTATTTTTTGTTTCCCTACTCCCACCATTTTAACTATATCGTTAACTATAGTTTCTGAATCTGTTGCAAAGCCATCCAGTTTTTGTGCAACTTTTAAGAAATCAGTCATAGTTTGATTACCCTTAGATTCATGTGTTTCGCTGCCATGGCAAGTACCAATGGTTTTAAATTTACCAAAGTTTTTTGCGAATAATGCCGGTATTGGTGATACAAGCAGGTGTTGAACGTTTACAACATCTAAATTAACGTTACGGTCAAGAGATAGCAAAGCTTTAGTGTAAACGGAAATGGTATCATTCAATTGATTTGCATCAAGAAAACAGTTTTTCCAGCTACCAAATGGTTCTGTATCTAATTGAATCATTTTGGCATACTGTAAATGAACTAGCTTATTTGGTGTATCCGCAATTATATAAACTTCATGACCTCTCTGAGCTAGAGCCTCTCCTAATTCGCGTGTGTACAAGCAACTCCCTGCTGGCTTATCTAACCCCATATTGAAAAGTAATAAAGCTATCTTCATTTGTTTACTTCCTTTCTCCTAATACTTCCGGTATTAAAGTGAGTATATCTCTTTCTAATTCTTCTGGAGTTGCGGAACCATGAATTGCATTATATAAATAGTTTTCCGCATAAAGACCCCTCAAACCAGCCCCTTCCCTATTACTAAGTTTAGTATAACCTATGAGATTTCTTGTTCTTTGTATGGCATTTTCACCCTTTAGAAGCAAGACCTCCGATTCTCCAGATGTTAGATAACTTTCAATTAAAGGCATAAGATGTCTTTCTCTCAATTTACCAGTTATTGTACGAGCTTGTTCCATAGTTAATTGAAGGATCTTTTTATATATTATTTCTAATCCAGCATCAATAAAGGCTTGTTCTATCACCGGAGCCAAACCTTTATTCATAGTATCTGGTTTAATCATCGCTAATGTTAATTCATGCTCGCTCATAACTTAGTATTATAGGATAACGTACGTTTATTGTAAAATTGCCGATCGTTGACCTTATTTCATAAGGTCAACTGGGTGTTTTGTATGGTCCATTTAATAAATGGATAGGATCAAAAAAGATAATTTATGATAAAAGCGATTTTTGGGAAAATAGGAGGAGTCTTAATATTGAGCAGGCGAAAACAAGTTTTAGAGGATTGGTCAAAGAAATTCAACATAACTTCAGATTATTTGGTTAAAGTTGAGGCAAAACAAATAGATATAAGGTTAGTAACCAATAGAGTGGTATATTTTCTTGAACACCTGGGGAAAGGATTGTTGGGAATACCCGATCCTATTAAAAGAGCTGCAGCTTGGAGCACTGTTTTTACTGAACCACCAACCTATGAAGATTTAGTTTCTAGAACCGCGAGATTACGCAGTCACATCAAGCTAATCTCCAAGGCCAAAAATGCCAAATCTCTTACAGTGGGCTCACCAGGACTCGAACCTGGGGCCTTTGCAATGTGAATGCAACGCTCTAACCAACTGAGCTATGAGCCCAACAACACATTTTACCATCATACCTCTTGTCTTACAAACCTAATCATTAGATAATATTAAGTATGGATAATAATCTAAACCCTTATAGTTTAGAGTTTGACCCTGAAGGCCAGTCTTTGGGGGACAGAATAAAAAATAACTTAGTTGAACTTATTGAATTTATCGCCATTATCGGCGCTATTTTAGTAGTAGTGAGATTTTTTGTAGCTGAACCTCATAAAGTCTCCGGAAGCTCAATGGTTCCTAACTTCCACGATGGAGACTATATTATTACCAATAAAGTAGCCACCCAAATTTCCCAGCCCCAAAGAGGAGAGGTAATCATTCTAAAAAACCCCCGCAATATGGATCAAGTCTTTATCAAAAGAGTCATTGGTTTACCAGGAGACCGGGTTATGGTAAGCGGAGGTAAGGTCTATATTAACGGGCAACCCACAGCGGAACTCTATTTACCAAAAGGCACTAGGACTTATGGGGGAGCATCTCTCTCTGAAGGTGAGGAGCTGACGGTTCCTCAAGGCCGTTACTTTATAATGGGGGATAACCGGGGAGGAAGCTCTGATTCCCGGGAATGGGGTACCATTGGTAAGGACTTAGTAGTAGGCCAAGCTTGGCTCAGATATTGGCCTCCTCAACAGTTTACCCTCATTCAAGTGGACAAACCTTCCAGCTAAAAACTTAAGAAAGATCAGATAATCTAGGCGGCACGGAAGTAGTTATTAATGGCTTCAGTGATCATCCTCATCATCTCGCTGGTTTTATCAGGTTCACCTGGTAACTTAATTTCCAGTTTGGCCTCATTACCTTTAAGGACATATTTAACTGCTGCTCTTCTCTCCTCTACCGAAAGAGCATTGGCTAGACTCTCCTGAATCCGGTCAACTTCCTCACTAATAATATGAGTATCAGGCCTAACACCCTTGCCTACTCTAATCCCGTGGCGGGAACGCATTCTCCTAGCCAGTTCTTCCGCCCCCCTGACTGAAAGGTTTTTACGCAGCACTTCTTTATAGGCTTCAATAATTATATGAGGATCTTCTAAAGCAGCTAACGCCCTAACATGCCCTTCAGTTGTCTGCCCCGACATTAAAGCATCTTTTAAAGCATCCGGAAGGATTAACAAACGGATGGTATTGGAAATATAAGCCGGACTTTTACCCACCCTCTGGGCAATATCAGCATTGGCCAATCCAAACTCATCCATCAGTCTCCGGTAAGCCTGAGCCCGTTCCAAAGGATTTAAATCCTGTCTTTGGACGTTCTCCACGATAGCCATCTCCAACATCCCTTGAGGAGAAGTTTCTTTAATAACTACCGGAACTCTGGTTAAACCGATGAGCTTGGAAGCCCTCCATCTTCTTTCTCCGGCAATAATCTGAAATCCAGCTGGAGTTTTAGCTATCACTAACGGTTCTAAAACACCATGCTCACGGATAGACTCAGCTAACTCGGCTAAAGATTCAGCCGTAATTAAACCACGGGGTTGCAAAGGATTAGGCTCAAGAAGGTTTATGTCCAATTCAAAGACCTGATCAATAGGATTATCCATGCACTTTAACGATCTGACGACCTTTTCTTCTGGTAAATTCTACTTGTCCTTCAGTTACTGCATAGATGGTAAAATCATTGCCTCTTTTGGTCCCTTCTCCGTCATTAAAATGAGTGCCTTTCTGGCGGATAATAATATTTCCTGACGTCACCATTTCCCCACCAAAACGTTTGACTCCCAATCTTTTGGAAACAGAATCCCGATTAGTTTTAGTTGTTCCGCCTGCTTTTGTATGAGCCACGTTTTTTATCCTACCTTTCTGCCTCTATAATCCTTAAGGATAAAAAAGGCAAGGTTCTGATGTCTGAACTGTAAAATATTAGATACAGCGAAGACATCAGGTCCTTATAGTTAGTTTAACTTCTGTGAAAAGAATTGTCAATCTTTATTATTTTTCACGGGTTTACCTTCTTCTGCTAATCTTATCCTACTGACTTCCCGACGGGAGCCTATCACTCTCCGGTAGTTAGCCTTAGCCTTATAAGTAGCAACTCTAACTTTTGGTTTCTTTAGATGTTCCAAAACTTCAAAACCAACACTCTTTTTAAGATAGGGCTTGCCAACTTCTACTTTAGAATCATCTACCGCCAATAAAACTTTATCCACTACCAGGGTTTTAATATCTTCAGACAACTTATCCACTTCCACCACTTCATGGGGTTTAACCAGATATTGCCTTCCTCCTATTTGACAGACTAGGTATTGCATATGACAAATTTTACCCTGAGTAGGCTTAAGTGTCAATGGAAGGAACATGCCTTATTCCAAATCTGGCTACTGAAACGATAAAGCTTAAAGAGATGAGGGTTGAAATCAAAGAGCTCCCCCCATAAGAGAGAAGCGGCAAAGTGATGCCGGTGACCGGTAAGGAGCCAATGTTCATACCAATGTTGACCACAATTTGGAAAAACAGCATCCCTAATACCCCAAAGATTAATAAACTGCCAAACCTTTCATGACTAAGCCTGATGATGATCAAACTCCGGAAAATCAGAGTTCCATACAAAGCCAGCACTATCAGTGAACCCAAAAAACCAAACTCTTCCGCCATGGAGGCAAACATAAAGTCAGTCCGGTATTCAGGTAAAAAACGCAACCTTGACTGGGTACCATGACCCAAACCCCTTCCCCAAAAACTACCCGAACCCACAGCAATTTTTGATTGAATAACATTATAGCCTGTCCCCAAAGGATCTTGATCAGGAGAGATAAAACTCATAATTCTCATCTTTTGGTAGTCTTTTAAAAAGAGCCACCCTAAAGGGGTTAGTACTGAGGAAACCAAACCCATAGCTAAAAGTTTCAGCCAAGAAATATTTGCTCCTACAACCATCATGAGCCAAATCATACCTAAGGTTAGAGAGGTTCCTAAATCTGGTTGTTTAAATACCAAAGCCAAAAAAGGGAGAACTATCAAGCAACTTTTAAGAATATTTTTCCAAGAAGGCAAGTGGGTTACCCAAAAGTTAGCTAAAAAGATTATTAGCACTGGCTTGGCCATCTCTGAAGGTTGAATTTGTACCGGACCAAGAGGGATCCACCGGAGCGATCCTCGTGTCTCAATGCCTAAAATAAAAACGATAACCAAAAGCACCAAGGTTATAATATATAAATAAAGGGCATAATGTTGATAGTAGTGATAGTCTACAGAAGACAGAAACCAATAAATCAATAAGCCAATTAAAGCAATCAAGGTTTGTTGTAAAGCCAGCTGAGGGTCAGAGGAGTAAATTACTAAGATACCCAAAGAAAGCAGAAAAATAATTGGCAGGGTAATTAACAAATCAGGAATCAAGCTTATCCTTTGGCCCATTTTTTACTTTAAAGAACCTCAATCTTTAGTTGATCCCCATAAGTCAGATCAACGCTATTGGTTTGGCTTAAAACCATTTGAAACAGCTGTTTATCTTCAGGGATAAAAGGTGAGACAACTCTAACTTTGTCCTTTAAAGTCAACCCGGCTTCTTTTCTTTGCTGTTGGATCTGCCTAATTAACTCCCTGGCCTCACCTTCAGATTGAAGAGAAGGAGTAATATTTGTATCTAATTTACCTTGAGGCTCTTTTTCTGAAGACTTTTGGTATTCAACTTTCTTGACATTCAATTCATCCGCTAAAATCTTCTCCAGATCATCACTTAATTTTTCTGGTAAATAGTAAGTAAACATCTGTAAGGGTTGGCGAAGTTTGATACCGGCCTTTTTCCTTAAAGAATGCCCAATTTCTGCCAATTTTCTGACCTGATCCATATTCTTTATAAGTTGATCATCAATAAAAGCCTCATCTGATTGAGGATAATCAGCCAGATGCACCGAAGTCTCACCTGTTAAGTTGCGGTACATCTCCTCAGCTACAAAAGGTATAAAAGGTGCCAAAAGTTTGCTTAAAGCCACAAAAATATGGTAAGCAGTATTTAAAAAGACCTCCTGATCTTCTGGGTTAGCAGCCGCCCCCACCCGATCCCTGGATCTTCTGATATACCAAGTAGACAAGTCACTCACCACAAAGTCCTCAATCGCCCGGGAAGAAGTCATCGCATCATACTTTTCTAAATTTTTATTTACCAATAAAGCTAACTGATTCAATTTAGCTACAATCCATCGGTCTAAAATTGTGAGTTTTACAGTGTCCAGATTCTTCTTTTTTGTTATCTCCCACTCAGACAAGAGGGCATATTCAACAAAAAATTTATAACAGTTCCATAATATTAAATAAAACCTTCTTCTAACTTCATCAGCAACATTGAAACCAAAATGTAAATTATGTTCTGGATTTTGAGTAACATAAAGCCACCTCATCACATCAACTCCAATCTTGTCTGCAGCCTCATTAAATTCAATAGCATTGCCCTTAGATTTATGCATCTCTTCCCCCCTTTCATCCATCACCATGGCATGTCCAAGTAGGTTTTCAAAAGGATTAGTCTTTTTTAAAGCCGTACTCATAGCAATCATGGAGTAAAACCAATTCTTAAACTGACCCGGGAAAGCTTCAGTGACAAAGTCTGCCGGAAACCAGTCCTCAGGAAGTGTCGAAAAAGGCACAATTCCGGCATCTAACCAAGGGTTGCCTACGTCAGGGATTCTGGAAGTTAATTCCCCGCAGTTACCGCATTTAATCTTTATTTCATCAATCCAGGGTTTATGGGGAGAATGACCTTCAAACTTTTCCCAACCCTCTAAAGCTTTCTCCTTCAACTCCTCTTTACTACCCACCGTCTCAAAATGCCCGCATTTTAGGCACTCCCAAATAGGTAAAGCTAAACCCCAATATCTCTTTTTAGAGATTAGCCAATCGTGCATATTTTTTAACCAATCTAGCTCTCGATCTAATCCCCACTTAGGAAGCCAAATAATTTTTTTTGCTACCTCTATCATTTGTTCTCTATAAGTTTGACCTGACTCATCTTTCCTATCCATCTCAATGTACCATTCATCAACAACTCTCCATACAAGTTCCGTTTGACATCTCCAACAAGTAGGATAACGGTGAGTATAAGGCACGACATCAAACAAAAATTTTCCTTCTTGACAGCTTTTTAGAAAATCAATAATTAATTCTGGGTTATTCTTGGCATTTTTCCCTGAAAAATCATCCATACCATCTAAATAATTTGCTCCCTCATCAATCACTTCAATGATAGGTAACTTATTTTTCTTACCCAACTGGAAATCTTCAGATCCTGCACCAGGAGCAATGTGAACTAACCCAGTGCCTTCTTCGTCAATAACCGGTAAGATAACAGGATCTGTAGCGATAACCTGATGTTGATAACCAGAAAGTGCTTTTTGAACACGAGGCAAATGATCAAATGGAGAGCTATACTCTAAACCCACCAACTCAAGACCCTTTAAGTTCTTCAAAATATCTAATTTTAATCTAGCCACTGCTTCTTTACCTAAGTAATAAATATTACCCTTAACCTTACCAGTTGCAGCCACATAATCTTTACCGGGATCTACAACCACAGCCACGTTGGCAGGAAGTGTCCAGGGAGTTGTAGTCCACACCAAAATGTATTCATTCTCTTTCCCCACTATTGGATACTCAACAAAAACTGAATCATGAGTTAACTCTTTATATTCTTCAGTTAAAATTTCATGTTGAGAAATCGCTGTACCACATCTTGGACACCAAGGTACACTATCATATCCTTTATATAGCCAACCTTTTTCGTTTACCACTTTAAGGAAATTCCAAATGGCATAATTATTCTGCTCAGAAGAGGTGTGATAAGAATGCTCCCAATCCATAAAGTATCCTAATCTTTTAGATTGTTCAGTTTGGATACTTGAGTACTTTTTGACTCTCTCCTTACAAAGATTGACGAACTTTTCAATTGAGGCAAATTTATCTCCAGGAATAAGATTTTCAATATCTTTTTTATCTTTTAACCCTAAATCTTTCTCTACACCCACCTCTACCCAAAGTCCCTGCTCATCAAAACCATTCTGGAACCTCTGGGCAAAGCCCCGCATATTATAAAATCTCTGCCACAGATCTTTATAAGTCCTTCCCCAGGCATGGTGAACACCCATGGGGTTATTAGCAGTTATTGGACCATCAAGGAAAGAAAATTTTTTGTCTGAAGAATCATTTTTGTGAAGATATTTCTCCACAATTCCCTCTTTACCTTCTTCAGAAGGCAAGCTTTGCTTATACCAATAGTCTAAAAGTTCTCTCTCTAAAGCTGGAAAATCAACTTGTGATGAAACAAGCTTAAATCTTGTCATATGGCTAATTCTAACAGAAAAACTATCACGAGGCTAGATTAGTTATTTCTTCTTAAAAAGGCGGGGATGTTAAAACGGGACTGCTCTTCATCATCCTCAGCTATAACTGGATCATCTGCCTGAGGAGATACCTGGGTATCATCTGAAGTACTGCTACTGCTGCTATAACTTCCTCCCAAACCTTTATTTAAATTAAGCTGAGGAATGGGGCTGGGAGCAGGACTACCCATAAACTCTCTAAATCTAGCCCTGGTACTATCAAAACCTGTAGCAATAACGGAAATCTTCAGCTGATCTATTTGATCCTCTTTAATAGTTGCCCCAAAGATAATATTGGCATCCGGGTCAGCAGCGGCAGAGATAATCTTGGCAGCCTTATCCACCTCTTCCATGGTCAAATCATGACCACCAGTGATGTTGAAAAGAACTCCTTTGGCCCCTTCAATAGAAATTTCTAAAAGCGGTGAGGCAATGGCCATTCTGGCTGCCACCTCAGCCCTATTCTCTCCCCCTGCCTGCCCAATCCCCATTAAGGCTGAGCCGGCACTGGTCATAATGGTTCTAACATCAGCAAAATCAACGTTAATTAGGCCTGGAACAATAATTAAATCAGAGATTCCCTGTACTCCTTGACCTAAAACTGAATCCGCAGTCTTAAAAGCATCCTGTAAGGTCATATTTTTATCAAAGACATCCAGCAGTCTTTGGTTAGGAATAACAATTAGGGCATCAACTTTGTCTTTGAGCTCTTCTAAGCCTTCTTCAGCGACTATCATTCTTCTAGTACCTTCAAAGTTGAATGGTTTAGTCACTACAGCCACCGTCAAAGCCCCAATCTTTTTAGAAATTGAAGCTGCAACGGAGATAGCTCCAGTTCCTGTGCCTCCTCCCATACCAGCAGTTAAAAAAACCATATCCGAATCTTTTAAAATATCCTCAATCTTCTGGGCTGATTCTTCAGCTGCCTGCTTACCAATGGAAGGATTACCTCCAGCTCCCAGACCCCGAGTTAAAGCTTCACCAATCTGAATTTTAGTAGGAGAGGGATGAGCTAAAAGGGCCTGGGCATCGGTATTAATAGCTATAAACTCAATACCTTGAATCTGCTGAAGGTTGATCATCGAAGATAAGGCATTACTGCCGCCACCGCCAATACCAATAACTCTGATCTTAGCAAATTTCTGGACATCAGGCTTAATTAACATAAACAGCTACTTTGGGCAGATTCTAACAATATTTTTTTATTTTGTCGAGTCCCCCTACAATTACAAAAATCAAGGCAGAAAAGATTTGACTAAATTTAATCCTCTTTGAAAAACATCCTTAAAAGGTAATCCCTTAGCCAACACCGGGATATTAAACTGCGGTCCCGAAGCCATCTTAGACCCATATAAAATCAAACCTGCTGCTGTAGCAAAAGAAGGAGAGTCAATTTCATCAATTAATCCTACTAATCCTTCATTTTTACCTACTCTGGCTGGGTATCCCAATACATATTTAGCTTGGTCTAAAAGCCCCACAGTTAAAGATCCTCCTCCACAGATAACTAAACCAGAAGGAGTTTGAGTACCGAAACCACTCTTTTTGATCTCCTTGCCTACCAGCTCAAATATTTCCCTCACTCTGGGTCTAATGATAGAGTCAACAACTGCTTTTTTGGAAATTTTTTGTAAATCCTCACTGATACCAATACTTTTAACATCCAAAGGTTCTTCCTTTACGGATTTACTTGCTGAAACTCCTCTTTCCTCTTCTTTACCATAGGCTTCTGGGAAGGCGGGAATTTTTGAAGTTCTTCCTAAGTAAACCTTGATTTTTTCAGCTGATTCTAAAGAAACTCGCAGCCCGACTGCTAAATCGGAGGTAATATGACGTGCACCCACGGGAATAACTGAGGAATGAGCAATCGCCCCATCAACATACATCACTACATCAGTCGTTTCTCCCCCGATATCCACTAAAATAGCTCCTAGCTCCTTTTCTGTCTCAGTTAAGACAGCATAGGAGGAAGCAATACCGGAGAAAACTAACTCCTCCACATTCACCCCGACCAGTCCCATACATTTGACTAAATTTTTCATCGATGTGGTTGACCCGGTAATAATATGCGTATCTGTTTCTAGTCTTACCCCGGTCATGCCGATAGGATCCCTAATACCTTCTTGTCCATCCACAGTAAAAGTACGGGGAATTACATGAAGAATCTCTTTGGAAGAAGGTAACGGTATAGCTCTGGCAGCATCATTAACTCTTAAAACATCATTTTCAGCAATCTCCCCTTCTGGTTTGGCTACTGCTACCACAGCATGGGAATTAGTACTTTCAATATGAGGTCCTCCAATAGAAACATAAACTGAGGAGATGGAATAACCTGCCATCCTCTCTGATGCCTCAATACTCTCGGTGATAGCAGCGACAGCATCTTCAATATCAACAATCTGGGCTTTTCTGACTCCCCGGGAATTCACAGCAGAAACCCCAATTAAATTAATCTTCCCATCCTCACCTAAAGAGGCAATAAGAGTAGCTATTTTCGAAGAACCAACATCAACGGCACAGATAACTTTGTCTTTCGGCATATTTAACTTAACCAACTTGGCTGTAACAGACCTCTCCTACTAAATTAATTTTAAATCTTGTCTTTTGAGAAAGTCAAAAGATAGATCACCGCCTACTTACCTCATTAGCTTATCCCCAAATTCAATCATTACTTTTGCTGGAAGAATATACAACTACAGGTTTATCAAAACGAAGATCAACAGTTTCCATTTCTTTCTCGTCTATTTTAGCTTTTTGTAAGATTAGTTGTAAAGAGCCCAGTTGCCGGAAAATATCTCCTGACAAAGAAAAAACTAATTTAGGCCTGGAGTACACCAGTAAAAAGTCTCCTGACTTTTTGAATTTGAAGAGAGAGCTGTCCTGGGCTTGAATCTCCAGTTTACCCAAATTTAAAATAACTTGCTCTAACTTAGTTAATAGGTCGCCTTCTATTTTTTGACCTAATTTAAGTTCATCTCCCAAGTAATATAAAATTGGTAACTGAAACTCCTGACCTTGAGCGAAAACATACCCCTCACTATCGGCAATATATAATTTCTTTACATCCTCAGGCAACGACCAGTCCAGTAAAGCCGTTGACGAGGAGGGAGAAGCGGTTAAATCCTCATCTAAGGCGGCTGTAGGGATAGGGGCAATTTTTATCAAAGGAACTCTTCCTTCGGCAATGATCTTTATTCCTTTGATAAATTTTCTTTCCCAGCGGAGGCTTTTGACACAAGGATAAAGTGAAACAGTTTTTTGAAAGATAGCTTTTTCATTAATATAGAAAAAATAGTTATGTTGGAGATTAATTTCTGATTTTACCCTAGCCGTATCCAGACAAGCGGCATTTTTTGCTTCCCACTCGATTGAATCTGTTTTTAATAGATCAGTTTTAAAAATAGCCAAAGTTATCAAAACAACCAGAAAAAACAGCAAGATAACGGTTTTTTTGCCTCTTATCATCTTAAGTGGGACTCTCTGTCGCCTAAAAGTAAGGTCTCTAAAGCCAGTCTTTTAGCGGCATCCGCAATAGCTATTGGGTGAGCATTTTGAGCTTGTTTTTTTAACTGGGGTAAATTTTTTAACATCTTAGCAACAGTTTGATATAGTTTTTCAGCTGTTAAATCCACTTGCCACAAAACTTGAGCTAGTCCCAGTTTTCCAAAGTAGCAGGCGTTAGTTGTTTGTTCATCTTTATAAAGATAGGGTATTGGTATAACTAAAGTAGGTATAGAAAAATAAGCCAGTTCATAAAGAATATTGATACCACCCCGGGAAATTACCAAATCCACTTTCTTTAAAAGTTCAGCCAAATCTTCAACTTCCAGCCATTTTTTTACTAAATATCTCTGGGGATGAGATAAAGATTTTTGTTTACTAGTCATTTTATCAAAATCGTTAAACTTAGAATCTCCAGTCTGGTGAACAATACAAGCTACTTTAGTCAAATCTTCCAAAATCTGGCGGATAGCTTCATTTATCAGATGGGAGCCCTGATTCCCCCCGGTAATATAAATTAGGGGTTTCTTTTCTTTTTGGGAGATTTTAACAATTTGGGTTATATCTGGACTCAAGGCAGTAACTTTATCTCTGCTGCGGTTTTCATAGGATTCTAGGATTGCCTTCCTCATGGGATTACCGGTAAAAACCATCCGCCGGTCTTTTCTTATCTGATCACCTTTAAAAGAAATGGCTACTTTGTTGGCAAAGAAAGCACTTATTTCATTGGCGAGTCCCGAAACTAAAGTCTGTTCATGGATAATAATTGGAATAGATAAAAACCAGGCAGATATTACCACCGGCACTCCGACATAACCTCCGAAAGATAGCACCACATCCGGTTTTTCTTTTAAAAGCACATAAAAAGCCTGAATAAAACCAAAGGGAATTTTTAGCAGTGATGGTATGGTATGGACAGTAAAAACTCTCTGCAGTCTTCCGGTAGTCAAAGAGATAAATTTAACTCCTAAATTAGATAAAACCTGGGATTCCATGGAGGGAGTTTGATCCCCTTCCCGGGTGTAGCTTCTGCCCAGATAAACAATTTGCGTATGGGGATACTTTCGCAGCTGCTCAATCACTGCTTGGGCGGGGGTAAAATGTGAACCAGTAACAACAATTTTCATCTTAAGTTTTGCTTTGAGATATTAAGTAATATACCTACTGCCACCAAATTTGCAAGTAGCGCTGATCCGCCATAAGATATAAAAGGCAGCGGAACTCCGGTTAAGGGCATCAAAGAGACCATCGCTGCCAAATTAATAACCGCTTGAACTCCTAACCAGGTAGTCAGCCCGACGGCCAACAGTTTCCCATAGCTGTCTACAGCCGTTTGAGCTATTTTAAAACCTCTTAAAATCAAAAAACCAATAATAAAGATTAGTACCAGGCTTCCCAAAAAACCAAACTCTTCACCGATAACTGAAAAAATAGAGTCGGTGGTCACCTCCGGAATGTAAGCAAATTTTTGCCTGGACTGCCCTACTCCCAACCCCAACAATCCTCCTGATCCTAAAGCTATCAGGACTTGAGAAATATGATAAGAAAAGCCTTGAGGGTCAGCAAAAGGGTCTAAAAAGGCTAAAACTCTTTTGATACGATAAGGAGCAATTAAAATGAAACCCATAGCTGAAACTAAACTGATTAGCGATAGACCAATAAAGTGAGCTAAAGGAGCTTCAGCAACGAAATAAACTGAAAAAGCAATCATGCTAAAGATTATGGCTGAACCTAAGTCTTTTTGGAAAATCCCCAAAATGATCCCCACCAAACCTAAGATTACAAAAAAGGGGAAAGACTTACTGCTTTTACAAAAAATAGCTGATAAGAAGATAATGGCAGACAACTTAATGATCTCTGCCGGCTGAACATTGAAACCGGGAAACTTCAACCACCGATGAGCTCCTCCAGCAGAAATTCCCAACCCGGGAATAAAAACCAACAGCAGCAGCAAAACCGAAAAGATAAAAAACGGCAGGGCAAATTTTTGCAGGCGGTGATAATCAAAAAAACTGAAAAAAGCTAAAGCTCCTAGACCCATCAACAACCAAATAACTTGTTGTTTAATAAAATAATACTTATCTCCAAAATCTCTATAAGCTTCAAATTGGGAAGCGTCATAAACCATGAGCAGCCCAAAAAGGGATAAAAAAATTACGCTGCCTAAAAGGACCCAGTCAATTTTATGTTGCTGGGTAAAAACTCGGGGGGATTGATAAATGGACTTTTTCTCCTCTTTAGAAAAAGCCGGTACTTTAAGCCTTCTCATCTCTTCTTAGATTCTAGCAGTTTTAGAAGTGTTTAGTACAGATAAAGATCTATTCCCTTACTGAGAAATCAGAGCTAGCCAAAGACCAAAGATGGCCAGAACTGCTCCGGCCAGCCAAAATCTGACCACAATCTTGGGTTCTTCCCAACCGATATATTTAAAATACATATGGATCGGAGCCACTGGCAGAAGCTTTCTTTTTAAAAACTTTTTGGAAAAGATTTGCAGTAAAGAGGAAAAAATAATCACCACATAAACTCCCCCAATAACAGCTAACCCAAAAATTTTACCGGTTAAAAGCCCGATCACGGCTAAAGTTGCTCCAAACCCAAAAGCCCCAGCATCCCCCAGGTAAACTCTGGCGGGATAGATGTTAAAGTAAAGATAAGCAATTAAGACCCCAATCCATACACCGGTAAAGATAGCCAAATTTTGGTTTAAAACTGAACTGGCCAAAACCAAAAAGGCAAATAAACAAATAGTCAATAGGCCTGTAGAAAGCCCGTCAAGTCCGTCGGAGATGTTGTAAGCATTAGCAAAGGAAACAATGGCAAAAACAGCCAAAGGGATATACCACCAACCTAAAACGATGTTGCCAATGACAGGGACAAAGATATTGTTCAACCCCACCACAAAATAAAGTAACAGCGCTACTAGTACTGCAAAGAGCAACTGCAAAAGAAACAAATATCTGCCCCTAATCCCGGAATATTTACCAGAAAAGGAGATAAAAATCTTTCTAATATCATCTAACAAACCTATAGAACCAAAGGTTAAAATAGTAAAAACTAAAACATAAATGTCTTCACTGGGACCCTGCCTGGTAACAAAAGCTGCCAGTAAACTAAGTACTACCACGATAGGTATAAGCAAAATTCCCCCGCCAATAGGGGTATCAATATCCTTGCCAGCAAGCAGCTGATTATGAATTGGAGTATTAACATCATGGGCTAAAATGGCTGATTTTTTATCTCTTCTCTTTAAATAAAAAAGTAAATCTATAAAAGGAACTAACAAAAAACTGGTCACAAAGAAAGAGATGATAATTAATCCTAAAAGTTCAATCATTTGGATTTACTAATCCTCGCCACCACTTCATCAAGTTTAACAGCTCGGGAGCCTTTTATCAAAATTAAGTCACCTTTGCTGGCAGTTCTTAAAATTCTGGCCACAATTTGGGAATTGGATAAATTTACTTCAATCTTTTCTGGTAAATACCCTAATTTGATTAACTCATCCCCAATAAATCTGACATCTCCTCCTCCTAAAAAGACATAATCTATTTTGTCCTTATAGATCTTCCGGGCTATCTCCCGGTGCAACTGCTCTGAGTAAACACCCAACTCCCTCATTTCCCCCAAAACAGCAATTCTCCTTCTCGCTGAAAGTTCATTTAAGACATTCAAAGCTTCTTCCAAAGCTACCGGAGAAGAGTTATAAGTATCATCTAAAACATAACAACCATTCAGACCTTCTAAAAGTTGTAGCCTATGAGGTGCAGAAGCTACCTTCTCCAACCCCTTTTTAATATTAATCAAATTCATTCCCAAACTGACTCCCAAAGCGGCAGCAGCTAAGGCGGAATAAACAAAATGCTTCCCCAAAAGATTTAGGAAAATTTCAACCCTCTCTACTCCATAATTTAGTTCAAACCTGGTTAAGCCATTCTCCAGGCGGATATTACTGGCCCAAAAATTACAGCTTTGAGGGTCAGTGCCAAAAAAGATCACTTTTGCTTCTGTATCTTTTGCTAATTTGCGGACATTTAAATCGTCCCAATTTAAGATAGCAAAACCGTCTTTAGGAAGTTGTCTGATAAGTTTGCCTTTCTCTTCTAAAATCTGATTGATATCACCTAAAAACTGGCTATGGGCAAAAGAAATCCTGGTGACAACTGCAGTGGCCGGTTTTACCAGTGAAAGGTAAAAGTTCATCTCTCCAGGATATTCTATTCCCATCTCCAAAATTGCTTTTTGAGTATTTGGTCTCATCCTTAGGATAGTAGCCGGGATATTAAAGATAGGGTCAAAATTTTCCCGGGTAGCAACAACCTTAAACTTCTCGGCTAACACTGACAAACAGGTCTCTTTGGTAGTAGTTTTCCCTACTGAACCGGTAATACCGATAAAGGAGCTTCTGGGATATAACTTGGCCAGATTTCTAGCCAGAAAAAAGCGGGCCAAATGGGCCGGTTTTTTATAAGCTTTAAGATTATTCCAAACAGGATGCTGGTAAATTTCCATAACTTTTATATTACTTCTTCCCTTAGCTGGCGGATAACTTAATATTATACTCCTATTTTTCCTGAGCTTTAAGTTTAAAAACTGCCGAAATAATAACATCTTCTTTACTCACCAAATAAGGATCTTTTACCTCTACCTCCCCACTGCTGGTTAAAACCTTTACCTGATGAGCTTTTTCCCTGACTATAGGCAGAATATACAAAGATCCTCCCACTGTTCCCAAGGTATTTTGAAAGATCTCCAACCCTCCCAAGCGGTGTTCTAAAGCAAATTCAGCCAATCTTTTAAGGCTGGTTCCTGATTCAGCTTCCACTAATGCTTCCTCTATACCTATTCCTTGCCTTGAAACATTACCTTTAACTCCAAAAATTTTTAAATTATCGCTTCGGTTTTTAATCACCAGACTATTTATTCCTTCCTTAGAAATAGCTATTTTACTGCCTGAGCCAATAATTAAAAAATCGAGTTTCAGTTCCCGGCAAAGCTGGACAATCTTAATAAGCTCCTCCACAGTAGTAGCAATATAAAAAGCTGAGGCCGTACCTCCAAAACCAGATACTAAATGTTCCGAGATATCACAATCTCTTTTGACTCTACTGCCTCCCAGGTAATCCTGAAGAATTTTCAGCCGGTCATGCATCTTATTATTTCTTTTGGATGATACGACGCACCGCTTCTTGGTCAGACCAAGGTTTTTCCACTCCATGATAGTTCATTGATTTTTCATGTCCCTTGCCAAAAATTCCCACCACATCACCTTTATCAGTTAAAGATAAAGCCAACTTTATAGCTTTAGTTCTATCAGGTTCTTTGTAAAGAGTTTTTCCATTTTCCGCTCCATCCTGATAAGCTCCCTGAGCAATCTCTTCAATAATCTTATTTCTATCTTCAAATCTGGGGTCTTCATCAGTTAAAATTGTTACATCAGCCAATTTACCTGAGATTTTTCCCATTAAAGGTCTTTTTAATTTATCCCTTTGGGAAGCACAACCAAAAACTGCTATCAACTTACCTGAAGTTTTAGGTCTTAGGGTCTGCAAAGCATTTTCCAAAGCATTAGGGGTATGGGCAAAATCCACAAACACCCTGATCCCCCGCCTGTTTTTAATCTCCTCCATCCTGCCGCAAAGTCCACTAAAACCCTCCAGGCTTTTTCTGATCAGTTGATCATCAAGACCTATAATCTTGCCTACCGCAGCTGAAGCTAAGGCATTACAGATATTATAATCTCCAGGTACTCTCAACTTTAAGGGAGTCTTTTGAGTGTTAATATCGGCCTTATTGCTCATCCCAAAACTTATTACTTTACCTGAAGTTTCTTCAGACAACCGGGAAAAGTTTACATCATCAGCGTTTAAAACAGCAAATTTAACATTCTGTATAAGTTTAGCTTTAGCCCGGAAGTAGTTTTCAAAAGTTTTATGGTAATCTAAATGTTCATGGGTAATATTGGTAATTACCCCAATCTCAAAAGGAACTCCCCATACTCTAAATTGATCCAAGGCATGAGAGGTGACCTCCAGTACCATAAACTCATCGCCATGTTTTAAGGCTTGTTGAAAATATTTTTGAATCACCGAAGAGTGAGGACTGGTCACATGAAAGCCGGTATCATAACTTTTTCCAGCTATAACAGCATTAATAGTGGAGATCATGGAAGCTTTTTTACCGGCGTCATGAAGTATTTTGTAAATCATATTCACAGTGGTAGTTTTACCATCAGTCCCAGTCACCCCAATTACCTTCAGTCTTCTACCAGGAAAGCCATATTTAATATTTGCCAACACTGCCTCCGGCAAATGCTTGGCATAATTTACTAAAGAGTGAGGAATTAACTTCCTAATCTTTCTAATCATCAAGGGTATTATAACTCAAACGCTTCTCACATAATGTGCTAACTCTTTATAAGCATCTTGAAAATGATGCAGCCTTCCTAAAACAGAAGTTGCAGGCACAATTCCCGCCTTAATTAAACCGTCAAAAGTAATTTCCACTACAAATGGGGTTTGAGGAGCTGCATCTTTTACCATCCTAATCATCTGCCCTAGCTCAGTATTATAATTGGGATTTGTTCCCACCATCTCTCGAAGCCAAGCAAAGCTTGGAACAGTGGGGTCATTGTGAGGCACTCTTCCGGCCTGAACATGTACCTCCTTTAAAACTCCAGCTTCTAAGAAAGCTCCTAAAGATTTCTTCCAATCCCCTAAGGGTCTGTTCCCTGATTTGGTGGCCTCTTGAGCATGATAGCAGTCATAAACAATACCTGCTGCAGCCTGACTTTGAACCTGACGAATAAGATCACCAGCATTACTTTCATCATTAAACACTGCCGGATGGGTCTGCAGCAAAGGTTGACGGAAATTTCCATACATTTTCCTTCCATTGACTTTATAATTGTAAGTTACAACTGGAAAATTCCCTCTAAAGGCAGTTTCTAGGCTATGAAGGGCTTTTTGTGCCTGCGCATTTTCAGCCAACAATAAATTATAAAAAGATAGTTTCTCTCCTGGTCTTAGGGGATCCTCTTTTCTTTTTAAAACAGATCCCAGAGTAGCATAAGGATTGAAAATCACATGACCGCTGCGGACCTCTTTCCACTCCTTTAAAACATGCAAAGGCGTTTTTAACACATCTTTGGTAGCACCTTTTAAGGCATGAAATTCTACGCTGTCAAATCCAGCTTCTTTGGCCCATCGTTGAAAATGGTCAACCTTCCAACTTAAGGGGATATCTGGTCTCGTCCCTGTTAAAACTGCAGTACAAGGAAACCTGACGTCTAGCTGTCTTTACATTCGGTGTATCTTACCATAATTGTCCCAATATCACTATGAGATAGATTATTCCGTAGGAACTGTGTTGTAATAGGGTAAAAGCTCTTTAGCTATTTCAAAGAAGGTGGGAGCAGCTGTTTCTGAACCATAGATGGAAGATGAGGGCTCCCTGAAAATCACCAGCATTACAAATTTAGGATTATCTGCTGGAGCAAAACCTATAAAAGAAGCGATAGTTTTTTCGGCATCGTAGTGTCCGGCTACCGGAATCTGGGCTGTTCCAGTTTTACCAGCAATTTGATATCCTTTAGGAACCATTCTTTTAGTCTCCCCGTTTTCTACTGCCTCCACCATCATCTCTTTAATTATCGTAGCAGTTTCTTCTGAAATTAGCTGTCTTAGAACCCGGGGTTTAATCAAAGTTACTTTATTATCTCCCTCGATGGATTTGGTGATGTGTGGTTCCATTAGCTTCCCGCCGTTAGCAATAGCTGCCACAGCCCGAACCATTTGGATGGGTGTCACCGCTATCCCCTGGCCAAAAGAGGCAGTCGCTAAATCTATCTCCCTCCATTCATCTTTTGGCCTAATATCAGGAGTTAATTCATCCAGCAGATCAATTTGGGTTAAAGATCCAAAACCAAAATCCTGGATATATTGGTACATCTTATCTAAACCCAGTTTTCTACTGACAAAGACCATCCCAGTGTTATCCGAATGGATAATTACCTCAGCCATCGTGGAATCATCATAATATTTATTATTCCAAGTTCTGATAGTATAACCCCCAGTAGTAATCGGTCCAGAGCAAATATCACAACTGGTCTGGGGATCAATTAAACCCTCATTAATCCCAGCGGCCATAATTAAAACTTTAAAGGTTGATCCTGGCTCATAGCTTTCAGCCAGTACCGGATTTTTGTAAGTTTGGGTGGAAAACTCAAAAAAACTGTTGGGATCAAAGTTAGGGTAAGAAGCCAAAGCTAAAATCTCACCGGTTTGAGGATTCATAACTACCGCTGAGGCTGATTTAGCCCCATATTTTTCCATCCCAGCTCGAAGATCCCTCTCCACAATCCGCTGTACCCCCCGGTCCACAGTTAAAGTGACTGTATGCCCGTTTTTGGGTTCTTTTTTATAATATTTACCGGATAAAATGGGTGCCCCCTGAGCATCCCTCTCCTCTGTTAAAACCCCGCCAATGCCTTTCAACTCCCGGTCATAAGATCCTTCAATACCAAAATAACCCTTTTGCCTGCCTAAAGAATCTGAACCGACAAAACCTAAAATATGAGCTGAAGAAGAACCTTCAGGATAAAAACGAACCACCTGATTTTCAAAACCAATCCCCGTTAAACCCAGATCCTCAATCTGCTTTTTTAAGGAAAAATCTATATTCCTTTCTAAAGCCACCCAGGATAAATCTTTGGATAATTTGTCCGCTATTTCAGCCTTTTTTATCTTTAGAGTTTCTTTAAGATCAATCTCAGCAGAGGGTGAGGCGTTACTTAGTAAAATCTTAGCCAGCTTAGCAGATACTTCCTCTTTGTCTTTAATAATTTTAGGCAGTCCATAAAGGACGAAAGCTGGCCTGTTGGCGGCCAGTATGCCTCCGTCAGCAGAGAGAATTAAACCCCGGGGAGCTTCAATGGCAGAGGTAGCAGTATGTTGCTGCTCAGCCCGGGCGGCCAAATCATCAGCCTGTACTACCTGCCAGTAGAAAAGCCTAAAAGCTACCATCGCCAAAGCCACAATATAAAAGGTTTTTAAAAGCCTCAGCCTCATGATTTTTTTCTTGCATCAAACCCTAATATTTAGGGGAGATTCCTTAACCTATACTAAACTGAGAGCCCAATTTGTGCAAGAAAATTTAATATGCTGAAGCTAAATTAAGAGGTTTAAGATATTGCCAGCTTTTGACAGCCGTAAAACCTAAAGAGACGGCCTTGGTTTCAATTGAGGCCAGAGAAGACTGCTGGGCGATCTGATTCTCCAAGACCTGATTTTCCAGATCTAAAGCCATTTTAGCACTTTTGATGTCTTGGATTTTATCCCCATAAGTTGAAAGTCTGTTGACAGCCCAAATTTCGAGAAACAAAACAGCTAAAAGTATCACTGCTCCTAAACGGATAAATTTAACAACTCTTTTTCTGGGTCTTCTTTCCTCTTCTTGTTTTAAGTGTTTCATCAATTAATTTCTCAAATCATTAACTCGCTGATAAGCTTTTGCCACTTTAGGGGATCCCAAATCTCAAAATGGTCCCCGGCTCCGACAATCACTACTTCACCTTTAAGCTGAGCATAATCCAAAAGCAACTTAGAGATTATAAACCTTCCCTGATCATCTAAAACCACACTTTCAGCAGCTGAGAATAAGTACCTTCTTAAATTCCTTGCCTTCTCCTCAGTGGCTGTTATCTCAAGCTGCTTTTCAGCTTCATTTTTCCATTTCTCAATAGAGAATCCCCAGATGCACCCCTCAAACCCTCGGCTCAAAATAAGCTCTTTCCCACCTGACAGCTCAAATCTGAACTTTTTGGGCAAGATAATCCGGCCTTGTCCTGTAAACTTGGTATGATACTCGCCCAAAAACACCGCTGGTGTCCTTTCTGGGCAGCCCTGTACCACTTACTAAGTTCGGGTACAGGTTAAAATATCTTGTTAAAAACATAGAGGGTGTATCGACTGGTACATCCCCATATTTCACCATCTCTAACCATAATGAACCATTAACCTACACCCTGTCAAGTCCCCTTTTCACCATCATAAAGATAAGATTTATGGGATAAAAATGGATAAAGAAAAAAGGGGTTAACTACTTTAAAGGAGCCAGCACACTAAAAATACCGCCGCTTTCTGACTGGGCAAACAGACTGCTGCCTTCAATCTTGGTTTCATACTCCACCCATTGGTTGCCGGTTTCATCAAAACGGGCAATTTTAAGCTCTGAGGAGGGTGTTTGGACCAGCTCGATAGTTACCATACCCTCAGGCAGTGATTTGGATTGAGGTGTATTTAAAGCATAAACTTTCCCTAAAACAGCCTTTCCTGAAGGCAATTTAGGAGCCCCGGTTAAATCATTAATAATGGTGAACTTTACCAAAGACAGTTGGACTGATTCAGTAGCTAGGTCATAAGCAAAATGGGCATCACCAGAAAAAAGTTTCCCTAACTGAAGATCAGGTTTCTGCAAATGCCACTGGGTAGTCATCCTAAAAGCCTTGTTGCCTTTTTTAATCCTCAAGATTAAGGTTCCGTTTTCCACTCCCTTATCATAAACACAGGTTCCCCCCGTAGAACAGGTGCCGAACAAGATCTCCTGTTCATATTCACTCCTGTTTTTAGGCAGTTTTATCCAGGTATCCAAAGATCCAGCCCCTCTGTCCACCCCTGTTTCATCAGCATAAGCTATCTGATAAGAGAACTCCTCAAAAGAAGCCACCCTTTTAATAACTAAATTTAAGGCATTTCCATCCCTTCTGGGAAAAAGCAAAGCATAAGGCCCCTCGGGATCAAAAGTTAAATCAACTTCTTCTAAAGGCAAACTAGTACTACCTCTCACAAAAAATTTCTGGTAAGAAAACAAACCTGCAACAACCACTAAAATTATAAAAATGATCAAAAGAAGAAGGGGTTTATTTTGTATGACACTTTTAAGAAATTGTCCCATTAACAACCAGCATCCTCCTGACCTCTTCAGTCTCAGACGGAAAATCTATAAAAGAAGAACAGGGAATATAAGGCATAGATCCATAACCCTTCAACCAATCATTAATCCTACCAATGCGAACTGCACCCATGGCTCCTGGAAAATCTTCTTCACTTTGGACCAGACGTCTGAAAGTAGCATCATCAGTAACTTCGATAGAACCTCCGGGGAGGTCTTTTCTAAAAATACCTGTAATATCAGTCGGTCTGATGGTTATTGATTCGGTCATTAATAAAATTTCTTAGCTGATTAATTTCTGCTCTTTCCTGTTTAGCTGTATCCCTATCCCTAACGGTAACTGTTTCATCTTCCAAGGTCTGGAAATCAACAGTAATACAAAAAGGTGTGCCGATCTCATCTTGGGAGGCATACCTTTTACCAATATTACCCCGCTCATCCCACGCTACCATGAAATCCTTTTTCAGGTCAAGATGGATCTTTTTAGCTTTCTCCACTAGCTCTGGCTTATTAGCCAAAAGTGGAAAAACAGCAGCCTTATAGGGGGCAAGCTGAGGATGAAGTTTCAAAATCACCCGACCTTTATTTTCAGAGTAAGCATCAATTAAGAAAAACAAAGCTGATCTATCTACTCCCATTGACGACTCAATATCCCAAGGAATATATTCTTCCCCAGTTTCCGGGTCTTTATATTTCATCTCTTTAGAGCTATATTGCTGATGTCGGCTCAAATCCCAGTCCCCTCTATGGTGCACCCCCATAAACTCTGCCCATCCCCAAGGAGCTTGATATTCAATGTCTGTAGCAGCCCGGGCGTAATGAGCCCTTTCATCCGGAGCATGATCCTTAAACTTTAGTTTATCTTTACTGATTCCTAGTTTTATATACCAATCCATCCAATATTTCTTCCAGTATTCAAAGGTTTTCAAGCTATCTTTTTCATCAGGTTTAACAAAATACTGCACTTCCATCTGTTCAAACTCTCTTGATCTAAAGGTAAAGTTTCCCGGGGTAATCTCATTGCGGAAAGCCTTACCGATCTGGGCAATACCAAAGGGAATCCTTATTCTGGTAGAGTCCACCACATTTTTAAAATTTACATGAACGCCTTGAGTAATCTCTCCCCGTAAAAATATTTCCTGTTGTTTTCCCTCAATCACCCCTAGGTAAGCCTTAACTAAGAGGTTAAACTTCTGAGGCTCTGTCCAATCACTTTTGCCGGGGTGGTGCTTTTTCTCATGGGCTTTAATTTCATCCTCGTGATCTGCCCGTAACCTTTCATGGTCAATACGGCATTCTACTAACGGATCAGTGAAGGCCTCCACATGACCAGAAGCCTCCCAAACCCTAGGATTCATCATAATAGCAGCATCTATTCCGACAATATCTTCCCTAATCTGCACCATGCTTTTCCACCACATATTTTTAAGGTTACGCTTGAGCTCCACTCCCACCGGACCATAATCCCATATTCCAGCCAAACCACCATAGATCTCCGAACCAGGGTAAATAAACCCGCGGCGTTTAGCCAAAGCCACTATTTTATCCATTAAGTTATTATTTTGATCTACCATATTATTTCAGATTATATTTGATCTATCTTGATTTTGCACCCTACTTTTTAGCTTTTTGTTCTAAGCTTCTGAATTATCTTAACACTTCTTAAAGGAGATTCTAAGACTTTTTCTAAATAAGATCTTAAAATTCTTTCCAGCTCCTCTGATTGAACTTGGGTTACCTCTATTTGGGCAATCTCCTCCCAACTCCCTTTCTGGAGTTTTTCCAGTATTTCCCTAACCCCCCTTACTTCCCCTACCTGATCTAAAGACCAAAAACCTAAAACTGTCAAAAGTTTGACCTCAAAAGCTCTGATAAAAATCTGCCGGGGATTATTTTCCAAGAGATTTAAAACAATTACCAGTAAATTATAAGCTTGGGGATTAGGTTGCTCCTCGGGCAATAATCTATCAGCTAGTTCAGCTATATGAGAACTATAAGTAGAGATCATTAAATCATTTTTAATCTTAGAAAAAGTCTTAAGGGACTCTGCTTCTGTTAACAGATCCATTCCTTTCCCCTGAAAAACCTGAATTTTTACTTTATTTAAAAGCTCTACATTACCGCCACGTCTGGAGGTAATTCTTCTGACCCCTTTGGCCACCACCTTAATCTTTCCTTTAAAAGGGGTAACAATGGTTAAAATCCTATCCGCCTCCCCAAAGTTAGACCTTTTAACAATAATCCCTTCTGTAGTAAACACTGGCATAGTAAAGGAATTATACACTTACTTAAGTCACTTAAGGTACTTAAAAAGTTAAAAAGTTAAATCGAGTTGCTTGTCTGAGGTCAAATCAAATTCTGCTTTTTTATTACCATTAATTTTAACAATATACTTGTGGTTTTTGGCTCCCGGTTGTTTTTGGATAAGCAGGGGATAATTTTTCTCCGTCACTTTTACTGGAGACGTATACTCTAAAGATAAAGTCAGGGAGTTTTGGGGACGGACCACCACAAAGGCCTCAAAATAAATTTTATTCAGATCATTGTCTAAAGCTGTAGTAACCTTCTCAGCAGAACCTTTTGAATCAGTTAAAACGCTTCCTTTGGGAACAAAAATTCTGACATAATCCCTTAAAATCCCATTTAACCAAGTATTGTAAGGTTGAGGATTTTTATACTCAATAGTTATTTTATGTTTTGCTGAACCATCTTTAGTTGTAGTAATTTCTAAAGTCACTTTCTCATCAACATAAAGATTTGATTTACCTCCAGCGAAGTTGGAATCATTAAGGTGTAAGTAATCCCCCTCAGGATCTCTCTTAATCTCTCCTGTCCAATTAAGCTTGCTAAAAGACTGCTGGATCTTCCCATTATGCATATAAGCCATCAGATGTTTATCATTGGCTAACTTAATAGTAGTATTGAGTAAAGTAGGCAACTGGTCTGGTCCTAAAGTTAAAAGTTTGGCCATCAGTTGCTGCATTAAAGCTCCCAAAATAGCTTTTCTATCAGATTCTCCCTTGGCAGTTATCTCAGCGTAATGTTCCAACTCGTAAATTACATTGGGGCAATTACACCGCTTGTCCTTCTCAGCACTATACGTAGTCCCTAAAACATCAATCGGGCCGGTCACCGCAATCAGCTCTTCTACTACCTGAGTATCAATAGTAAAGATACCATCAAAGGAAATTCCATCTCCCAGCATCTCATACATCCTTTCAAATTGCTGGAGTGAGGTAGGCAGATCAGGTGATAAATTAGAATCTCTCATTGACCAAGCGCTTCGGGGCTTGCCATCTGCTTCAGGTAAATATTTAACGATTGGGGCAGGAGGAGAGAGAGGGCAAATTTTATTTAAACAAACCTTCAAAAGCCTCTCATCAAGGCGGTAAATATCATCAGAGGCAGTGGTAGATAACTTTCCATTGTCTAACCTTAAGAAAGCATAGGCAGTAATAAAACCCCCGGTAGCCCGAAGCTCCTTATCATTTTGAAATAAAAGCAGGTAGTTTTTAGCCCCTTTTTGTCCTAAAAGTTCTGGTAAAACTTCAATCAAACCCTTATTTTCAGAAACCGCAATATCAGCTCCAACGATAAAATTTTTAGCCTCCTCTATTCTGCCTCTTAACTTCTTTGAACCAAAATTTTCCGGGTATTTACCGGTATCGACACTTTCTATCTCTCTGCGGGCTTTTTTCAAAAATGGCTCAACTTTATCTAAACTTGGTAAAGTTTTATCCAGGATCTTGACTGCTTGAGCTACCCTGTCCTGCCCAGGTGTTCCTTGTCCGGTTAACCCGATCTCATTTTTATAAGGCTCTAAAGAATCAGTGAGGATCTTGACCGCTTCCAGTTCGTACTCGAAAGCCGTAACAAAGTGTTTGGCGTCACTGTAAAAACCCCCAACAAAAGGCAAGGCCCTCATCCAAAAAAAGAAATTTAAAGCTCCATTTAAACTGCTTACTGATTTTTGGGTATCAACCACTCCCTGCCTTACTAAATCAAGATTTTCCTGCTTTGCTCCCAGTATTATCTGGCGGCTGCTTTGCATTACCTGCTTGGTGGACTGGTAGATACTTCGGGCAGGCAAATAAATCAAGACAAAAAGAATGATAAAAATAATGACAAGTCTGATAAGCCACCCTTTCCCCTTTCTCTCTGGGGAAGAGGAATTTTTCTTTCCCACACCATCAATTTTTTTATTTAAATTAATAAAAGGCATAAATTTAGACAGCTCCTTTTCCCAGTAATACTGCCGGGATAGTATTTAAAATAAGCCATAGATCATACAAAATTGACCTTCGCTGGACATATTTGGCATCCAATTCCACTCTTTTATCAAAGTTGATCTCTGATCTGCCTGAAACCTGCCATAACCCGGTCAGTCCTGGTTTCGCTGACAAAATGATTTTCACAAACCTCTTTGTAGAAGGATACTTTTCCTGTTGTTCCTCAAGTTCAAAAGGGTTGTAAGCCCGAGGGCCAACTAAACTCATCTCCCCTTTTAAAACATTAAAAAATTGCGGCAGTTCATCAATAGAGGTCTTTCTGATAAACTTACCTGCCCTAGTAATCCGCGGATCTTCATCTCTGTCTAATTTATAGCTGTTGTGTTGATATTTTTCCAAAAGCTCTTTAAACTGGGGATCCTTATGCAACAACTCATGGGCTCCCACAATCATCGACCTGAACTTATACATTTTAAACAACTTACCATCTTTCCCCACTCTCTTAGGGATGTCAGCCAGTATCGGACCTTTAGAATCCAGTTTAATCAGGAAAGCCATGATCAACATTAAAGGAGAAAGAATAATAATACCAACCAGCGATCCGACTATATCAATCAACCTTTTAAATGTTTCATAACTGAAAAGACCAACTGAAGGGGTTACTCCTGCCAAAACCTTACTATCTAAGACCAAGGTTTGATCTTGGCTACGCGGGGGAAAAGCTGGATCATTTTCGGAGGAAAGAACTTGTTCGTTTACTACAGTCATAAGTCGTTGATAACACTTTGAAATCTTTTAATGAAATTTGTCTTGGAAAAATAGGCAGCGTTATTAAAGCACATTTTCTGATTATAACCCCTTTTGTCCAGAGTCTCTAGCGCTTCAATTAAGCTTTCTACTGTCTGTTCACTAAAAAAATAGCCTGTTTCCCCCTCAATAACAGTTTCCAAGGATCCCCCTTGCCCATAAGCTATCACCGGTTTACCTAAAGCTTGAGCTTCTAAGGAAACCATCCCAAAATCTTCTTCCCCGGCTACCACTAAAGCTTTACATCCGGATAAAAGCAAAGTCAACAAATCTTCATCCACACTTCCTAAAAGCTCTACTGTTGGTCCTGCCATCAAAGCTAGATTATGATACTCCGGACCACTACCAACAATCTTCAAGGACACCTTTAACCTGTTGGCTGCCCCAACCACTAAGTCTACCCTTTTATATTTATTTAGTCTAGTAATCACCAACAAATATCCCCCATCAAATGTTTGGACACTAGCAAATCTTTCTAAATCCACAAAAGGATAAATTACTTTAGCTTCAGCTTGGTAAATCTTATAAATTCTCTGTTTAACATTTAGGGAATTGGCTAGCCAAAAATCAACCCTTTTGGATGCCAGGTGATCATAAAGTCTTAAAAAGCTGAGATAAGGAGAAAATATCCCCTCAACCCTTTCTCCTGAGAAATTCCACAAAAATCTGGGAGGAGTAGGACAAAAACATACATGTTTTGTCCCGGGTTTGGTAATAATACACTTGGCAAAACGGGTGGAGTGGGAGATCACCAAATCAAACTTGGAAAAATCAAATTGTTCAAAAGCCAAGGGGTGAAGCGGTAATAAAGTCTTGTATAATTTTTTCCATCCCGGAATTTTTTGAATAAAAGAGGTGATAATTTTTTTAGAGTGAAAATTTTCTTTTAATAACTTATTATTATCATCATGGGCTAAAGTATAAATTGGAGCTTGGGGAAAGATCTCTGATAAAGTCACCAGTACCCTCTCAGCTCCCCCCCATTGCACCAGGTCATCATGAACAAGCGCTACCTTCATTGTCCTAATTGTACCAAAAGTATAAAATACACCTATGAATACCTATCACATTCCAGTGATGCTTAAGGAGACTCTTCAATTCCTTCAGGTTAAACCTAAAGCTTGGTATATCGATGCTAATTTAGGAGGCGGAGGTCATACAGAAGGGATTATTAAAGCAAGAAGTAAGGTTTTAGGGATAGATTTAGACCCGGAAGCTATTAGGGAAGTGGCTAAAAACCATCACCTGGAGGTGAAACTCATTAATGACCACCTTCAGGCTATCTCTGCTGATTTAATCCTTTATCAGTCAAACTTTGCCCACATGGGAGAAGTTGTTAAAAAACTGCAGTTAGATAAAATCTTAGGAGTACTTTTTGATTTAGGAGTCTCTTCTCATCAGTTGGAGAAACCACAAAGAGGGTTTAGTTTTAACCTTGAAGCTCCTTTAGACATGAGGATGGACCCACAGCATATGACAGTTACCGCTGCTGATCTAATCAACGCTTTACATGAAAATGAGCTTACCCAACTTATTCAAAAATATGGGGAAGAAAGATATGCTAAAAGAATCGCCAAGAAAATTGTTGAAGAAAGAAAAAAACAAAGAATAGCCACTACCAACCATCTTGCTCAAATCATTACCTCTGTTAGACCCAAATCCAAAGCTGACAGAACTCATCCGGCTACCAGAACTTTTCAAGCGCTGAGGATTGCCGTCAATGACGAGCTCCATAGTTTAAAGGAAGCTTTACCTCAAGTCTTAGAAGTACTCAGTCCAGGAGGAAGATTGGTAGTGATTAGCTTTCATTCCCTAGAAGATCGGATTGTTAAAAACTTTTTTAAAGATGAGAACAAAAAGGGTTCGATCAAAATTATTACTCAAAAACCTTTAATTCCTTCTGAAGAAGAAGTTAAAACTAACCCCCGTTCCAGAAGCGGTAAACTCCGTGTAGCTGAGAAACTCTAACTTAACCAACTTCATTATAGTAAAAACTATTTATCTTTCCACAGATATAATCAACTTGTTGTATTGTCATCTGGGGATGACAAGGCAAAGATAAAATTCTCTTAACAAATTTTTTAGCATTAGGTAGATTTTGACAATTGTAAAAACCCTTTAGAAATAGTTGCTGCGGAATAAGTAACGGATAGTGAACTGCAACAGGGATATCGCTTTTTTCTAAATAAAGTTTCAACTGATCCCTTTCTCGGGTCTGAATAACAAAAAGATGGAAATTCCCTTTTGAATCGCCTGGTGGCTTAATTACCTTTATTTGGGGGAACTTCGACAAATTGTGCATATACCTTAATGCCAACTGCTCTCTTTTGTCATTATTTTTATCTAAATTTTTAAGTTTTACTTTTAAAATTGCCGCCTGTATCTCGTCTAATCTGCTGTTAAGGCCATATCTTACATGTTTGTATTTACCTTTTTGTCCATAATCCCTTATCTGATAGCACAGAGAAGCAAGCTTATTTTTGTTAGTCACAATCGCTCCTCCATCACCCAACCCCCCTAAATTTTTAGTGGGATAGAAACTGAAGCATCCTAGATCCCCAAAAGTACCGAGTTTACGACTTCTATACTGCGACCCGTGAGCTTGGCAAGCATCTTCGATTAAATAAAGCTTATGTCTTTTACAAAGGGCCAGAATCTTACTAAGTTCTACAGAATTTCCGTAAAGATGTACGGGGAGAATTACTTTAGTGTGTTTTGTCAAAGCTTGACTAATCTTATTAGTATCTATTAAACCATCCTCTGTAGTGTCGACAAATACAGGTCTAGCTTTTACAGCAAGTATTGCTAAAGTAGTAGCAACTGCAGATATAGGTGTGGTTATTACTTCATCCCCTTCCCTAATACCCAAGGCCATCAGGGAAATTTGTAAAGCCTCCAGGCCGTTACCTACACCAATGCAGTGTTTTGCTCCTAGATAGTTTGCAAATTCCTTCTCAAATGCTAAAACCTCACGGCCTAAAATATACCAGCCGGAAAACAAAACAGCCTCTACCGCGGCTATGAATTCTTCTTGATATTCCTTAACCTCTTCCTGAAAATTATTAAATTTTATCTTCATTCTGATTCTTTTGTTTAACTAATTTTACGAATTCATTATAATCCCGAATATAATCCTCTGGTTTATAAACATCTGAGGCAAGAACTAATAAAATCGTGTTTTCTTGAAAATCATGCATTTCATGCCAAATCATTTTATTTAAAAAGATTCCCTCCTCTGGTTTATCCAAAATAACCTCTTCTCTTCTAATTCCATCATCAAGCACCATTTTAATGTGTCCTTGAATACAAAAAAGAACTTGATGTGTCTGATGATGGGCATGAAATCCGCGCCCAATTTGTCTTTTAGCCTGAGTAATATAATAAATTCTCTTAATAGAAAAGGGGATATGATCATAATTTTGGGCAAAATAAAGATAACAATCATCAAAAATTTTGGGGATAGTAATTAATCTAACCAAGGAATCTCTAATCATTCAAATCTGTCACCTCTTTGTAAATATCTAACGTTTGTTTAGCCATTTTACTCCAATCAAACAACTTGTATCTTCTCTCTCCTTTTCTAATTAACTCTTTTCTTAACTTCTCATCAGTTAAAACTCTTTTAATTTTTAAAACCATATCCTCTGTGTCTTGTGGATCAAAATAAAAGGCGGCCTCCCCTCCTACTTCCGGCAATGATCCGGCTTTTGAACAAACAACTGGACAACCACTGGCCATCGCCTCCAAAAGTGGTATCCCAAACCCCTCTTCCAGAGAAGGAAAAACATAAGCCCTAGCATTTTTATAAAGTACCACCAGCTCTCTATCAGATACCGGACCAGTAAAAATAACTTCTTTAATTTTAGTTGATTGTTTTAAAAATTTATAAAAATGACTCTCAGGTCCTGATAAAACCAAATTAAGACCAGACCAATCGTTCTTTAATATAGTGAATGCTTTGATGAGTTGATGAATGTTTTTATGAGGATAAGCATTACCGACATAAAAAAGATAGGGCTTTTTAAAACCAAATTTTGCAGATAATTTTAGAAAATCTTTTTCACTTAATTCATCTAATAACTTAAGGAAACCTCCTTCAACTCCTTCATAAGTTACCATAATCTTATCTCTTTTTACTCTCCACTCGTTTATTAATTGTTCTTTTACAAAGTTGGAGGGAGTGATAATTTTGTCAGATTTACTAAGGGCTTTCAGAAAAATTTTCTCAAAACCAATTTTCTTTATTTGATATGTTAAATAATTATGTATCGTGGCCTCTTTAAGTTGAAAATGTTGGTGAATAAGGTCATGAATTGTTACTATATATTGACCGGAATAAAAAATAGGGACGTTAAAATGAGGAAAATGAACCACATCTAATTGATATTTTTTAAGTAACGGAGGAAATTTTAATTGTTCAGCAAATCCATACCAAGGAAAATCTGCCAAGACCGGATGAAAATTACCAGCTAATTTTAAACTATCAAAATCCTCTTTTTGTAAAAAGATGTAATATTGATTTTCCTGATCAATTAGTTGTAAGTTAGCTATTAAATTACGGATGTATCTGCCAATCCCTGATTGGCGATACATCCTAGCATCTATCCCAATCTTCATAAGCTATTTCTAAAAATATTATGTAATTTTTGAGCAGATTTATCCCAACTGAATCTTTTTAAGTTTTCTCTTCCCCTATCAATAAGCTTTTGCTGTACTTTTTTATCCTTTAAAATTTTCAAAATCACCGCAGCCATATCTTGGTCATCTTGAGGGTTAAAATATAAAGCTCCTTCCCCGCCTACTTCAGGAAGTGTGGAAGCTTGGCTTACAGCCACCGGAACATCCATATATTGAGCTTCTAAAATTGGCAAACCAAAACCCTCATAGAGGGAAGGAAAAACAAAAACATCTGCCAGTCCAAAATAATTAGCAAGCTCTACCTCAGGAATAAATCCACTAACAATTATATCTTTTTTAAATGGATGTTGTTCAATTAACTCTAAAATCTCACTACTTGGCATACCGCCAAGTAATAAACGGGCTTCTGTTTTAGTGCGAATTTTTTGAAATGCCGAAAGTAAAACGGGGATGTTTTTATGGGGACGCCATCCCCCAACATAAAATATTACTGGACAATGAATGCCCAATTTCTGTTTTAATCTTAACATCTGTTTTCTGTCCTGTTTAAACCTGGAAAAATCTACTCCCAGGGGAATAACTTCAATTTTTTTAGGATGAGCTCCTAATCTTTTAACAAACTCATCTTTTCCTATTTGAGTATCTGCCAGTATCTTGTAAGCGCATTTTCCCCCCATCCACAACACCAAAAAGTACCCCCATTTAAAGACAGGACCTTTTAATAAATTTCCTGGAAATTGTAAATAGGCCAAATCATGGACTGTGGTTATAAATTTCCCTGGATAAAAAATTGGGTGATTAAAATTGGGAAAATACATTAAATCTAATTTATGAATCAGAAGTTTTAGGGGAAAAATAAATTGTTCCGACAAACTAAAATGTTTGATATCAACAACCTCTACCTGAAAATTACTGACATTAAGGTCCCACTCTTCTAAGCCATTCTTTCTTAGAAATACGATATATTTATTTTCTTTATCATATTTTGCCAGCGCTTTAACTATCCCCTTAGTGTGTTGGGAAAGACCGGCATTGCTACTGTGCCAAAATCTGCCATCAATACCAATCCGCATATCTTTATACTTTAAGCTTCCTTTTAGCTAAGGCCCATCTTAAGTTGATACCAAGGTAGACCAACCAATTTATAAAAAATGGGTAGTCGGCAGCTAAATTTTTTTGATAAAAAATTTTCATTGTTTCATAAAAAAAGTTGACAGAGCGCAGCCTTGATACAAGATCGGTAGTAGTAAGCTGCTGACTATGTTTCTTGATACCTGAACTAATTCCTTTATAGTGAATAATTTTTACTTGTGGCAAGTACACAATTTTATACCCGGCTTTTTTTATTCTAAAGCACAGATCAATATCCTCGGCGTACATATAATAATCTTCATCAAACAGTCCTACCTTATCCAGTACCGACTTTCTGGTTAAAATAAACGCCCCAGTTAAACTATCCACTTCATGAGGTTTAGAAAAATCCCGATTACTCAGATGATAAAGGCTATCATTTTTAAAAAAATAGTAGAGCAAAGAAGCTAGTGGTGTGGGAAAACCGCGATGGGAAGCCCAATCTAAGGAACCATCAGCCAGTTCTACCCGAGGACTAACAGTTCCCACTTGAGGATGCTCTTCCAGATAATCCAACAAAGTCTTAAGTGTTGTGGGAAGTATTTTAGTATCAGGATTGAGAATTAAGACATATTCACTTTTTACCTTCCGAAGAGCCAAATTGTTACCCTTAGTAAATCCTAAATTATCACCGCTTTGAATATAATTAAATTTAGGAAAAAATCTCTGGGCTTTTTTCAAACTCTCATCTGATGAATTATTGTCTACCACCCAAATATCTAAATTTGCCTCCTCTTCAACTTCATGCAGAGAATTAAGACATTCACTAAGATAATTTCCAGTATTGTAGTTTAAAATCACAACTGACAGGTTTTTTTTAACTGCCATTTTTAACCTCCGTGTAAATACCATCTAATTTGTGGGCAATTGCTTGATAGGAGTATTTTTCTTCGACCAACTTGCGGGCATTAAGGGCCAGTTTTTTATAAAGATCCTTATTTTGAAGCAACCTAATTGCCAAAGTGGATAATTCTTCGGGAGTCCTGCCAACTAAGACTGACTGCCCATCTAGGGCATCAATACCTTCAATACCAATATTGGTAGTCACTACCGGAAGCTTGGCTCCCATCGCTCCTAAAATTTTCAACCTGCTGCCTCCCGGACCATATAAGGGGGCTACCAAAATACCGCTTTCCTGATAAGCCTTCTTTACTCCCTTGATATCTTCAATCTTTAAATCTACAAGTCGGACATTTTCCGCTTTTAAGTTAGCGATCTTTTCGATATGTTGTCCGGCAATTAAAAGTTTCGCTTGAGGAATTTCTTTTAAAATTGCCGGGAAAAGTTGGGTCACTAAAATTTTAGCTGCCTCAATATTTTGCATCCAATCATAATTGGCCATAAAAAGAATATTTTGGGAAAAGTGCAGCGGCACCTCTTCCATCAAATCTTCACCAACTCCGTTAGGAACTACCGAAACATTCATTGTAGGACTGGAGACTCTCATTTTTTTAGCATCTGATTCAGAGACAGCCACTGCCCTAGCAGCTTTGCGCCAGTAATAAGTTTCCCAATATTTTATTTTTAAAACGTCCAGCCAAAGTAAAGGCTTTAAAAACCACCATTTAAAGGTTTCAACGTAATGCTGGTAAACCTGGTATTCAATAGTTTGATCAACCAACACTACGGGTACGGCAGTATTAGGGATATGGGGAGATACATAGAAGGTCTCCGCATGAATAATATCAAACTCTTCTTTTTTTAAAATGTCTGCTACACTTCTCTTTTCTTCAGAAGAAAAATTCCTGATGACTAAAAAGGGATTTAAACTAAAACATGTTTTTAAAATATTCTGTAAAGTCCAAGGTCTCTCTGGCCTTTTAAAAACCCTGACATTTTGACAATATCTTTCCAGTTCTCCAACATACTCTGTCTCTTTTTCATACTTTATTAAGGAATAAAGAGTAATTTGATGTTTTTTAGAAAGTTGTTTGATCAAATTATAAGAACGTATTTGCCCTCCTGAAGAAGGAGGATAAGGTAGATATGGCGTAAGCATTAATATCTTCATCGCTTATTTTAAATCTTTGGGTGCAGTATATTCAGGTTTTGGCCGGGTTAAGTCCAAAATTATAAATTGGGGTGTTTGGGATATAATCTCATACTGTCCCATCAGAGATTTGGTATCGGCATCTAAACTTACGGAAACATAATGAGTCACTCCATACATCTTCTTTAAGTTATCCACAGAGGAGACCATCACCGGAAATCCCGGCCGGTTAACTTGATACAAAAAAGCGGTATCCCCGCCATAAGGAGCTACCACTACCGCCTCTTTAGGTAAAATTTTATCAGCAAACCGGCCGGCTTCAACAATAGCCCAGTTATTAACTTGAAATAGACCTTTCACTTCCAGCCATCCTAGATATATTGTCAGAAATAATAATAACATGGCCAAAGGAATAGTCACTAAACGTGGCAGAAAATTTCCCACACCCCGCAGCAGCAAGACAACCCCCCGGGCAGTAAAAATTGATAAAGCGGGAATAATAAAAGTCTGATAGTAATCATGCATGACATTACCAGTGGCAAAAACCACTAAAAATAACAATGAAGAAGCTAAAAAGAGATGTAAAATGTAACCTTCCCGGATATTTGGTTTAATTAATGACCCCAAGGCAAAAAGGACTGATCCCGCCACTGTCAGAATTTCCCGGCCGAATCTATCTCCGACAATCCATTTCCAAAAAGCCGGCCTAAACCTAATGCCGTTACCATTGAACAGCCAGTTGGAAGCCGGAATGCCATCCGGGTATTGGTTAATCCATATCCTCCAAGCCACAATAGGCCAAAAAGATAAAATAATCCACAAGAAGTATCTTTTAGGGATCGGCCAAATCTGGCCTTCCTTTTGCCAGTAAGAAAGAATCAGCGGCAAAAGGTAAAAAGCAGCCATCGGTTTAGTTAGAAAAGCTACAGCTGTAAAAAATACGCTGCCCAAAAAGAGCTTACGGCTATTTTCGAAGATCCAGCGCTCAGTAAAATAAAACATTCCTAAGGAGAAAAAAACCAATGATGGTTCAGGTAAAATAACCCGGGAAAAATAAATATTAAAAGGCAATACGGCAAAAATAAAGGCTGATAGGAGGGCTGTAAAATAATCCCAATGCCTTTTGGTAATCAAGTAGATAAAAACCAATGAACCCAAAGACATAAAAATGGAGACTAACCGGGCCAAACGTTCATCAACCCCTCCGTTTAACAGATAAAGGAAATAAACTAAGCTGTTATAGATCGGAAGTTCCACAAAGCGCAGACGTCTTAAATTCGGGTTGTCTTTACCCATCGGTGACATATCATCACCCCGGGGCATTAGAGGAGTAAAACCTTCCTTGTAAAAATTCCTGGCTACAGCTGCTGTGTCAGCTTGTCTCCAGGAATGCCAGTCAGCCACCGGATTATCAATTTTATAAAATCTGACCCCAAAAGCGACGAAAATAATAAGGACCAACCAAAACAAATGGCTTTTTAATAACTTAATTAAATATAAACTGAGTACCTTAAGCATTACCGGACTTCTCATGATCATATACCCTCATCATCCCCCAACCAAGACCTAAAATCAGCCAAAAAATTTCCGCCACCTTAGAAGCCTCTAAAACGTCAATAAAAGTTGCTGTTACCAAAAAAACGATTATAGAACAGAGTAGTCCCACAATAAAAAATCTGGGGAAACCAGAAGACCCTTTGAGGAACCTTAACATCTTTTTTATGATGATAAAAAAGATTAAGCCTAGGGATAAGGTGCCCAAGAGCCCAGTTTCTCCTAGAGATCTTAAGTAACCGTTATCGGTAGCGATGGTTAAGGATGAATACCCCGTACCAAGTAATGGATTTTTATAAAATGCATTTAAGGCTCTGGGCCACTCAACATTAAACCTGATGCCGAAGGACCTATAGACTCCCAGCTCAGTAGTATTAATCGGTTCTCCCGGAACAGTGTCAACAGCAATAGCTCCCGTTTCAGCAGCGGAAGAAGTAGAGACCGGAGAATTTATGCCGTCTGCCTGTTTTTGTTTAGGGGTAAATTTAGTCACTGTTCCCGGAGGCGGGGTATATTTTGGACCTCCACCCCCCATTAAATTAACCGTCACCGTCGCTACCATCCGGTGTCTTAAATCCGGCACTGCTGCCAAAATAGCCAAGGTTGCTATTACTAAACCTACCAAAAGCAACCTTTTTTTATTTAACCAAAAAACCAAGGCTATTCCCAAAAGTGTCGCCACAAAGGAAACTCTGGCAGCAGTGAAGCCTAAAAGGATAAAGCTGGAAATTGCAGTCACCATCACCGGTACCCTGACAATAATCTTTTTATAATAAAAAAATAGGCTGGCGGCGATGACTAGAACCAAGGAAAGGTAAACCGCTAAATCATAGTGACCGGCAAAGGTAGAATTAACCCTGGCTCCATTAGTTAAAGCCAAGACCAACCCTTTGGAAAACTCCTTATTAGTAGTAGAAATTACCGGAAATTCCAACCAAATCTGCCCAAATCCATAAACTATCACTGCCAAAGCAGTTACAAATAATACCCCCACCGACCACTTTGCTTGTTTGATAGAAGATACCGAGGTGGCAGCAATGATAAACAAAGACATGTATTCAACACGCCTAAACCAATGCAAAAAACCGAGATGAGGAGTTACAAAATAAGTTACCAGTATGGCTGAAAGTAATGACAAGCCTCCAATTAACCAAAACAAGACAAAAGCTTGATAAACAGTCTCTGATACATAACCTTTTAGCTTAAAGAGGTGGCCAATCAACCATAGAAAAATAGCAGCGGCAATTAAAAAATCCTCAGCTCTGACAGCCACATAAGTACCAGGAATATTAAACAGGGGAAATTTAGGATAAAGCGGTATAAATACCAAAAGTAATAGTATCACCCCAAAAAAATATTTCTTAAATACTAAAGATAATCTTGGCATAAGTTTTAGAAACTGCTGTTTTTCCTAAAGCTAAAAAGGCTACTATTCTCAAAGTAACAAACAAATAGATCAAAATTCGCAGTCCTAAACTTGCTAGAAAACCATAATACTTTTTGTAAATATATAAAAGTCCCCTAAACTCTCCCCTCCATTGACTGTATTTGGGTTGAGAAGAACTTTTACCCCCTAAATGAATTATTTGAGCATCTTTAGTCCAACCGACTTTAAAACCATGCTTTTGGGCCCTTAAACAATACTCCACATCCTCACCATACATAAAGATATTCTCATCCAGATAGCCGATTGTTTGCCAAACTTTGGATCTAATTATCATCACTGATCCGGAGACCCAACCAACTTCTCTATCTTTATTATAATAATTTAAATCTCTGGCCTGATAGGAAAAATTTGAGACTATATCTCCCAAAAGGTCATCTGCCCCGCTAAGCCAGGCAAATATCGGTAAAAATGCCGGCAGTTGCCCAGCATTAGGTTGAAAATTTCCCTCTCCATCCATCAATTTGCAAGAAGCAATATCATAGTCAGTTTTGTCCATAAAATCTATTAGCTTATCCAAGGAACCATCTAAAATTTTGGTATCGGAGTTTAACAGCAAGGCATATTTTGACTTAACTTCTTTTAGCCCTAAATTATTCCCTCCGGTAAAACCCAAATTTTGGCCGCTTTCTACAAAATTTACCTGTGGGAAGTTCTTTTTAACTAATGCGGCTGAGCCATCAGAAGAACCGTTATCAACGATCATCACCTCAATACGATGCTGCCATTTTTTGTCAAAGATGCTTTGCAAACAGCTGTTCAATAAATCTTTAGTATTAAAATTGAGGATCAGAACTGTTAAATCCATCTTTTTAATCTTTTAAGGCTTTAAGAAAAAGTTTATATATTAAAACCGCTGCCAGCCAGATACCCGTATAAACCAGAACTCTTCCCAGGATATTAGTAGGATAGAACCTAACAGTCGCTTTGGAATTAAAAAACAGCTCTTCTCCCACCCCGTTGTTTCTAACAATAATATGATTACCTGTAAAATCACTCCCGCGGTTATAAATTCTATTTTCTACTTCCGGCTCATAACCGTTGACAAAAAACGATTCTCTTAAAGGATAAACATATTCTTCCAAAAAAGTACTCTCTTGCTGATCCCGAATGTATTGATAGGCATATTCCGGAGGATGATTTAAAGTCAGCGGCGGTAAAATTCTCCCAAAAATATGGAGGCTGGCAAATTTTTGTTTGTAATAATCAGTAATATAGTCTCTTCTAAAATCCGAAAAATAGGCTGCAATATTAGGGTTCTGGATAGTGTCCCCTTCTAAGGTTGACTTCAGCGAGGGGGTGAGTGGAGGAAAATCCTCTATTTTAGTGGGGCCGGGCAAGATAAGGTAAACCAGGCCCAAGATAAAAATTAAACTTAAAATCTTTCTTTTCATTTCCGCAGGAAAGAACTTGTTCATTGAAAAAGCCTGGCTCGGCCCAGCTTATAATGAAGATCTTTTAACTGTCTTTCCCCAATCACCTTGGCCGGAACCCCACCCACAATGGCAAAATCTGGTACATCTTTGGTGACCACTGCCCCGGCAGCGATTATTGCCCCGAAACCCACTTTTACCCCCGGCAGGATAATAGATTTGGGGCCAATAAATACATAATCGCCAATTTCAACGGGTGCATTAATAGGCTGAAAATCCTCAGTATTAATATCATGTTCTGAGTTATAAATCATCACCTCAGAAGCAATGTCAGTATAGTTACCAATCTTTAATCTTTCCCGGCCATCCAGAAAAGCATTTTGGCCCACAATGGTTCCTTCCCCAATTTCCACCCCAGCTGGATTAAAAAACTGCGTCCCAATATGCAGATGGGATTTTTTACCAATCTTTACCCCAGCCAAACGGTAAAAAAACCATCTAATAGTATAAATAGGAATAATACCAACTAAGCGAAGAAAGAGTAGCTCAAAATCTAAAAAGTAGTTATAAAAACGGTCAATAATCTTTCTTACAGCAGTAGTCAAATCTAAAGATCTTCCCATTCTATCCTTAAAAACAATAGTAGGAATCCCTTTATTCAACCTTATTTGAACATTATCTGAAAACAACATCTGGATTAATTATACTTGAGTTTGGTTAAAAATACTAAATACTTCCTCATCTGTTAATTTTGCCTGAGCCTTTTCTATTTTCCTTTTGGATAAAATTTGTGGTAGCCTTTTTAAAGCTGATAAAAAGATTTTACTGTATCCTGGATGCTTCAGTAATCTAAGCACTAAGGTCTTTTGATGATCTGAAATTAACTTTTGACTGGTAATATTTTTCCAAGTAAAGATCAAAAGGTTTCTTTCAGCAGTTTGAGATACTATTTTTTGAGAATAATTTGTTTCAATTACTCCTGGCTCTTTATAATGTTCCACTAAACTTTTGGGTTCCCAAAGATTGATATAGCCTCTTTTCCAGGCTCTATAGCCCAAATCTAGGTCTTCCAAATAGAAAGGATCATAGAGAGTATCTAAACCTCCCATCTCATCCCATAAACTCTTACGGAATACTCCACTCCCCCCTGAAACCCACAAAGTTATATGCGCTTTAGCCTCACAGGTGGACGTCTTTCGTGCCTGATCGTGCCAGAAGAAGCCATCATGAAAAGTAGCTGTGGCCCAAAGCCCTCCGGTGTTACAACCGACGCTAAAAACCTTAGGATCATCAAAGTGAGATAAAATTGGCTTAAGAAAATCTTTTGAAGGGGCAGCATCAGTATTAAAAAGTACTATCAAATCACCCTTGGCCTCCCTTACCCCCTTATCAACATTAGAAGAAAAACCTAAATTCCTTTCAATCTTACTTTCTAAAACCACCACCTCTTTGAACTGGGATTTTACAATTTTTAGACTATCATCGGTAGAGGCATCATCTGACATAATTATTTCCTCTACCTGGCTAAATTTTGTTGCCTTAAGTACCCTGGGTAAATTTCTTTGCAGCTTTTCTGCACCATTCCAATTAGGAATTACTATTGATATTTTCATTTTAATTATTCGCGACTTCTTCAAATACCTTTAAAACCTGTCTGGCCATCTTCTCCCAAGAAAATTTTTTGGCCTGTCGAAGCCCCTCTTTAGATTTTTCCATTCTCAACCTTTTATCAAAAGCTAAAACCCGGATAGATTGCTCTATCTGCTCTGTATTATAAGGATCAACTAAAATCCCGGCTGAGCCCACAACCTCGGGCAAAGATGAAACATTAGAAACAATCACCGGAGTACCACAGGCCATGGACTCTAAAGCCGGAATCCCAAAGCCCTCCCACAAAGAAGGAAGGAGAAAAACTTGGGCTCCACCAATTAGATAAGGCAAATCTTCATCAGGCACAAAACCTGTAAAAACTACTTTCTCTTCAATCCCCAACTCTTTAGGTTTTCTTAAAATCTCTTCAAACATCCAAGCCTGTCTTCCTAAACCAGTGGTTTTTCCCACTACCACCAGCTTTAATTGATCAATATTTTTGAAAGCTTCAATCAAACGGACTAAATTTTTCCGGGGTTGAACTGTACCAATAAAAATAGCGTAATTACCGATAATTTTATATTTGTCTTTAATCTGATCAATCTGGGCTTTATTTTTAAAATGGTGGAAACTGGCTGAGTTGTAGCCTGGATAAGCAATGGTAATTTTATCTTTATTAATACCATAATATTTAATGATATCATCCCGGGAGGATTTAGATATGGTAATAATACGATCGGCTTGCATCAGTGATATCTTAGTCCAAAGTCGCATCTGATAAAGATCCTGGGGCTTAAAAAACTGCGGAAAACGCAAATAGGCAAGGTCAAAGATCATCATCACCCTGGGAACTGGAGACACCACCGGAGCATAGTGGGTAGGAGAAAAAAAGAGGTTAGGTTTCTCCTTAGCCGTAAAAAGTATCCAGGGCAAAACGAGATATGTTTTAAACTTGTTAAATTTTAATATTTTATATTTCCAGCCAGGTCTCTCTTTAGGCAAGTCATCCATAGGAGGACCGGCTAAAATAACGGTGTAGTTATTTTTCTGATCAATCTTCTCCAGATTTCTTAACAGCTCAAAAGCTACCTGAGATGAACCCAATCTTTGAGGAACATTTGCTTCATATCCGTCAATCCAAATTTTTAAATTAGCCAGTTGGGACATACTTAATAATATTATTTAGATTATCTAACCAAATCCCTATAAACAGAAGCTGTCTGATGAGCACATCTTTTCCAGGAAAACTTTTTAACCTGCTGAAAACCTTTATCAATCATATCATCTCTTATCTGTTTGTCATTCATTGCTGCCTTCAGCTTCTTTTTTATATCCTCAACATCCTCCGGGTCAACATAAAAGGCAGCCTCTCCTCCCACTTCCGGCATACTGGATAGATTAGAAGTAATTACCGCTGTTCCGCAAGCCATAGCTTCCAAGATCGGCAAACCGAAACCCTCATAAAAAGATGGATAGAGTAACACTTTGGCAGCTGAATATAAAAGCGGCATCTGATCATCAGACAAGTAGGGTAAATCCTGGCCACTAATAACCAGATTGTACTCTTTAGCTGCTTCTTTTACCCTTTCTAAATTTCTTCTTTCCCCTACTCCGCCAATAGCTAAAACAAATTCCTTGGGCAGATGATACTTACTTCTAAACTCCTTTATTTCTTTTTCATTTTGAGGCTGGAAATGTTCTCCTGCTGCCTCGTAAACGACGATTATCTTCTCATTTGGGATCTGAGAAATTTCCATCAAATCTTTTTTGGTGGCTTCAGAAACCGTAATGACAATATCAATTTCTTTTTCTACCAGTTGCAACCTTCTTTTATGAACTGCTACAACTTTAGGATGGGACCACTGAGGATATTTTAAAGGAATGACATCATGATAAGTAGTAACCTTTTTAGCTTTGGTTTTGGGCTGCAGCCAGTCGCTGCTGTGAAAGATATCTAAAGGACCAATAAACTTTTCGATAGGGATAACTCTTAACCGGTTAAATAAAATCTCAGCCAGCGTGGGAGGAATTTTAAAAGACTTTACTCCTTTCAAATTACCTTTATAGCTCTTGCGTAAAGAGGTATAAAAAAAGACCATCTGAAGATCGGCAAGGCTACTCAACTCCTGGGCTAAATTCTTAGTATAAGTTGCCACCCCTCCGTGGTGAGCTGTTTGGGAGATATCAAATCCAACCTTCATCTAATCTAATTGTATCAGAATTTAAAGTTGTAGAAATCCAGTTGATCTTTTTGATCTTTGGTTAAAGTGGGTACCTTTTCTTTTAAAACCATCAATTTTGTCTCTTGGCCATCTCTGGTTAATTTGACATACCTTAGGAAATACTCTTCTAAACCAAAATACCCCCATTTACAATCACAATATAAATAAGTAGGTGGGGTTTGGGCAAAAATTTGATATAAGGGATCTCTAATCTGGGGTACTTTGCTCATCCAGGCATAGTAGTTAACCATTACCGAAGCGTGATCAATATCCGCCTGCCAATAAATCAGCCATTCATCTGGTACCACCATTAACTTTTCCCCGGGGGTTTTCATGATTTTAACAGCTTGGCCAAAATCAGTCTGCCGGGAATAGTTAATATAAAAATCTTTATTAATATCATAAGTTGCAAACAAAGATCCTTGAGCTTCTTTTACCGTAACCGACAAAGCTCCTATTAATAAAATCGTACCTGAAAGCTGCCACCGCCTTACCTGATAACTTTTCCAGACAATAAAAGTAGTTATCGCTGCCATTAATATTAAAGAAGCAAACCAGGGGAGGAGATGAAAACCGGAATAAGTTTGCTGGCCAGGCATAACGTATCTTATATTAATCAGGCCCAAAGCTAAAAACATCAAAATTACTAACTTCCATTGTTTTTTTGTCAACATTAAACCCCAATTTAAAATTAACAGCCCGGATAGAAATTGAGTTACTTGTAAAGTAGCGCTTCTTCCTTCCCAGGATAGTAGAGACAAAAAAGGGGTAAAAAAAGCTGCCAGAGCAGTTTGAGTTAAAGGTGGCTGACCAGACAGCGGGATATAATATTTAAAATTAATATAGAAAACATCATTAAAATAGGCGGCGGGAGTCATAAAAAGTAAACTTACTGCTAAAAGCGGTAAAGACCCTAAAAAAAATGGTAACAAGTCTGAAATCAAAAGCTTCTTTTGCCACAAAAGCATCCCGAAAAGAAAGATCGTCGCTGGCCAGAGCGGGGCAAGGAGTAACCAAGTTAGTATAAAACAAAAACCTAAAAATACGCTTTCATATTTTGTCGGCGGATGATGGGATAAGAAAGCCCAACTTAAAAGATAAACTAAAGGATAAACTACCAAAGATTCTGATAAAAAAAGATTTCCCAAAAGAAAAATTTTCAGCGGTTCAAAAATTATTACCGTCAGCAGCATGGGTAAACCAAATCTTGCCACTAAAAAGATTGACCAGGCTGCAGCCCAAAAAATTACTGCCTCACGGTGCCTTTTAATTAGTAAAAAGATCGAGTTTGGTGAAGTTAACTTTTGCACCCCGGCGCTAAAAACATAAGATAAGGGTTGATGGTGGGAAAACAGATCTTCATATAATTTTTCTCCCTGCAGCAGATATTTCCCCAACACTAGGTTGTCCTCCTCGTCTACAAAGTGGAAAGATAAAGCCTGGTTTTGATAAGAGCGTGAGGTAATAAGTAAGACTACTAAAGTAGCTAAGATGATTAAAATTTTATGGACATTCATCGCTCTAAAAGTTTAATTAAGCCCACCCCGTAAAAATTATAGACATCTGATATCTTCCATCCCAAATTCGCCAACTTTTTTTCCAACAGCCTTTGAGGATCAGTTATCTCAACTAAATATTCAAAGACATAGACTTGCTCCTTATCAATTAAAATTTTTTCCAAATCGACCACATCATCATCAGTCTTCGCTTCCACTCTTTTTAAACCGGGATAAGAGTTAGCTAAGTTCGGCTGATAGTATAAATAAGGGAATTTCACATGGTTATCTTCAAATAACACCACAGATCTTTCATTTAACCTTTGATTTAAAAAATTAGCTGCCCCTCTCCAATCTTCCCTTTGAAACTGAGGGTTAGTGTAATAAATGCTTAAAAAAATTAAACTGCTTAAAACTACCACCCCTAAAGCCAACCTAAAAAATTGCAAGGGTAAAGAAAATATACCCCGAGCAATTAGCAGGTAAAAGGCTGGCAAAATAAAGATCATTCTAAAATAAGAAAGCATGGGGATAAAAGGTGAAATTAACACTGCCAAAACTATTGGGATGATCATCCAGGCCGTTAAAAACTTAATGGTCTTGTCAGTTTTTCTAAAGGAAAGCCATAATATTACTCCATAAAAAAAGGCCATTAAGATAGAGATGCCACCATAAACAATTTTGTTATCAAAACTAATCCTGCCAAAAACAGTCTTTATAAAAACTAAAGCTAGATTTTTCAGATCTGCTCCACCAGCTACTCTCTTCCAACCCGGCAAGTTTAAGGCAGCCTCCTTTCCTTCCAAAAACTGTTGGAAAAAAACTGTTAGCCACGGTGAGAAAATTAAAAAGGAAAGACTCAAAGAAAGCAGCCATTTTTTTAAGATCTTAGATCTAATCCATAGTAGAAAAATTAGATGGGCTGGAAAAATTAAATAAGTTACATAATCAGAAGATAGAACCAACAGAGAACTGAAGGTATATCCGACAGTCGACCATTTTTTATTATTTACAAGTTGGAGCAAAAAATAAGATAAAACAGCCACACTAAAAGCTGACAAAGAATACATTCTAGCTTCCTGAGAATAATAAACATGCAATGGAGCTGAAGCTAAAAAGAAAGCTGCCAAAAGAGCAACATTTTTAGAAAAAAGCTCTTTTCCTAAAAGGTAGGTTAAAAAAACTGTCCCTATTCCCAGCAGGATCGAAGGAAGTCTGACTACAGCTTCAGAAAAGCCAAAAAGATGAGACCAGACCCAAAGTAAAATAAAAAAACCCGGAGGATGATAATCACCAATAGGATACTTGGTGATAAAAGAGACAAAATCCAGCATCTTGGCTGCCACGACATTATCAGCCTCATCCAGCCATAAAGATTGATTAATCGTAATCAGCCTTAGAATTAGGGCAATCGTTAAAACTATCCAAATCATCGGTATTTTTGTTCACCTAAAAAAGACTTAAGAAGAGAAATTTCTATGGCTAAATCATAGACCATCTTAAAAATAAAAAAATGCCATAAAGTAAACTTAACACTTTTATAAACGCCATAAAATAAAGACAAAGGGAAGCTATAACGGATTAAAACTACCAGTCTCATCCAATTTTCGTTGCTGATTTTCCTTTTTTTAAATTCGCTTTTGCCAATCCATCTGGCTTGCCGGTAAATCTCTGTCAAGCTTTCCGGGTTGCGGTGATAGAAAACCGCCCCCGGGGCCAAAACAGCTAAAACCCCCAGCTTATCGGCTAATGTATGATCGTCAACATAACCAATTGTTTCAAACCCGTCAACTTTAGCAAATTCCTTTTTTAAAATAGCCCGGAAAACAGTTTGTCTGGCAGGATAATTTTTAGGGTGCATTCTATCTTCAGGTAAATTACGGTTGATATTCCAGCATTTACTCCAAACATTGTCCTTATTTAAAACATATTCTTCTTTACTAAATGTACCGATAGTATTCCCTTCCCTAATGGGTCCTATTAATCGTTCAATAAATTCTCTATCAAAAACCATATCCGCATCTACAAACACCAAAATATCACCTTTTGTCTCCCTTGCCCCTAAATTCCGGGCTGCTCCAGCTCCTAAGTGGTCCTGCTTTAAAAGAGTTAATTTTAAATTGTTATTTTTAAATTCCGATAGAACATCTAATGTTTTATCTGTTGATCCGTCATCTACCACTATCACTTCCAGATCTTGATAGGATTGAGTAGACAAAGACTTTAAACAATCGCCAATAACTTTCTCTTCGTTATATACTGGAATGACTACTGAGACTTTCATCGTATTAGCTTCTCAAATAATTGATTGTATTGATCAGCTACCCTCCCCCAAGAAAATTTTTCTGCTTGCCTCCGGGGCAAATCTCCCCAATCTTTTTTTAAGGCTTCCCTCATTGCTTTGGAGTAAGCTTCAGTATTGCTAACATCCACCAAAATCCCCGCTTCTGCGACAATTTCCCGCCGTGGCGGATCATCAGGTGCCACGATAGGTAAATTAGAAGCCATTGCTTCAATATAAGCAATGCCAAAAGCTTCCCGGTCCCAGGAAGGCAAAACAAAAAGATCAGCGCTTCGGTAGTAAGCGGGGATCTCCTGGTAATCCACTTGCAATATATTGACTCTCTCTTGAAGGCCCAAAGACCGGATTAGATTCTCCAGGTTTTTCTTTTCCGGACCAGATCCTAAAATAAGCAGAGAACCTTGCCCTAACAGATTAAAAGCTCGGACTGTCTTCTCATGGTGTTTATACCAGGTTAAAGCTCCGACACTTAAAATAAGGGGCTTTGGTAAATCAACAAATATCTTTTTCCCGTAAGGTGTAAATTTATCCAAATCTACCCCATTAGGTATCTTGGCAATTTTGCTCCCCCAGCCCCAGGTATCAGCTACACGGAGTTTTCTATTCATCCATAACCACCAATTCAATTTTTCCTCACTACCTACAGTAATAGCATAATCTGTCAGCCCCACAAAAACGTCTGGTTTGGCAACAGCTACATTGAAGACATCATCCGCTCCGATTCCGCTTTCTCCGACAATTATTAATTTGTATTTGCCGAATATTCTGCCCCATGAGGCTTTGATAGCCTGCAATCTACCGTTTAAGGAAAAGATGAAATCATACTTTCCGGAAATCATTTTAAAAAAGTCATCAGAGTCCTTTCCCGATAAAACTTCAACTTGATATTTTTCCGATAACAGCCGAGACAACTCTTTGACAAAAGTTTCCACCCCCCGGTTAACCGTATTTTGATACCTGCTTAAAAAAGCCACTTTTAATCTTTTTTGGTCCATACCTGAATCCCTTCTTCTATCTTACCAGTTTTTCGATAATTGGAACGCAGATATTCAGTAATTTTTTGAGGCTGATAAACTCCTAACTTATACCAACTCCCTTCCGATGGAACCCTCCAGATGACTTTTCGGGGAGGATCCTCTTTTAACCCTTCAATAACCCACTCTTGGACCCCGGGAATTTCTAAATACCAACCAAAATTATCCGACCATCTTTTGGGGGGAAGTCTCCCGGCAAAAACATACTGTGAAGCATTAACCCCAAGAAAAAAAACTTTCTCTCCAGCTTTAACTTCTGAGACAATTTTAGGAGTGATTCGTTGATCATCAGAACCATAAAACCTAATCCCCTCACCCCAGGTCATCTTTGCTGCCAAAACAGAAGATATAAAAACCACTAAGACTAAAAAGATCCGGTATTTAAGTCGTAATTTAGGAGGAATCTCCATGGATATTTTGGCAAAAAGAATCACTGACAAAGCAATAGCTGGTTGTAAATGGAAAAAAGAAAACCTGGGGTATATAGCGATCAAAGCAGCCACTAAAAATAAAAGTGTCAATAAAAAGCATTTGTCTTTTAGTAGTTGTTTCCCAGACAAAATAGCTCCTCCCAAAGGTATAAGCAGTAATAAGGTTACCAATAAATATCTTTTAGAGATTAAAAAATCAACATATCCTGGGAATTTTGACCACTGCGTTAAGGGATAAACTAAAGTCCAGTTTAAAAAGTGGCTCATTGACTCACTTACTATTACGTAAATCAACAAAGGAATCACCAAGAGTAAAGGCCCCAAAGCAAGCAAAACTAGCTCCTTTAAATTAATCCTTTTGATAGTTAATATATAAAAAAACACAAAAGAGACTGAATACAGTAAAGCTGTTTGCTTGATCATTATTGCTAACCCCAAAAATAGTCCTGTTAAAAAAAGGTTTTTTATCTCTTTTTTTTCCAGCCACTGCAGGGCAAAGTAAAATCCTAAAAGTAATGGTAAAACAGTAGCCAAATCAAACCACAACATGTTACCTTCTAAAAATGACTGTAAAAAGATAAAAATTCCCAAAAAGAAAAGGGAGATAAATAAACTGGCAGTGATTCTTTTTAAAATAAAATAGAGGATGATATCAATTCCCAAAATCATTCCCCAGGTGAGGACATTTAATACCTCCACTTGATAATCAAAAAAGTTAAAAACAACTGCCAAAAGCCACACCAACCCCGGAGGATAAGGGAAGATAAAATCCTTATATAAAGAAAAACCTGAGGTGAAAAGATAAGGGTAAGCCAACATCTCCGGCCAGGCAGTAAAAATAAGCCGGCTTAAAAGAAGAAGATGTAAAACTAAAAGAGCTGGTAAAAAAAATTTGGTCATTTTTTGCTAGCGATAACCGTTAAACTTGTTCCCTTACCCAAAAGAGTCACTACAAGAGCTGGAATTAGTGTTAAAAAGTTGGTAAAAAAGCGCTTCTTCAAAGTAAAAAATGATTGCCAAAGTTCCAGCCAGGGATTGCCATAATCCCAAATCCCGGAAGGATAAGAAAGCCTTAAAATTTTAAACCTAAGTTTCGGTAACATCTTTTTCAACGCCTTATCGGTAAAATGCCACAGATGTTCTTGCGGTAGTAAATAGGGCCAGTTACCCCCCCATATTTTAGCTGATAAACTGCCGAAATTAGGAACATCAATCAGCAGCAACCCATCTTTTTTTAGTAACTTGTTGACTTTTTGTAAAACTTCTATGGGAGAAATTAGATGCTCCAAAGTATGGTTTAAAATTACTAAATCAAAGGATTGGTTTGGTAATCTAACTTTCTCAAAATAATCAATAATTGTGACAATTCCCTTTTCCTGGGACTTGCGGGCAGAGGCTAGGGAAACCTCAATACCCAAAACCTCCCACCCCAATTTCTGAAATAAAGACAACATAACTCCGGTGGAAGAGCCTATTTCTAAAACTTTTCCGGCTTTAGAAGAATATTTACCCACTAAATTTATCCTTCTTTGAAAGATATTGGCAAATTGTCTTTCAAAGGCTTGGTAGCATTCATCCCGATGATAACTTTCATTTTGCTGGTTGGTACCTACCGTCCTGCCCAGTCCGCAGTTAGAACAGCGGTAGATAGTATAATTTTTTCCCTTTAAATAAATAGGGGTTTTGCTACGGCATATAAGGCAATAGGGACTATCTTTTTCCATTAAATTAACTATTTTTTTAACTTTACTAACTTTAACATTCCTAAACTGAAAGTTTTGACTAAACTCACCTTAAAACCTAAACCTTCTGCCATATCTTCCAAAAGAGTGCCGTTAAAACTTTGCACATGAACATGTTTCCAGACTGGATAGCGGAGATTCCAGATAAACCAAATTACTTTAAACAGTAGATTATCAGTGGGGATTAAAATCACTGCGTAACCATTCTTTTTCACCACCCGGTAAATCTGGGCTAAAACTTTCTGGGGGAAATCTACATGTTCAATCATCTCTATACAAAAAGCAGCCTCAAAGAAGTTATTTTTAAAGGGAAGTTTTTGAGCATCTCCCACTACAAAATAACCATTTTTTATTCTTTTTTTGGCCTTTTCAATAGCTTTTGGGGAAATATCCAAACCATAGATCTTATCAGCCCCAGTCCAATTAACAATTTTTTGAGTCAGTAGTCCGCTATGACAACCGATATCCACTATTTTACCGTTAACAGGGGTGGTTATTTTTGACAATTCATTAAATCTTCGCCAGTGCCAAAATTTCTGAAAAACATTTTTCTTTATAGCCAGATCATAATGATCAGGGGAAACACCTTCATGTAATTGAAGTAATGTCTTAGCCACTTTTTCTTTCCCTTTCCCGCCGATTTTTGATCGACGCAGTTACACTAACACCTAAGAAGATGAGCAGAAAGGATGTCACGGAAAGTATTATTCCCCAATTAACTTTGCTTTGAGGAGTAAAGATCAAATTTAAATTTGAAGACTGATCTTGAAGATAAAAACCATTCACCATAGCATAAAAAGGTAGGTGGATGTTTCCTTCTATACCTTGGAGTTGCCATTGTGGATGATAATGATCGGTAAAAACTAACCAACGCCCTTTATCAGGTAGACTTTTTATCTGATAGTGGGTAGGATTTATTTGCTGGTAATCAACTGGTAAAAAAGTTGTCGTTAACTTGTCGGATAACTTCTGCCAATCTTGGTCGTTCTCTATTTTGATAATAGGAAAACGATTCATCAGCGAATTAACGAGGTCTTGACTTTTAATCAATCTCTCTTCCGAAATTAGCGCTACAGCATTGACCATAGCGAAACCTACATTATTGACCAGTTCTATTTCGCTTTGGCCTTTTTTCAGTTCTAGAGGACCTATAATCTCCCAGGTAAATTTAGAGGGATGCTGATTAATCATCGTTTTCTTCTGACCCTCTATCATTACTTTTATCCCCTGACTTTGACTACCTGTAGTAAACCTGACTCCCAGATAATATTTACCATCATCAGGGATAGGCAGTTCAAACTGGATCTTCTCACCAGTAATAGTGGAAAAAGCTACTCCTTGACCAAAATCAAATTCATAAGATCGGATATTTTGTTTTAATAAATCATATTTCCAAGTCAAATAATCGCTACTACCTCTTAACATCCATTGATTGATTTTAGCCTTAGAGGGAGCAACCATTAAATCCTGATTCAAAGACATTATTAAATCTCCCTCTCCTTTATTAACAAACACAATAGTTACTGCCTGAGGAGGGATATCTTTAAAGACACTGAGGTCAATACCTCCCTGCTCTAAGAAGACAAATCCTTGCCCTGCCAGGGAAAAATTACTGCTTTTAATTAAATGGCGGTAAATCTCCTCCCCTCCCACTACTAAATACATTTTTTCTTGGGCAAATATATGAGGTAGAGGATTATCAACCTGATAGGCACTAAAAGATAAGGGCCAAGAAAGCTTCTGCCAGAAAGGTAAAGTGGAGATAAGTTGTAAAAAGTTTTTCCTTTCAGCTTTATCTTCTTCGGTCCAGGTTTTTTTCCTTTCATTGTCGGGGAAAAAGACATATTTGACCCCCAATAATTTTAACCACTCCTTAAGCTGAGGTGACCTCAGATATTGAAAAAGGTCATATCTGCCGTCAATCATTGAGGCAAAAGGACGCTCTTGGTAAAGCAAGTTTGCCGAGAGTGCTGGCTTCTCCCAACTGGAAAAAGCTAGCGGCGGGCGTTCCTCAAACCATAAAGTCTGGTAAAAGGAAGTATCCTTAGATAAATTATGGTAAATTGTTTGAAAACTGCTTATCTCCCCGGGTTTACCTAAAGCGCCACTTAAACCTCCTCCCAGCGCAGGATAAATAAGCAAGATCAGATAAATATACAACCCAAGAAATATTAATACTTGCCACTTAAAGCGGATAATTTTCTCATTAATCTTCTCCCAACTTAACCCTAAAAGAACGCTGAAAACTAAAATTAAAGGAATATAAAATTTTGAAGAATCCCGAAAAGCCACACCTAAAGGTAAATAATTTACTGCCAGATTGTAAATCTCTCCTCCCGGAGGATTGCCCCCTTTGGCTAAAAATGCCAGTAGCAGCAAGAGTAAAACCAAACCAAGTTTAAATTTTCTCTGAAAGATTTTTTCACTTCTTAAAAAAAACAATCCGCTTAAAGTGATAAGTGGTAACAACCAAAAATAGACAGGAGCAGTTGATAATTTACCAAACTCATTGTTGGGGAAATGAGGCTGAAAAAGTAATAAACTATCAACAAAGGTAGGAAGATTTGCCCCACCTTCCAAAACAGTTCCTGCACCAAGGGCTGAATAGTTAGTTAAAAATGGGATAATCCAAAAAGCATTAAGCGCCGCTGCTGATAAGAAAAGTCCACACAAAAAGATTATCTTTTTTCTCTCCAGCAAACTTTCCCGGAAAGAAAAAAACCCGATCAGTTGCCAAAGTCCAACAAATAAAATCAAAATTAGAAAGATTCTTAGATCAGTATTAGAAATTAAAAAAAATGTTACCAGAGCAAAAAGATAATTTCTTAAATTAGGTTTATTCCAACATTGTAAAAAGGCAAAAGCACTTAAAGGGAAAAATCCGTAAGCTAAAGCTACCCCAATTTGTCCTCCATCCAATAACATTAAAAAATAAGTATTAAAAGCATAAAGGAAACTGCCTATAAACCTCCCCCACCTGTTAACTGTTACCTGTCCCAGAAAAACCCAGGCTCCAACAATGGATAAAATGGTGGCGGGAAAATAAAAAACCAACCTGATCAAAACTTCACTGCTCAGGTTAAATAAATAAGCTAAGACTCCATAACTAAAGGTTGGTAAAAACAACCACAACAAGGAGGATTGAGGTTGGCCAAAGTTATCGTTTCTAAAGTTCCACAGTAGAGGCTTAGAAAAAAGCTCTTTTAGATTCTCAGTATAAAAATATGGTGCATCACCCCAAGACAATGGGCTACCAGTAAAAAAGGCTTGGTATATCAAAAGGTAAGGGATCAAAAATCCTAAAAAAACAGTCACTATTTTAACTGTATTAATGAAAGGAGGTTTCATAAGTTAGATAGGATACCTTTTTTGGACAATAAAGTCACCAATTTTTTCTTGGTGGGAAACTTTAGTAAAATAACTTTCCTCCCGTAAGATGTTTTCAATCAAAGAATCCCTGATTCCCCGGGTAGGTTCGATTATTAAAAATCGGTTAGAAGGAAGTGTTGATTTGGCTGTTACTACCTGTAAATTTCCTGGGTATCCAGAGGCTGCCTCCCCTCCCCAGATAGGTAAATAGCCATACTTACCTTTCCCATACCACTGGAAGAGGTAACTCCAGGTAGTGTTGATGGAAAAAGGCATGGTCACAGCATAAACGGTAAATTGTTGCCCCGAAGATGCTTGGTAAATATAGTCGAGTACTTTCTTTTCATCGGATAAAAGCATCCCGCTTTGAACATTGATGGTTGACATAGATCCTTTGCTGTTGATAGAAGTTATCAGCATCAGATTGGATATGAGGGGAATAATTATTAACAAAATAGCCGCTGCATTGACCCTTTCCCAAACCTGGGTTAGCAGAAAACTTACTCCAATAAGTAAACTGATTGAGGCTCCCACACTATAATAATAAAGCGGGGTGGGAGTAGTATTATTATAATAAGGTATAGTGCCGCTTAGAAACCAAACCACTAAAAATAAGGTTTTCAGACGGGAAGACTTCTTTATCAGCAGAACCAAAGATATAGCTATTAACAAAACCAGTGAAACTCCAGTTAAAGAATTCTCCGATAGTAAATTATCTCCTACTAAACGGTGGCTGATCAAATAGATATTGTCTAAAATTTGTTTCAAAGACACTTCCAAGGTACCTGACTGAGACAATAAATTAGAAAAAACAGCCACAGAGCGGAAGTGAAACTTTATCTCCGCTGCAATAAAGGTGGCGGTGGTTAAGGCAAAGGCTAAGATAGATAGCAGCCATACCTCTTTGTTTATTTTAGGTAAAGTTTTTCTAAAAATTAACAGTAGTAAGGCCAGTGGTATCAGCAAGGAGGTTAAAACAAACTCAAATTGGATAGATAATCCTAGCCCTGCTAAAGCTAATATTAAACCCCTTGGCTCTTTCTTAAAAAAAAGCAACGCTAAGCCAAGGTAAAAAATAGTGACTGTCACCACTGCCAACGAAGGATGGTTGAAATATAAAGCATACTGAGTTTGCTCAAAGGAGAAGGCAAAAAACAGGGCTGAAAGTAGTCCCACCCGTTTATTAAAAATAACTGTTCCTACCCCAAATACTAAAAATATAGTTCCGGCATTAATGATTCTTAAAAATGCTGCCACGAACTTCGGATCTCCACCTCCTAGATAATAAAGCGGAGCATAAAGATAGTAATAAAGAGGCCCGTGAAACCACCCATCAACACTAGTCGGCGGACCAACCACTCTGAACTCACCGAAAACAATCTCTAAAGAGGCAAAAGCATCCCGAGCCTGATCGAAACCAAAATAAATGTTGTTAGGAAAGTATAAAAAACGTAAAGTTAAGGCTAATACAAAGATTATGAAAAGTAGTAGGAGTATTTTCTTGTTTTGCATAACCTACTCTAATAACCGACTTTTTGCCAAGGCCAATATTTCCTCTTTAATTTTTTTAATTGTGTTTCAATGATAGCTCTGATGAAATAACGGGAGGGCATTTTCTCCCAGGGTGAAGCAACCGCAGATGGAGTTTGTTGAGAAAAAACTTCTGGATATTGGAAATCTTTAGGAAAAGTTAAACCAATTTCATATTTAAACTTGTGGCTTCTTTTGGGAACTTTTAAATCACTCTGACGGGATGATGATCTTAGTATATTGGTAAAATGCATATAGGGAGCATCGATGAATTTACGGTTTCGTTTAGGCCTTTGTTGGATTAAAGTTCCATCTTTATCATAAAGGCCCTGCTGACCATGAGGCTTGGCAAAATGTAAACCAGGAATTCCTCTTTTCATGGCCCGGATATTGACATGACCATGATGTTCATCAATCTGATACCTGCCTGCCGATTCCTCTTGATAATGGTAAACATCGCCGATAACGTTAAAATAAGGAGAAACGATACTTTCTAGAACGTCTCCTTCCCTTTGGATAGTATTTACCACTTCTTTAATTGATTTTTCCCACCACACCTCATCTCCATCGAGGATCATAAACCAATCACTTTTGGTTTGCTGGAGCATCTGCTGGCGAACTTTAGTAAACTCCTCGGGATCAACTTCTCCCACCTCTTTAAACTCCACTTTATCTCCCTTGATATTTTGAATCTGTTTAATAATTTCTACTGTCTTATCGCTGCTACCGGTATCCCAAAGTAAAACCTTATCCACAAAATCCGCCACCGACATAACGGCATACCAAAGATACTTCTCTTCATTTTTAACTAAGGTATGTACCCAAATATTTTTCTTGCTCACTTTTATCTCCTTTCTTGAATTGATAGATTACCCAAACAGCAGGAACCACAAAATTAAAAATATTACTAAAAAGGATCGTTAAGGAGGCACCTAGAATTCCCCATTTTGATATTAAGACCCATCCTAAAACTGCAGTGATTACCAGTTGCCCCAAAGCAGTCCAGGTAAAAAGCCGTGGTTTGGAAAAATAATAAAAGATTGCCTGATGGACAGGCAAAGATAAAAGAAAGACTAACTGGGCAATAAATAAAATAATAAACGGAGTGACACTAGCTCTATAATCCTGACCATAAATTAAAGGGATAAAGTAAATCATCAAGGGGAGAAGTATAACTCCTCCTGTAGACAATCCCAGTACTAAAAGTTGTAATTTTTTTAGATAGGTTATGGCTTTTTGTTGGCTGTCTAAACTACTCAGCTTAGGAGCAACAACCGTAGCTAAAGCAAAGACGAGTTGAGGCACTACTATAGTAAGCTGGACAGCCGCTGCATAAATTCCCACCTCAGTAGTGGTCAAAAGCCTGGCAGAGATAAAAGTATCCAGTCTGGAACCTATGGCTGTTAAAATTCCCACCAAAGCTACCCACTTACTATAATGGAGTAATTCCCTGCTTACTGACCGCTCCTGTTTAACAAACAAAAAGTTTGGGAGCAGGAATAGAGTAATAAAAAAGCCCAAAAAAGGAACAGTGATATAAGTAATTAGTGTTGTTTGAAGGTTGAAGATACCAAAGGCAGTTAAAGCTAATATCGCTGTAAGTCTTAAACTGTTCATACTAATATTTACCAAACTCCAAGCCCAAAATTTTTGATAAGCCTGGATAGCATGAGTAGTTAAAGAAAAGAGCAGAGCTCCTCCAACTCCGATTAAGGCTAGGCGGAAGGGCTCAATAAATTCAGGCTTTAAAAAGATTGAATGGACAATTAGCGGGGCTAAAACCCAGCCCAGAGTAAGGATTGTAAACCAAACAGCTAACTTCACCTCTAAGCCAAGTTTGATAAACCTTAAAGCGGTATCTGATTTTGCAGGCTTACCCACAAAACGGATGACGGCAGTATCAATTCCCAAATCAGCAATATCAGCAATAGTAGTAATGGCGGCGATGGCTACAGCCAAAGTTCCATAAACACTGGGGCCCAAGCTTCTGGCTACTATAATATAAAAAAATAGGCCTAATAAACCGTTAATTGCTGTCCCCCCCGAAGTTATTAAAAAATGATTAATTGTTTTGGAGGTAACAACTGACTTTAAATCCCTAATAAAAAACATATTTGTCTTGAGTTGAGAATAACATTTTTTAAACCCCGATGCTACTGCAGTAAATCAACTGTCCACCTTGATCTATTCATATATTTATCAAATCAACTTTGTTAAAATTCATTAAAGATGAAGTTTTTGATAGCAATTTTTTTATTAGGGATAGCCTTAAGGTTTTTATATTTTCCTGATAATGTTTATTTTGCCTATGATCAAGCCCGTGATTCCTATACTGCTTTAGAAATTTTAAAGGGAGATTTAAAATTAATTGGTCCACCCTCTTTTGCCAGTGATAAGCTCTTCCCTGGTCCCTTAATTTTTTATATTTATGCCCCTATTTATTGGCTGTTTGATAAAAATCCAGAAGCTATTTCAGCTTTTTTGCGTTTTTTTAACTCTTTGGGGATACTTTTAACCTTTGCCCTGGGAACGATTATATTTAACAAAAGAGTTGGTATACTGGCAGCTTTGCTTTTTGCCTTCTCATATGAACAAAGCCAATATGCCCTTTTTATCTCCCACCAACCACAAGCTGTGATTACTGTCTTACTTTTTTATCTGGGCTTAAGTTGGTTTATTTTTAAAAGTAATCCCAAAGGATTGATATTGGCAGCCTTGGGCTGGGGGTTATCCATTCAGTTTCATTATGGTTATATCCTTTTAGGGATTCCTCTTCTCTCAACTATTTTAATTTTTAGAAAAACACTTCCCAAACCTCAACTTAAATTTTTACTTTTAGCTGTAATCTCTTTAATTTTCACTTTATCCACCTTTATCATCACCGAAGCCAAGTATCATTTCTTTTCCTCCTATATTCAAAATTCCTCTTCCTCTTTTCATCTCTATCCCAAAGAAACCCTCTTTATCATTAACCGCTTTTTGCATGATATTTTTATCGCCAATTACCGTCTCACTCCCTTTATAGCTGCAGTGACCATCATTATCTACACCTTAATCATGATCTTTAAAAAAGCTCTCCGCCAAAAGTTACTATTTTTAACTATCTGGTTTTTAGGAGGGCTTACTCCCTATTTAATCTCCGGAGTTCCCAGTTACTATTATTCTGCTGCAGCTTCAGTTAGTTTACTAATAGCTATTGCTTATCTAATAAGTCAACTCCTTCCCAAATACCAACTACTAAGTCTAGCCTTATTACTGATCATTATTGCTAACAACTTAAACCAAATTATGACTATTAATAAAACTGGGGTCAACTCCGATATGGTTATCCAACCGGGGATGCTAATCTCAGATCAAAAAAAGGTCCTTGATTATATTTATTCTCAGGCTTCAGGACAACCATTTTCCATCAATACTCTAACTATTCCTTTAAATGTTAACACTACCTGGAGTTACCTTTTCCAGTGGTATGGAAAAGGGCAGTATGGCTATATCCCAAACTTTGGAGGCGAAGCAGCAGAAGGATACTTGGGGAACTTTCAGGTAATCAAAGCCCGCTCTAATCTTCCAACTTTACAGTTTTTGATTATTGAACCCACTTTAGGGATCAGGGAGGCATATCGAGATAACTTTTTTAGGGAAGAAAGTTACTTCACCAAAGTGACAGAAGAAAAAAAGTTCGGCTATTTGACTGTCCAAAAACGTCAGAAATATTAAAAATCTATGTCTTCTAAAAAAATATTAACTTACCTTATCCTGCTCCTTATATCTTCACGGTTATTTTTTTTCGTTGCAGCACTCCTCGCCCCCGTTTTTGTTTCCCTGCGCCAAGGTTATCTGGGAGATCAATTAAATCCTCAGGATCCTTACCTTTTTTGGGTTTGGGCTAATTTTGATGGTTACCACTATTTAAATATTGCCATCTCTGGTTACCAACAACTGTTAAGTGTTCAAAAATTTGAATTTGCCTTCTTTCCCCTCTATCCAGCCACCATCACTATCTTACATAACTTAACCCAAATACCTTATCTGTACCTGGGTATTGTTGTCTCTTCAGTTTCCTTATTTTTAGCCATGGTGATGATTTATAAAATTATCCGGTTGGATTTCAATCATAAAATCGCCCTGACATCTTTGGCTTTTCTTTCCTTCTTTCCCCTCTCATTTTTTTACCACTCTGTCTATACCGATTCCCTTTTTTTACTGCTGACAACTTCAAGCTTTTATTTTGCCCGGAAAGGTAACTGGACGGCCTCGGGCTTATTTGGTGCCTTATCAACTTTTGACCGTCTTAGCGGCCTGGCACTTATTCCTGCCCTAGTCTTAGAATGGTACATTCAGAATAAAGCAAAGCTTTTTTCCTTCGAAAATAAAGCAGGCTTTTTGCTGCGCAATAAAAAGCTGTTTAAACAAAAGCAGCAATTGATTATTTCTTTCCTCAAAAAGGGAATGACCGCTTTACTGTTAACTCTTGCCGGTTTTCTAATCTATGCCTACTACTTACAAATTCACTTTGGAAACTGGTTACTCTTTCAAAAATCAATGAAGGCCTGGAATCAAGACAGTTTTGTTTTCCCTCTCCAAGTACTCTTCCGCTATTTAAAAATACTCTTTTCAGTCAGCCCGGCTCTTTTTGAATATTGGATTGCTGTGTTAGAGTTTATCTCTTTTTTGCTTTATATGGCGCTAACCTTTTATGTCTTAAAGAAAATCCGTCCTTCATACGGAATTTTTATGTTTGTCCTGCTTTTACTTGTCACCTTTACCGGTACTCTAAGCGGGGGGCCCCGATATATTCTTCACCTATTTCCGGCATTTCTTGCTTTAGCCATCTTGGTTTCTAAAAACAGGGCTTTAAAAATAGCCATTATTGTATTATTCTTAATACTTGGTTTCATACTTTCGACCCTTTTTACCAGAGGGTACTACATTTCTTAAAAACGATGAACTCATTTATCTCCCAACTCTGGTTAAAGATGTCTTTTACTTTTAATCCGGTCCAGAGATTGTTTAATGGTAATTTTTGGCAAATTTTCCAGTCAAGATTTCAAAACTTTGGAAAAGTCTCAGTCGTAGATCTGGCTTGTGGAACCGGAGAACTTCGCAAATATATTAATCCCCAAAAATATCTGGGAGTAGATATTAATAAGAATCATATAAGCTATGCTAAAGGGCGTTTTCAAAATTATAGAAATACCCAATTTTTAAATGAAGATATCACCAGACTGAGTATTCCTACCCAATATAAAGCGGCCTTTTTTATTAGCGCTGTTCATCATTTATCTGATCAACAACTAAACGATGTATTTGAAGTGGTTAAAAATAGCCATCTTCAACATCTTATAATCATTGATGGTGTCCCTCAGGGAATATTCTCCGGATTGTTAAAATGGCTTGATAAAATATTGGCCGGAGGAGAATATTTCCGCGACGAAAATCAATTAGTTAAAATATTAAACAAGTATGTCACCATTGAAGAGTATGGCACTTTCTCAGCTAAATTTTCTTTATATGCTTACCCCTATGCCATAGTCAAACCTTAGGTTTCTCAGCTACAGCAATCACTGACACCCCAAACGGTAAATTAACAAAATTAAGTAACATTCTTTCCAATATTAAAACTAAAATTAAAATTCTATTTAACAGCCTTGGTATGTAAAAAATATCAGAGCCTTCGGATAAAGCAGAAGGAAGGTAGTTTTCTAATTTGCGTTTAAGGAAAACAACCGGCAGCAAAAACATATTACTATAAGTAATTTTTTTTATCTGAAATCCTGTTGCTGTTAATTTACTGCTTAACTGTTTTCTATCATATCTTCTTTGGGTTTGTACCAATCGATCATGTTTGCCACCAAGCCAATCAAACGCCGGAACCTTAATAACTAAAATCCCTCCTGGTTTTAACAATCTGTAAAATTGTTGTAAAGCTTTTAAATCATCTCCTACTTGCTGGTGGTATAGAACATCAATACAAACAATCGCCCCAAAACTTTGGTCTTTAAAAGGCATCTTTTCTATTGATGATTGATAGATTTCTTTTAAACCTCTTTTCTTAGATAACTGCACCGCCTGGCTACTAATGTCAACACCTCTAACTAAACCTAACTTTTTCATTTTAAATAACAACAATCCAGTACCACATCCAGCATCTAATATTGTCATTCTTTGCAAATCAGTTTTGCCATTTTTAAATAAATAGCCTTTTAAAAGATTTAAAACGAGATCGTGAGTTCCAACATAAAAAAAATGAGACTCTTCTTGATTAAAAATGTTTTGATATTCGGAAATTTCCATGTAAAAAATAATTTAAAATCTGTTAATTTTTTCTATAATCATTAACCTAATCCATAAGCTGATAAGCTCTCGAAAAGTTGCCAGCAAACGGTTAAAATGGAAAAATTGTGATTGTCCCCACTGCCTCTTATAATGATGCACTGAGACTTGACGGAATTTTGCCCCTGATCTTTGGGCCTTTTTGACCAACTCTATACAAATCGCCCCGCTGTTATTTTTTAAAGCTATTTTTTGAACAACTGACTTTCTGATCAACCTAAAATCACAATCGACATCATAAACCGGCAGCCAAAACATCCAACGGGCAATAAGGCTGTAAATATTACCTAATAGAATTCTATAGTTTGGATCTTGGCGGGACATCTTTATGCCGTTTATGAAATTAACATCATCAGTTAAAAGGCTCAATAAAATTGGCAATTCTTTGACATCATACTGGCCATCCCCATCAGTATAAAAAATCAACTCTTTAGTTGCAGCCTTAAAACCGCTTCTTAGAGCGCCTCCGTAACCCTTATTTTTCTTATGAAAAACTAGTTTAAGTTGGAAATATTTTTGGCTATATTTTTTTAAAATCTCCCGGCTGCTATCTTTGGACCCGTCATCAATCACAATCACTTCAAAATCAGTAGTTAGTTTTTTTAAAGTTTTGACAGTATTATCCACTACCATACCAATACTTCCCTGATCGTTGTAACAGGGGAAAAAGACTGAAATACCTAAATTTTTTGTTTTCTTGTAATTACTCATCAACTGGATTTATATTATACTCAAAATACCCTAAAATTAAATCAACATGACTAAATCCCAATTTTTGATTGCCCCTTATCTTCTATTGTTAACGATTTTATTTTATCTACCCCTCATTGTAAAACCTAACTTACTTCTTAACAGAGGTAACGACTTACAACAGTATTTCTGGCCTCTCTTTTACTATACCCAGCAGAATATTTTAATAAATCATAGTTTGCCTTTGTGGAATAATTTATTCCTTTCCGGAACACCTCTTCTACCTGATCCTCAATCCTTTTTATTCTATCTGCCCAATTTACTTTTCTTACTGACACCTATAGACCCCGGAATTTTACTGTCTTTACTACTTCATACTTTTATCGGTGGTTTAGGAATTTATTTGGCTGGGAGGCAGGCATTTAATTTTTCTAAAATTGCCAGTATTTTTATGGCTTCTCTTTATATCCTTGCTCCACGGTTGGCTGGTTACCTTGAGGCTGGACATTTTGGCTTAGTCGTCTCCCTAGCTTGGCTGCCTTTTATCTTACTCTCAACTATAAAGATTGCTAAAAAACCAACCATTTTCTGGAGTATAGTTTTAGCCCTAACCTTATCCCAAGTCTACTATACCCACACTATTACTTTTATAGTAGCCAGCATCTCCTCCCTGGGGATTTTTTTATCTACCATATTTTCAAACCACTTTAAAAAATGGCCAGCAGCTCTCACCTTCTTTATTTTAGGAGGGATACTTACTTTTGGCTTAATGGCTATAACTTTTTTGCCTCAACTAGAATGGACCCCTGGGACTACCCGCTCCTTACTTTTAACCTCCCCTCAAACATATCCGGAATGGTCCTCCCTAAAAGAAATTTTGCAGATTATATTTTATCCAGCCAGTTTAATAAATGGTGCTTTTGACTCTATTGATACCGAGAAATGGCTCAGTGTTGGGCTGATCCCTTTGATATTAGCAGCTCTTGGTTTTTTGAAGATCAACAGGAGGTTACAAATTATTCTGGCAATAACAACCTTAGCAGTAACTTTACTGGCCCTTAATAATCTTTCTCCACTCTATCCCTTATTGCTTTCCCAAGATTGGTATAAAATGGTTAGGGTTTCCACTAGGTTTTGGATAGTAGCTGTTTTCATAGTTATTTTTTTAACTGGCTTTGCTGTCGATCAACTGTTTAAACAAAAATCATATCACAAACTACTCATCATAGTTATGACTTTAGCATTAATTGAATCTCTAACTTTGTCCTGGGCATACTTATTTAAACCACTTCCTCCCCAAAAACAATTGGTCACCCCTAAGGTTTTACAATTCCTTAAAGCTGACAGTGAAAAATTTCGAGTTTTTTGTATCAACCGATGTATTACCCAAAAAGACGCTGCTTTAAATAACCTGGAACTCATTGAAGGGTACAGCACATTGCAACAACTCAATTACTTCAAACAATCCTGGCAACTCACTGGAGGCTACTGGGATTATTATACTTTAGCCATTCCTCCCATCGGCCTTGAAAGTTTACAAAAACTCCAACCAGATGCTATCTCCCTAGGAAAATTTAACACCAAGTACATAATCTCTCCCTATCAACTAACAAATAAAAATTTCCTACTACAAAAAAAAATTAATGAATTTTTTATCTACCAAAACCTCTTGTTTTTACCCCGCGCATACTTTAGAGCATCAAAGGAGGATATCGACATTAAAGCTCCGGTTATTTTCTTTTCACCTAATCATATTAGAATAGACACTTCTAAAAATATTTCCAATCAATTAATTTTAGCTGAGGTTTATTCTGTAGGATGGAAGGCCTATCTAAATGGTCAAGAAGAGGTCAAGGTCGAACAAACTCCCGTTGCTTTAAGACAGGTTACTATCAAACCTGATACTACCTTCGTTGATTTTAAATACCAATCAGAGAGTTTCAAAATTGGCAGCATCATCACTTCCATAACAGTCTTATCGATGGGTATGATTCTTTTGAAAAAAGTCAGGTCGTAAGGCTATCACTAAAAACAGTAGTAACAATGTTGTCCCGCTAATAAATAAGCCTATTTGAAAAGACCCAGGATTATAGAATAATTTCACAGTGTGTTTACCAGACGGAACTGCCACTGCTTGAAACACTCCATTAGCTTGATAAACTTTAGTCTTTTCTCCATCAATGTAAGCTTGCCACCCATCATCATAAGTTTCAGCTATAAATAGTATTTGAGGTTCTGGGGTAAATACCGACCACTCTACAGACCGATACCCTCTTTGTAGCAGATTGACACTTCCTTTATTGTCTGGGCTAATACTAACTAAAGGTTTTTCATAAAGAAAAACACTTTTACTAAAATCTGTTGTTGGATCAAACATTGCCGAGAGTTGTTGTTTCTCATCAGTAATTTGAAAATTATCAACTAAAAATCCATATGGTAAAACACCAGGGTTTTCATAGATAAAAGCAGAACCGATTTTACCTATAAAATTAAAGTCTGTTTTTGCCAAAGGTGACAGACTTAAAAAAAAGCGAATATTAAGCATACTGGCAAGGTTGGTATTTAGATTACTAAATCTAATGGACCGTGGATCAAGAAGATAGGTTTGGGGAATGTTTTTAAAGATAGCCTCCACAAACTGCGCGGAGTTTTGTAAATGGAGAGCATCGTAAGAGGTAATAGTATAAAGATGATACGGCAGAAAAGAGTTAGGGATTAAAAGCCATAAATCAAGACTTAAAAAACGGCTTTCAGAGTGTTTAATTAAAAAATCAGTCAGCTCAGTTTGAGGATATAGCTGTTGGGAAGAAGTAAATAACCTGGTAAAAAATTTGTTTTCTTTTAAAAGATCAGTAGTTTGCAAAGAGAAAAGGAGCCCAAGTATTAAAAAAGTGGGGAGGATCTTCTTAAAATAAATAACAACTAACGATGAAAATAATAAACATAAAACCATCAAATAAAAAAATGATTGTTTGATTATCTGCTGAATGTTTTGGGCAGTAGGAAAGTTAAACAAGGCGCAAAGAGCACTTATTAAAGCTATAATTAATAGGGAAATTAAAGCTATTAGCGTTATCTTCCCCACCTTGTGCTTAGCTAGGATAAATTTTTCTATGCCTAAAGCACTTAAGATGGATAGAGGGAACACCACCATTCCTAAACTGCGTGAGGGGGTCACTGAATTTAGAAGAGGTATGGGTAAATCATAGATAAATTTAGTTAAAGGAGATTCAACTGTAAATATTATAAAAAAGATTAACAAAAACAGCCAAAATTTAAATTCTTTGTTTTTTAAAACAAAGTAAATTCCAACTAGAGCAAATATAATTCCCAAAACACCTATATAGCTGTGATCCCGTTGTAACATCCCTCCCCACCAATTCTCACTATTGGGATGGCCAAAAAAACGAGGCATCAAAAAACGGATTAGTTGCCCAGGTTGGGCTAAAAAGGAAAAAGTATCATAAAAAAACGCTGCTGATCTTTGGCTTTTATTTATAAACTCTAAGGTAGGAAGTATTTGTACTGAGGATAATCCTAAACTGACAATAAAAGCTAAGACCATGGTAAAAAATCTCGTCCGGCAACATATTAGACAAAAAATAAAAATTATCACTAAAGCATAGGCAGTAGTTTGAAGATAACCACTAAGGAATATTGACGTTATGGAAAAAACTAATAACCAAAAATAGACTAATTTTTTTTCTCGGTTGATTTTTCTCAGAAGCAATATGGACAGGGGCAGCCAGATTAAAACATGACCGATAACTTGAATATGCAGGTAATTGGCTAAATATCCATTCCAGGCATAAATCATCCCTCCCCATAGAGCAGAAAATTTAGTTAACTTGTAATCCCGCAAGAGGTAATAACAAAAAAGTCCGGTTAGCACCACCTGTAAAATTATGTTTATATTCCATGCTGTAACAAAATCAAACATCAAGTAAAAAACATTTAGAGGATCAAGCAGGGCTGATTGATTATTAGCCAGTAGCGGTGATCCTGCAAATGAGTAAGGATTCCATAAAGGCCACTCCCCTTTTTTCATCATCTCAATGCCAATCAGTTTCCAGGGGTAATGAGCAGTCATGGGATCAGAACCATAGAACTTCTCCGTACTCCAAGCAATGGCACTATTGTCCTGAGGTAAATCTTTCCCGGGATAAAATTCATTGATAAAGGCTGCTCCCGGAAATAAGACATACCCTAAAAATACAGGATAAAAAAAGATTATTGGTAGTAATAGTAATATCAGTTGCGGATAAAATTTACTAAGCAGCTGCCCTATAGATCTCCCTATGGTAGAAATAATATTAAACAATAGTACCTTTAGACTTATCGATATCCTAAGGAATTTTTGATATGATAAACTCTCTCTCCAATCCAAAGATCGGAGTTTCGAGTTTTTGTCTAACGACAACAAAAAAAATCTGCGATGCGATATTTTAACTTTCTTTTGACCCATATTAAAGCAAATATCAACCTGTATCTTATTATATCTGCAGCCTTTATTCTACGTCTTCCTTTTGGCTTATCTTACCTTGAAGATTGGGATTCAGTACAACTGGCTTTAGGAATTCACCACTTCTCAATAGTTGATCATCAACCTCATCCTCCCGGCTATCCTCTATATATTCTGTTAGGAAAAATCTCCTATTTTTTGACTGGAAATGACACCGATGCCTTAACTCTTCTAAGTATTATCTTAGGCTCTTTGTCAGTAGTGCCTTTCTATTTATTGGTTAAAAAAATGTTTAATCAATCAATAGCTTTTTTTGCATCTTTGTTATTTATTATTATCCCCATACATTGGAGGCTTTCGGAAATAGCCTTAACCGATATTCCCGGATTTTTCTTTTTACTTACGGCCGGATATTTCATTTACCTTTCCAAAAACAGTCTAAAAAAACTAACATTAAGTGCTCTATTTTCCGGATTAGTCCTAGGGTTCCGTTTTAATGAAATACCCATACTTCTTGCTTTACTATCACTGGCACTTTTTTATCAGAAAAGAATCAAAAACATCTTGTTAGTTTTAGGGGTGTTTGTATTAGGGACAAGTTTATGGTTGTTACCTCTTATTTTCATCACCGGCTTTGGACAATTCATCAATTCATATTCATCACTTGCCTCTTATGTAGTCAAACATGACGTTTTACTTAACTCCTCATTATCCATCAAAGGCCTCTTTAAAACCAAATTAGAACAGCTTCTATATTTACTCAATTTAAGTTATACCTGGCCCATAGTTACCTTAAGTATCCTGTCATTATTTAAGCTAGTTACCAAGCGATCCTGGTGGAAAGAATATCATTTTCAGTTTTTGTTGGTGTGGACATTAGCCTATCTTACCCCCTTACTTTTTATTTATAATCTGGAACACCCTCGTCATCTTTTACCCCTTCTTCCTCCTTTAATTATTATCTCTGTTGCCATGTTCTTTTGGTTAATACCAACCCTAAAAATTTCTATCCCGATATTTTTATTGATCTTAATGTTAGTTTTTCTGCAAGGTTGGCCACAAATTATCAAGCTGAAGCAAGATATACCGCCCACTATCCAACCGGTGCTTTTCGTCAAATCCAATTTTCATCCTCAGAATACGACTCTTATCACCTCTTTTACCTACCGCCAGTTTCAATATTACGCACCAGAATTTACCAATTACTACAGTGATAAAATTAATAAAATTGCCGTTTCAGACGATCAGATCATCATTGTTGATTACCTAGGGTTAAAAGATAAAATATCCGGCTCCTCAACATTTAAGATAGTTGGCCAACAAAGTTTTATTGGGGATAGGAATATCTTTACCCGAGTCCCAGAGGTAAAATTATATATATTAAAAAAAGACCGCTATGAATAAGCCAAAGCAAAAAACCTTAAATCAAATCTGGCAACAAGTTCCGCCTAACTATTATCATCAGGGAGTAACTAAAAATCTTTTGCAATGGATTTGGCATACCTCTAAAATCAAGGCTTTTAAACAAATTGTTCAACAAAAAAAATTTATTAAAATTTTAGATGTCGGATGCTCTGGAGGATTCATGACCAGTAAAGTGGCTGAAATTTTCCCCAGAAGCCAGGTCTTTGCTATCGATGCTTATCCCGATGCCATAAACTATGCCAAAAGTAGATTTCCTCATATTAACTTTCAAGTGGCTGATGCCCATCACTTACCATTCCCGGAAGATAGTTTTGATTTAATCATCTGTTACGAAACTATCGAACATGTCCTCAATCCACAGAAAATTTTGCAGCAGATGCGGCGGGTAGTTAAAAAAAACGGAACGGTTATTGTGGCAATGGATTCTGGGAACTTAATGTTTAAAACTACCTGGTGGGCCTGGGAAAAAACCTTTGGTAGAGTTTGGCAGGGAGCCCACTTACACCCTTTTCATCATCAGGATTTAGAAAAAATAATTAGACAGGCAGATTTTAAAATAACTAAAAAACACTTCTCCCATTTAGGTATGGAAGTTTCCTTCGTCTTAAAAAAATAGGTCTAGTAAGGAAATTTTGCAGTATAAATTATAACCTTGCCTTTATTAATAGAAGGAGGGAATGGATGCATCTCCTCAAAATATACTTGGATGGTCGGATCTCCAAATAACAGCTTAAAAGCATCGGAACCAGAGAGTATATAGAATGCCTGTTTAGAAGAGCTTCCCCACTCTTTGGCGATAAAGGGATAATTGGAATCGTTTTTAATATAAAAGACCGCTCCTTTGTCCACAGAAGGATATTTTTCTTTAACATCTGCTAATAAAACATGAGCTGCACTAGCCCTTTTGGCTGCCCAATAAGTTATCTTATTTAAGTTAATAGTTTGATAGGAGATAACTATAAAAGCAATAATAGCCAATAAACTAAAAACTTTCATTACCTTCTGTTTTTCCAAGGCCCAAGATAATGGTAATGCCAGCAAAATAGAAAACCATACAGAAGCCAGGGTGAGATAATACGACGACTTATGTTGAGGAAAAAAGATAAATGGTAATAAGGATATAAAGTAAGACAGCGCTACAAACCAAAATATATTACTTTTTAAAAGTTGATTTTTAAAGATAACCAGAAAGTAAGTGATTGCCAGCCCTCCAACAAGAAAAGTCGGTAAAGCTATTCTAAAAAAATTTCCATACCATTTCATTAAGTTAGGATTCACAGTCAGTTTCGGCCCAATAAAATCAACCACAAACTCTGGCATACCCGCCACCCAAAGGGTATACCAGCTTAAAGTATTGATCATACTTTTAACAGACAACACTGGTTGGTAGACCGGCTGATCCGGCAACCTATTAAAAAGCGAAGTACTGGCTAAATAAAATAGTCCTATTACCGCAAAAGGTAACAAACGTTTTACCAATCTTTTATCCCAGACTCTCAAATTATTGATTGTTACCTCAAGGCAAAAGATTATCCCTATCATGACGATAGAAATTTCATGGCTTAAAAGCCCTAAGACAAAAAATGATAATGATAAAAGATATTTTTTTAAACTATCGTCTGAAGATAGATAAAACAAAAGGCTGAGCAATAAAAAAAGTAACGCCAAAAGAGTTTGAACCGAAGCTAAATAATAAAGTTCAATACTGTGAATGGAGTTAAATAAGTAAAGTACCACAGCTAATAAAGAAGTCAGAGAGCTTTTAGTAAGTTTTTGGGCAACTAAAAAAACCAACCAGCCGCCTATCATGACTAACAGCAAATTAACCAAGTGAAATGGCAACGGATTAAGGCCAAAACTTCTGTACATTAATAAGTTAAAAGTTTCCCGGGAAAGTGGCCTATAAAAAGCGTATTCTTTTTGTAGTGAAAAAAAGAAGGAAGGTATATCCTGATAATTTTTATCCATGACTACCCGCAAATGGAAAAAGTCATCCTGGGAAAAATACGAATGAATAGTATCTGAAAATAACAGCCAGGGTAAAAGAAATAACAGTGCTAATACGACCTTATAACGCTTCGTTAAAAGAGCGAAACGATGTAATCGCGAACGATTATTCATCTTGCTTTCCAGGAGACGAAAAATTAATCTCAATAACAAGCAGGATTATTCCAATTATCAATGTCTCAAAAGAATAAATTGCCGCTCTTTCAGCCCAAACATCAATATTAAAAATCATAAAGAGAATGGTTAAAACCCAGAAAAATATGGCTGTCGAAAAGATAAATTTACTGTTTAATTGTAATAAGATAATTGATAAAATAATTGCCATAACCACAATAAGATTAATTGTTAAAGGAATATAAGGAGCAAAATAACCAGCCGAATAAAGAAGCAACAACAAAACTAGTACTATGGTAAAAATAAAGATCCCCAAAACTTTCTCTTGGGCCCAATTCTGCAACTGATCGTTTAAATTAAATCTGAGTTTATCTATCGATTGCTTCATACTTTATATCTTCTTTGACGGATTGATATTACTAGAGTTAATATCAATAAAAATACAACAGTTACAGCAGCAATCTTTATACCCAGCAGGAAAAGTTCTTGAGGATAATAAGATATCTTGATCTTATAACTTTGGGGCGTATTTTCCAAATACCAAGCGTTAGCATAAAGATTAGCTGAAAAATGAAGCGGGTTAATGGGCAACTTCAAACCTTTCTCATCATACAGAGAAAGTTGCCAAAAAGGAGAATAGTTTTCTGAAAAAACAATCAGGTGAGGTTTATCGGCGTCTTTGATCTCTGCTTCATACAAAGTTGGTGATATTTTTTTAAATGTGACCTGGGGTGTGGACAAAATAGCGCTATTATTTTTGTTAACAAACACTAATTTATTAGAAAATACTTTATATGCTTTTATATCATCAAAAAGGACTGTTGTTCCCAGAGGATCTTTGATATAAGGCGCAGTAAGTTCAATAAAAAGATCTGATTTCGCCCTTACGGGATCATAATAAAAACTAAATACTCTCCAATTTGGATAGTTGGGCATGGTCTCTTTCCCAACCTTAAGCAATTTATCTTGATCCCATTGAGTTATCAGTATTTGAGCATGATTACCATAGACCTGCTTATAATTTGCCTCAAAATAATAATCACTCATCGGGTTAAAAGAAGAGAGTTTAAAGATTGCAGCAATATCTGCTTTGTTGATATTGGTAATGCTTAAAAACTTCTCCATTTCTTCAGAAGAAGACTGCTCTTTGGTCTCCACTGTTTCATAAAGGCCTTCCCCTTTGCCCTCACCTCCTTTGGTAAAACCTATCTCACCATTAAAACTTCCGTACTCAACAAGATTTTTATTAACTATTTTTATCTTTATCTGATATGTACCCTTGGGGAAAAAAACAGGATAAAAATAGACCGAAGAATCGTCTATATCTTGGATAGCCCAAAAATGTTTTTGGTTATTAATCTCGATCTCTATTCCTTTAGTAATATCTACACCAAAATCTTCTAGTCTGTACCTTTCAAGTATGGGTTGATACACTTGATCCTCATTAAACTCAACAGTAAAAATTACTTCTGAAAGATCCCGTGATAACAAGCGGTTAGAAAGATGGGAATCCGTTTTCTTATAATCTAAAAAATTGACTACTTGGCTGTTCTGGGCTAAAACAACGCTTCCTGAAACCTTATCAATATCCACAATTTCTCTAACAATGTTATCATAAGGATTCAAAACTAAATCAGTGGATTTTAAAGCTGAAAAGAAAGGTAATTCGCTGTTATAAGGATAAGAAAAGAAGATCTTATCAGTGGTAAATATTTTGGGGGTAAATCCTAAATCGGGAAATTTATAAAATACCCATTTCCCGGATTGGAAAGAAAGATAATCCTCTGAAAGATAATCTAACTTGTAAGATACGGCTACCTGATCCTTTTTATTAAACACTAAACCAATATTTAATTTTCCGGCTAAAGACTCGGCAGCCGTTATCTCTCCTTTTTTAAGATTTAAGTAAAATTCTTCTAAAATAGAAGCAACAGGAGAATCAGGCATATTCAAAGGAAGAAACAAAGTTTCCCTATCAACTAACAGCTGGAGGACGGTCTCAATTCCCCGATAACCCCACTCAAAATTTTCCATCTCCCTGTCAGGATAACTGACTATCCGTCCCTCAGAAGCGTTTATTAGCCTGTCTTTAGATTGGATAACGTAATCTGGAAACTGGACATAGAAACTATCCGGTCTACCAGGCCTAAAGATTTTTCCTGAAATCAAAGGATAGGAATAGAAAAAATTCCCAATAATAATAGTAACGGTTAAAAGAGAAACCACCAGAGAAAAAAGTAGAAATATCTTAGAACCTGAAGTCCTTGCTCTGTTTAAATTGTAAAATAACAGGCTCACCAACCCAGCAATCGCCATAACCGTTAAAGGTGTAAAGATATACCACGGACTTCTAAAAAGAGTAAAAAATGGCAGGTGATCTAATAAAAAGCGGAAAACAGCTCCTGTAGGCAGATGGGTTCCAGCACCTAAAAAGACACCTATAACTAACATCGCCCCAAAGGCAACATAAAGATGCCGATTTTTATTTTCATATTTGAGTAAAGACAACAACGCCAATAACGGCAGGAGCAAACTGAATAAAATAAACGGTAACTTATAAAAATAGTTGGAGGCATAAGGTATGTAATAAGGAGTATTAGTTTGGGTATCGACAGGATACCAATCCCAAGCTCCTTGCAATCTTAAAACGTTTAAAATACTGGTATTTTCCGATAAACTATCTATCCAGTTGGTAAAACCTATTTTATCTATACTGCCCGAAGATGAGATCTGATGCGAGATAAAAAAAAATGTCGGTAAAACCCAGAAAAGGTTAACCAGAAGCAGTGGGATACAAATAACCAAAAGATGTCTCAGCCTGGAGATAATAAATTGTTTGTTAAAATTACTGACAATCTCAGCTAAAATATAAAATGAAATAATGATAAAAAATGAAATGAAATAGGCAGGATTAATTCCTGCCCCCGAGAGAATAATTCCAACAGATACAGAAAATAAAATTGCTAAACTTATAGTTATTGCTTTCTGTCTAAGCAAAACCAACAGCATTAAAGCAAAAGGAATAGCTGCCATCAAAGATAGGTTAGCAACTTTAACATTTTCCCAAGAATTAAAAAGATAGATATTAAAAGAATACAGTGATACAAACAGCAACTGGACTAAAGGTTTTTTAGTAAAAACTACTCTGGCAAACAAAAAGGCACCTAAAACGATTAAAAAAAACCAAAACACTAAACTGATCATCTGAACTTGTTGCAAATTAAATCCTAGTTTATAAGGGATAACTTGGATCAAGTGAAAAAATAACCCAGCTGTAGAGGAGGAAAAATCTAATCCGCCATTAGCTACACTATTCCAAACATAGAATCTCCTCATAAACCAAACTTCTGGATCCAGGGGAAAATTGGTATCTATGCCGTTTATTAAGACATCACCTTTTTTATAAAACCACAGTAACGGGGTTAAGCCAAATAAAATAATTATCAAATAGGGCCAATAAGTAAAAAGTTTTTTCATAAAAGATCTACATATTTAGTTCACTTTTTAGTTTGTCTCGGACATTAACGGTAATATCTTGCAAGTTGCCACTGGTACCATTCCAGGAAAAAGCAAAAACTGAGTTAATACTCATATTATAATCAGTTATTGCTTTTTTCAATGCTGGAAAATCCCGGTAGTAACCAAAACCACGGCCACTAAACTCCCGATAACCTTCAGAGTCAATGTCCCACAGGAAATCATTTTGAAAAAAATCCCCGGGGAAATTTTCTGTAGGATGATACCAGATCAGTAGCATCTGCCCTACCCCAGATTGAAATGGCAAAATCTTAGGAATACCGGAGTAAGTAGAATCACTTTCAGTATAAAAAATTACCCTTTGTGGTAAATTAGGATATTGCTCTTTGATATACCCCAGCAACCTATCTCTTTCACTTCCCAACTCTTTTTGTTGATTAATTAATACTTTCAAAGACACCAGATGTCCAACTAATACTATCAAAAATATACCAAGCATCAAAGCCGCTACCAAACGCTGTAATCTAATTTTTAGATAAGCAACAGTAGCGCCAATGATTAAACTTAATCCTAAAGTTGCCGGATACAGGTAGCGGGAATCAAAATACAGCAAATATTTTTTGAGTAACAAAAAAGGGACAACTATTAAAAGTATCAATACCAAACCTAGGTAAAAAGGTTGTCTGTTTTTTATCTTTTGGTTGATCCACCACATCAAGGCTATAATCAAAAGCCCTAAGGAAAGCGTCAGTAGATCATATCTGAAACCGCTCTCTATGACCCAGGGACCTTTGGCGAAGTATTGATAGATCCCAAAAGGAGATGAAGTTATATTGGTTATATACACTAGCAAATCGTTGGGGAAAAAAATTTGGGTAAATATTTTTACCGGTATGGTAAAAATATTATATCCCAAGATAAGGCCAAAATCTTCGGTATTTTGACTAGCCGATGTACTTAGTCCCCCAACCTTAAAAAGCAGATAGGCAAAACGAAGGAAAATATAAAAGGCCACAACTAACCCCAGATTAAAGACACTTGACTTTTTTAATCCCTTCTTTTCTTTAAAAAGTATCAAGCCGAAAAGAACAATCAAGAAAGTTACAGCAGTTTCTTTAAAAAGCAAGGCTATTAAAATTAAACTAAGGGAAATATAAAAAAATTTCTTTTTACCTTTTTTAAAATAAAATAAAATAGTAATAAGCGACAGTAAACCAAACAGGGTTGCCAACTGGGTTCCCTCAAAAGTCCCAATCCAGGTTATGGCTTGATGATGACTACTGTTTAAAGCAAAAAATAAACTGCCCAAAAAAGCAGCCAGTCGTTTTTTGACCAACATTAAGATAAAAAAATAGATGGTAATTGAAACCATAATATGGAGAATGATACTTACTACAAAATAAAGTGAAGAGTTTAAAGCAAAAAACTGATAGAGGCTCATTTTAAAAAATAAAGACAGTGGGGTAAAATGAGTCAGTAAACCACTACGCAACACATTAGCTATAAACTCCTCTTTGCCCAGAGATAGCAAATAATTATAGTACCCAAAAGTATGCCACTCATCCTGTTGAAAAAAACTTTGAGGCAACTCCCAATAAGCCATTAAGGTTAACAGAAAAATTACCGTCAAAGCTAAAAGATGAGGTCTTAACAAACTTGTTTGTTGTTTACACAATAATTTCATCGTTCTCCACAAACCACACAGTAAGAGGCATGGTATTTATCTATATAAGAGAGAAGGTTGCTTAAAGGGCTGGGCAAGGGATAAAAGGCTACTCCCCAACTTCCCCTAACATAAAATCCATACCTTTGTAAAAGTTGTTCCAAGGCTTTAATTGTCATAACATTGAGGTGTGGATTGATGGTCACACTACTATTTGACTGATGGTAATATTTGCCACACGGCCGGTGCCCAATAGGATAAACAGTGGACAAATATGGACCAGTATAAGGCTGGTTCCCTAAAAGAAGGGCTAAAATATTATGATACCCCGCCAGATTTTCTGTGGAAATTATCAATCTTCCCCCTTTTTTTAAAATACGCTTACTCTCGGAAAAAAAGTTATCCAGATCTGATAAATGTTCGATAACTTCTGTCGCGGTAATACAATCAATACTATTATCAGCAAAGGTCCACTTATTATTTAAATCTACCTTTATAACCTTAATGTTTTTACTTTCCGCTTCTTTAGCTCTACTACTTACTACTTCCACCCCTAAAATATTATTTGTACCTATCTTTTGAGATCTTTCTAAAGACTTTGCCCCATCATCGCATCCTAAATCCAGATAAACCAGACTCTCGCCTCTAGGCAGAAAACTCAACACTTTCTTTTCAATTTCAAATTCCGCGCTCCTGCTTAAGAATTGAATATATTGTCCTAAAATACCCATTTTAAATTTGTATTTTCCGTCTGATAAAAACAATACTGTAAGTAGCTACTGAAAGAAATGACATTACCGGATGCAGCAGCCAAGCTAACTGCCCTGTTTTAAAAAAGTTTAACAACCCTTCAATCAACGGCCCCAAAAAAGTGGCGCAATACACAAAAGAATACACAAATTTGACCCTGGAAACACCCTCCAGCCAAGTTCTTTTCTTTTCTTCTGTCCTGGTTAAAAATTTATTACCAATTTTTAACCTTTTTCCGATAAAATCAGCTAAAGAATTTATGTGGTCATGATAAATACCATATCCAGGCACTCTGGCAAACTTGCGATATCCTTTCATAGTACTATAGTAAGAAAAATTGGATTCCTCAAACATCGGTTTATAAAACCCCACCTCTTTGATGATTCTCTTATTCCACAAAAAACCATTGGCTCCTAAAGGATAAGCTGTCCCGGGAACAATTTGATATTCAATATACTCTTTTTTCTTCTCTTCCTTTAACTTACCGGCTATACAACGGGAAAATGGATCAGCGATATGAGCTAGCATCGAATAAGTATTAAAGATACTTTCTTTTTCTCTGGGGAAATAAAAAGATTCAACACCGAATAAGTTCTTATCTAACAGCAAAGGTTTAACCATTTTTTTGAGCCAGTCATTTTTAATGATTTCATTATCGGAATCTAAAAGGGCAATGATCCCACCATTAGCTTTTTGAATGCCTAAAGATTTGGCTGTTTCCGGATCCTTCCAAGGATTATTTATAATCTGTGCATGATAACTTTTGGCAATTTGTAATGTTTCATCTATTGAGCCACCATCCACTACCAATATTTCCCGTTTATGATGAGGGTAGTCCTGTTTGATAATACTTTTCAGACAGTTACCCAGGTATTTTTGAGAGTTATAAGTGGGTATAATAAATGAAACAAAAAGGTAGCTATTTTTTTTATTCATGCTTTTAATCTGCCACAAATCATACCAAAAATCATCGTTCCATGGTATAACAGGTTTAGAATGAAAAATTTTATCTTTACTGGCTCTACCCTCTTTTTTTTAGTTGTCTTTGTTAAGTTGCCTCACTTACTTTGGCCAACAGGGGTAATATTGGCTTGGTTTTCTGAAAAAGGACTGGTGATGTATAAGGATTTCTTAAACTTCTATTTTCCCCTCTCTACCTATTTTATTGTTCCTTTCATGAAGCTCTCTAATTGGAACTTAAGAGTGGAGCCTTTCATTAGTTTATTTATTGCTTTGGCTTCAACGGGAGTTATCTGGCAAATTGCTAAAAAATACTTTACTGTATGGGGCACTTTTATCAGTTTATCTTTTTTCACATTACTGTTTTATTTTTTTACTACTGCCATTCAATATACAGTTGAGGCAACTATCGGACTAGTTGTGGCTTTCCTTATTTATCAAATTTTCACCTACTTTACAAAACAAGCTGCTTTAAATAAATCCTCTTTATTTTTAAATGGTCTGTTAATTTCAGTAGGGGAATTATTTGATCAAGTAGCCACACCGCTTTTAGGAGTTATCTACTTAGGTTTTATTTATCTAATCGTTAAAGGTAAATTTACTAAAAAGGAGAAGACATCTGGGGTACTCCTTTTAACACTCGGTCTACTTCTTCCTTTTATCTTGACCGGTCTTTATTTTTGGCATCTTCAGGCTTTACCTGATTTTTTAGACAATAATATCTTCTACTATTTAAACTATGCAACGCTGGCTAACAGCCAAACTCACTCAGCTAAATTACCCTGGGAGGAAATCTTTATTTTTTATACTCCCCTGCTTATCAGCTTACCTTTAGTTTTAAAGATAAAAAAAGAAAAAGAGACTTTGTACTTTCTAATTTTCGGTGCTATCTCTACAATACCTACAATTATTTTTAGTGTCTTTCACCCTCACCACTTCCTTTATGCTTTACCACTTTTGGCTATTTTAGGGGGACTAACTATTGACTATACTTTCAAATTAAAAAACAGATCTCTTAAAATTTTCCTAATTATTGTCTGGCTAATTTTTGCCCAACAGATGATCTTTCAAGTTTTACCCTGGTACTGGCAAAAATTTCAGAGCTCCAAAGGGATGGTACTAGTCAATGACTTAACTACCCAAGACAGCATGTATCCACCAGTGGTTTGGGTCAAAGATAACACCTCACAAGATGCTACTTTGCTGGTAACAGGCGATACCCTTTTTTATCTTAAGGCAGACAGACTTCCGGCTAATAAATACTTTACGGTTTTACCTTGGCACTACAAACCCTTAGATAAAACCATCTCTACCATACAAAGTAACAGGCCTGATTATTGGGTGATAGCCCCATCATACTTGAAACGTTTAAGCCAGAGTGAGGAGTGGAACAGTCCGGAGATTACTCAGTTGATCCAAGATGAACTGCAAAGATGTTACAGCAAAAAGATAGAGTTCCCCGATTGGCAAATCTGGCAAAAAATATGCCTTTAACCATTTAAAGACAAAGTTGTTGGCTAAAGATGTGTTTTTTGATGGTTATATAATCAGATTGAAAAACTACTGGTTCACACTTGAGAATTCTTTTTAAAACTGTAGTTTCAGCTTGGTAACCAAAATCAGCAAATCTTTTCCACTGTCTTTCATCAATGACCCAAAAATCTGGGGGATTTTGTTTTAATTCTTCCACCAGTCTTTCCAGTGGGCGGTAAAAAACCGGCAGGTTAGTTGAAGCCCTGGGATTGGCTGGAAGCCTATTAGTTTCCAGATAAATTAAACTATCAACTGTGGCAAACAGTTTATCTTCTTTGGTAGTATTTTGTTTAATCCAGGAAATAATATCAAATAACGGATCTTCCGGATAAATTCTGGTTAAATTTAGATAAGGACGGGGATAAGAAAAATTACGTTGGTACTTGGGTAAAACGATATAAAAACTGAAAGCAAAAAGCATTATTAGACAAATGATCAAAACTTTAGTTAGCTGATTCTTTTTAATTTTAAAAAGCATCTGCAGTGCTAAACCGGCAGTTAAAGCATAAATCCCTTCCGGGGTTAGAAAACGGTTGGGGTGAAAGATGGCAAACCAGAAAGGAAGAGGGAAAGATAACAAGATCAGCCACCAAAAGATTGATTGAGTCAAGGAAAGTGTCAGGCCTTTTTTTTGCAAAGCAAAGAAGCTCTGCTTCACTTTTTTAACTTTAAACCAAATTATTGCCCCAACTAAAAGCAAAGGAGAAAAAATGGTTAAAAAGATCACAACGTTTTCTACTCCCCTACCCATAGCAAAAGGATAACCGCTATCTGACAAATAGTACTTAATTGTCCAGTTGTAAAAGTCCCCTAAAACATTATGGGTTAAAAGATAGACAAAGACAAAAGCCACAGGAATTAAAAAACCCAAACCAAAATAGATAATAGATTTTATCTTCTTAATCTGCCAACTTCTAAATATCATGGAAAGAAAAACAACTGTTGAATTAATCAAAACTATATGACCGCTCATCGAAGCAATACCCAACAAAAGGCCTATTAGAAAAGCTGGAATCATCTTTGGCCTCTGATACCAAACCCACCATAGAGCAAAAGCAGACAGGAGGAGAATATTTTGAAAACTGGTAGTGCCAAAATGGTTTTCAGATAAAACCGGATCCCAAAAAAGGAAAAATAACAAAGGTATTAACCTAAACCATCCTTTAAGAAGTTTATAGCTAATAAAGGATAGTAGTAAAAAAGCAGTGATTGAGCTTACAAGAGCTAAGGCAATGGTTGGTTTTAAGGTAAAGCCAAAAATATCATGAAAGGGTAACATGGAAAGATAAAGGATTGGGAAATACTGAGTCACAAAATCTTTGTAAATTACCAAACCAGAGGACATAAAATAGGCTTCAATTAAGCCATCAATCCAAGCCTGTCTGGGAGAGATATAAAAGATAAACAGCAACCAACTTACTCCACCTAAAATTAAGCCTACAAACACTTTGCCAGATAATGTCATTTGGAGTTTTGAATTTTATCAGAGTAAATTTGGACAGTATTAATATCATGCTGCAGAAGCAGCCAGAAACCGGAATTAGCCGGAAAATTATCACGCATTTTTGCTAAAATTTTGGGGTGAGTTTTAAACATTTCTAAGACTTGTTCTTTTTTAACATTATTATTGCTGGAAAGAAGAGACTCTGATAATCTACCTACATAAGCGGCATAGCGTGAAGAAACCTCTTCAATAAAATCCCCTTGCCCGGTTCTAATGACATAATCTAACTCTCCCAACCTTTGTTCTACCAGTTGTTGTTGATAATCCAATTTTTCATCACTGTTAAATTTAAAAAACAGGGTTATTTTTTCTTTAAATCTGTCAATGATATTAGACATTTTCTCTACCTTAACTTTGACGGAAGGGGTACTTTCTGAATTAACATCAGCCAAGGTAAGTTGGGGGATAAAAAGGAAAATGGATAGCAAAAAGGTTAGAATAGTTTTTCTCATCGACCTATATAATAATTTGAGTCCCTTCATAATGCAAGAGGTCTAACACTTAGTCTGTTAACTTATTACCGGAAGTTAACCTTACTAAATATTTAAAGCTTCACGCGTCGAATAATCCTTGAAAACTCTCTAAGTCAATCATTTGTCTCCAAAAGAGTATACACAACAATCTTGGTATTGGGAAGATTTGGTGAGAAAACTTTTTGTAGCCCAGGATGGTTTATTTTATCATTTAATAAAAAGACTAACTTTTCATCAGAGGCAAGCTCCTCATCCCAGGCCACCAAATAATCAACCTGATATTTTTTAGCATAGTCTAAAAGTTGTTCAAAGGAGATTTGTGGCAGATAAACCGTTTCACCTTCAGCATAAAACTCCACCCCTTCATGTCTTAACATCACTTTAGGGTTAGAACCAAAAAAATTACTCTTAATCCACTCCCCGACAATTTTCAATTCCTTTTTATTATGAGTTTGACTAAAGTTAGCTGCCACTTTTTGAGGATTAGTTAGATTGTCTAATGATGTCCCCGGAAAAAGGAGTACTGCCAAAAGCGTCACCGCTGCAGTAATCAAGGTTTTCTTCTCCATCCAATACAGAAAAAGGAAAACTAACTTCTCTACACCTAGATAAAAAAAATATAAAAAAAGCGGAATTGTCCAAGCCAAATAACGAATATCCTGCACCGGGGTAGAAAAAATAGTGATGGGAATAGCCGTGACCATGATAAAGATCATATACAGCAAAGACCATCGGTATGTTTTCTTCAAGATGGTAACTGCACCAATCAACATTAAAGGTACAGCCCAAAGAGGAAAGATCAATAAGAAAACTTGCTGCCATTTTTCTTGTTTGGGAGAGTACTGGCGAAAAAAATAATACAAACGGTTAATAGCAAAATCAGAACCATTTTTAAAGTATGGAGACTGGTAATCAGGGTTTTTAGCGGAAGTCACCTCTTGAGCCCAAGTAGTACCCCGGGGATTTAAGGCAAAAGCATGGCCTTGTTGGATCTGGGCCGAAAATTTTGGGGAGAGGGACCATTCTCCAATTTGCATTCTGGTAGATATCATATAAGGACTGACTGTTAAAAAAAAGACCGCTACAAAAGAAAATACTGTTATGATCAGTAGTTTAATCTGGCGTTTGATAAGAAAATAAAAAGTTAAATAAATAAAGGTTAAAAAGACAAACATCATCCCTTCAGCTCTGGTTAAATAAACCAGCCCAAAAAGAACGGATCCCAAAAGTAATAATTTATTATTAGGAAAATTCGGTGAATGAAGAAAAGCCAAAAAGACCGTTACCATTCCACCAATAATTAACAAAACAGCTAAAGAATCAGATAAAGCCATAAAAGATATTGTCAACAAAGGAGTAAATAAAGACAAAGCCAAAGTAAAAGAGATAGCCCCCGCCAAAGAGATAGTTTTTCTTAAAAGAAAAAACATCGGGGCTATAATCGCTGTCCCAGCCAGTAACGCCACCAGACGGGAAGCAGTTTCCCAATTTAGGGGAAAGAGAGAGAAAATAGCCGACAATGCCGGATAAAGTGGAGGCCAGGTAGGGTGGAAGGACCCTTTTAAGTTCCATTCAGTCCAAGACTTGGCTAAGGTAGCATAGATGGCATCATCAGAGTAGAAGGTGTAAGAAGAGTTCAAGACTATCCATAAACGGGGAAGCAGTAAAAGCAAAAATATTCCAACCACCATGATAAGAAATTATATCATTTCAGTTTAGCTTGACAATAAAAGGCAAAACCAATACCATCTGATCAATGAAAAAGAAAAAAATTTTTGCTGTAATTGCAGCCTATAATGAAGAAAAGACAATTTCTGAAGTTTTAGAGGAGTTAAAAGAGTATGTTGATCAAATAGTCGTAGTTGATGATGGTTCATCAGATGAAACCTTCAAAAAAGCTACTGGACCAAAAGTAATACTGCTGCGGCACCTGGCTAATTTAGGACAAGGTGCAGCTCTGCAAACCGGTTTTGAATACGCCAAAAGGAACAAAGCTGATATTGTTATAACTTACGATGCCGACGGACAGTTTTTAGCTTGCGATATCCCTCGACTGATAAAGCCAATTCTTCAAAATAAAGCTGATATTGTCTTAGGATCCAGATTTTTAGGGCAAGCTATTAATATCCCCCCCACCAGATTGTTAACTTTAAAGCTTGGCATCATCTTTACCTTTCTCTTTTCCGGCTTAAAATTAACCGATGTTTATAATGGTCTACGGGCGCTTAACAGCAAATCTTTACATAAAATCAATATCACTCAAAACCGTTTAGCCCATGCCTCAGAAATTCTGGACAAAATCAAGATCAATCAATTAAGATTTACCGAAATACCGGTGACTGTGAAATATACCGACTATTCAAAACAGAAAGGTGAAAAAAATCTAAACGCCTTGAAAGTTTTTGTAGATCTAGTAACTAAAAAACTTTACTAACCATATGTCAATATCTCAACTTCTTTTGTCCACCATTATCATTTTTATAATTTATAAAACAGCCCTAAGTTTCAAAAAAGGGAATCTCTCTAAAAACTTTACCTTTACCTGGCTTCTGCTTTGGGCAGGGGTATTATTTTTTATTTTTGAGCAAAACACTTTGATTAAAGCTGCTCATTCAGTGGGAATCAGCCGGGGGGTAGATTTAGTGATTTATCTATCCATCATCCTGCTTTTTTATTTAGTTTACCGAATTTTTTATAATCTCAACGAAATTAATCAAAAAATTACCAAAATCATCCGCGAAGAAGCCCTCCGCCATCCTCTACAAAATTCCAAGGTTATCAAACACAAACATCCAAAGAGATGAAAACTTCCTAGGATACTTCTAATTATCCAGAAGGTAGTCTAACTGGGTGGTGCCAATTTCTACTGAAGTGTCAGTAGGAAAATTAAAAGATACCTTCTGTAAATACTCTCCTCCAGCGGGGATGATAAATTTATATTCATGCCACAGGTTATCAGTTAAAAGTTTAACTTTGACAAACTTATCTTCAGTTATTAACCCGGAGGTATTATATTCCCAGGACATTTCCATCTCTTTTTCTTTACTTTGGCTCGAAAACTTCAGGGGGATCTTTACCTCTAAAGGTAACAGAGTCCAGATCGAAGATGTGGGTGTAAACTGGAAAACTTTTAAATCATTACTAGAGAGCTCCTCTTTCCAACTATCAATAGCAACAGAAATTGGTTGATTTGGACCAGCTAATAACTGCCTAGTAATAGAACTTGTATCCCTCAACCCATCTTTATCATAAATAAATGTATAAACATCTTGGTAAGACAAGTTAGGATTTTTCTTCAATAATCCTGGTATTTCTCCTGCAGTCTGTGGCAGGATGATATTTTCTTTCTGAGTTTGATAGTGTACCGCATATGCTACTTCTGAGCCAAAATATCCTACCCTAGCTGCATCTCCCACAGTAAATTGCAGCTGCTTAGTTACCCCTTCTAAATAAATTATTGTTGGCTGATTAATCCTGGGTATAAAGGAATGTAAATTTTGATACATCCTTTTAGCATGTTGACTATAGTCTTGTCTAAATTCCCTTTGAGTTGTGTAAGCAAATATCAAACGTGGTAAAACTAAAATTCCTACTACTGCTAATAATAAAATTTGAGCCAGTCTTCTTTTCCTTAACTCCTTTTGGTAAAACTCCTTGGTGATAAAAATGATTGGCAGCAAGGCTACAGTAAACGATGGCAGTAGTAAGTAACGATTATAGCTTACCAAGACTCTCTCCGGGATAGTTATAAAAAAAATAGCTAATATACCAAAAATCGCCAATAAGCTAAACAGTGATAGTAACTTAGATTTAGGTATTCCCAAAACAATCCAGACTATTAGAAAAATTAACCACATTCCACCGTTAAAAATAGCCACTAGATCACCTTTATCAATAGTGATTTGGTGTATGGCCATAGCCCAGAGGAGAGAAAAAAGTACCACCGCGGTAATTATTTTCCCCAATGTTATAGCGGAATATATCGCCGGGCGGAGAAATTTCAGGTAAATAAACAAAGTCACCGCTAAAAAAATTGTTGGTAAACCAGTCAGCCAAAATTTAATCAGAGTCAAACTCTGTCCTGATGTTCCTAAGCTGGCATTAAATTGTTCTTGTAAGGGAGTAGGAATAATCATATTCCAAAAAGTTCCTAAAAAGTTGAGGATATATAAAGGAGAAAGATTTACCAGTAATCCCCAAAATTGAGTTGGTGGGTTAACTTTATATCCCAGTAACAATACCGAAGGGTGTAAGAAATATTGTATTAAAAATACTAATAAAAAAAGAACATTTCTAATGATCAACTCCTGGCTCTTTCTCTTCCAAGAGATAATCCAATCTAAGGCTAAAAAGATTAGGAGTGAGCTACCAGTTCTTTGGGGGGTAATTTCTAAGGTCAAGGCAAAAGCTATTAAAGAACTAACCAACCAGACTTTTTTACCATTTTGAAGATAGATTAAAAAAGTTACCAAACCAGCCAGTAAAATATCTAAGGCCAGAATTGTCCCTAAGCCATCTCCCATGGTCATTTTCATGGCATCCTGTCCTACAAAACCGGCAGCAAAAACCAGAGTGCTAAAGAAAGCTATTAGTAAGTTACTAACTAATCGCTTCAGAAAATAAAATAGCAGCCAAGAAGCAATAACATATAAAATAATTACTGTCAGGAAATAGTAGCTGGCATTAAGTCCAAAAAACTGCCTAGCATATCTTTCTAGTAGTAAGGCAAGGTGGTAAGGATAGGCAAACCCCGGATGAGTTGAGAGATTAGCCAGTTGACCTAAATAAAGACCAGTATAATCATCACGCCAGAAATACATCCCCAGCAGCTGGTGATAAGAAAAAAGTACCACCACCGCCAGTAAAATATAATAAATAAAGTTAAATTTTTTTACTTTAGTAAAAAATTCTTTCATTTTCATCTTTCTTGATAGCCCTGTAGACCTTAATTTCATTTATTACCCAGGTAGCATATTGATGATCCCCAATTTGCCGGATGTTTAAAAATTGAGCTTTCTGGGGAACAAAATAGATATTCACCACACTATCCTTTGGAGGATAAAGCTTATCATAAAAAACTTCCTGCCAATCTTGTTTATCTTCTGATAACAAAATTTGATAACCATTACGGTTTTGATCTTTGCTCGATTGGGAAGTAATTTGGAGAGAGGAAAGTATCTGAGTATTTTTTAAGTCTATAATGATGTCTTGGGGAGAGGCAATGGGTAATTTTGAATCCCAAAAAGTAGTCTGTTTACCATCAAAGGCTAATTTTATATCTGCTTTATTACTGGACGCTGAAGCACTCCATATAGAGTGGTCTATCTCTTCTTTGTCTACCAGAAACCCTTCTAATCTTTGACGGATCTGCTTACTAGTATTAGTTAAATTATTACTTTGATGATCATATTCGAAAGCCAAAACAGACTCTAAGGGTAGTTTCTGTTCTTTGATGGTTTGAGCCAAAAAATCAAAGTCATAAAAATACCCAAATCCTCTATCTCTAATCTGCTTATAACCTTGATCAGTTATTTCCCATAAAAACCTGTTTTGAAAAAAATCTTGGGGAAAGTTTTCTGTTGAATGATACCAAACCAGCAATGTTTGTCCTAACCCTGATTGGAAAGGTGATGTCCTAATATCTTCCGGTAAGCCATAAAAAGATTTATTGCTGGTAAGGTAAAAGATTGTCCTGGGAGGAAGTTGGGGATAATCATTTTTAATAGTTTGTAAGATATTTTTTCTGATAATTCCTTCTTGATATAAACTCTCCTGTTTCTGCCAATTACCTCCTACACCAATCAAAAGGTAGAGAGAAACTACTATTATCATCAAGCCTCTAAAAAGGCGATACTGACTATGTTTACTAATCCCCCAAAGAGATCCTAAAAACAAAGCAGCGCCAGCTAAACCAAAATAAAAATACCTTTCCGGATACAGCAAAAACTGATCTGCCGATCCAGGTATAAAAAGATATGGAATAGCGCTACTGAGAATCAAGGCCACAGATAATACTAAAGGATTAAATACAACTTTCGTTTTTTTAGCCAAAATTAATCCTCCCAAAATAATTAATCCTCCCAAGACCATATTTACTGTAAAAAGTTTATCTTCAGCTAGTAAAAATGGACGTATATCAGTAAACAGACGTAGTAGATTGATCATTGGTTCACTAATGAATAGCTGTCCAACATAAGCCAATGAGGTACTAAGGATTTTAGTCAAGAGATAGCTCATATTAGCCGATGCGACACCGGAATTTGGTAACCGCAAAAATAAATACCCCAGGCCAAACAAAATCAATGGACCCAAAAAGATCACCACTTTTTTAAAATTTAGTTTTGAGCTGTTAACCAAAAAGACCACCGGTAAAAATATCCATAACCCTGCTGAGTACTCAATAATCAACACCGCCAAAGTTATTAACAGCGCTACCAAAAATGCAGTTACTAGTGGGCGCTTTAAAGACCGCTCATCAATTAGCAAATACCAGCCCAACAACCCTAAAGTTAAAGATAAGGTATTTAAACTGACTAAGGGCCACATGACTAATTCCCCGGCTGAAGAGAAAGTTAAAAAGAGAATAGAGGATAAAAAAGCAGTTAAGACATTGCGAAAGATTTTCTTACCCAACAAAAAAAGTAAAAAACCGTTTAGTAAATGGATGCTTAACCCAATTAAGTTGTATCCTACAAAGTTAAGTTTAAAAAGATAAAAAGTTATTAAACTGATCAAATTGCCTAAAGGTACAAAATGGTTGATATCTCCTTCGGTAAACCTGTAAAAAATCAAATCCCATCCCAACAGTATTTTGGTACCAAAGCTGTACCATTCATCTTGTTGAAAAAATATCAAAGGGACCTTCGGATAAGTTAGAATAACAACAGACAGTAACACTAAAAAAACTGGCAGGGTTGGCCTTTTTTGCATATTGTTTACAATAGTCTTTATCATTTTCCAAGTACCGTAATGGCCACCCGATAATTATTAAAAACACATGATTTACTGTTATCGAAAGCTAATTTAATATGTTTGGCAGATCTTCCCGCAAAGTAGTAACTAATCTTATCTTTTTCCAGATTAATTTTTCTATTAATTTGATATTGAGGAATAATATCCTTCTCCACCTGCCAATCCTTCTTATTTAAAGAAGTTTCAACATAGGCTGTTTTTAGAGGGGAACAGCTCTCTTCTTCATCAAAGCTGACTTCAAGTTGGGACAATAAAACCTCCTGATTTAGGGTTATATAAAGAAAGTTATTTTCTGCAATAGTTTTTAGTAAACCATTATAAGGTTGTAGGGCTAACTGATATTCCTTTTTAGTATGATCCCAGTCGTTTTTCCAAATTTTAGCAATCGCTACTCCATCAACTTTTATTTCATAAACCGGTATTAAAAACTTATTAACATATTCCCAAACGTAATAAAAATCTTTACCACTATCACTGAAAGTCAGTTCCATTAAATACTCCCCCTCTCTTTTAATACCGCTAAAATAAGTTTCTTTCGGTTCCAAAGAGGTTTTTGGTTCATCCAAATTATCGGTAGTGGGAAGATAGCGGATGTCAGACCGGAAAAATATCAGCGGAGCATTGGCTAAAGTTCCCTGCAAAAGCGCCACCTTAGCCCTCTGTTCTGTGTGAGAGTTAAGCCACTTTATTCCCTCAAGGTAAGCATTGCCAAAGCTGTTGCCAAAGGCTGGAAAATTACGATCTGCCGCTCCCGATAGCCCTCCAATAAAGGAGTTAAAATAGACATTCTCATAAGGATGCATTTTAAAAAGAACCAGAATTGGCCACAAAAATAATCCAATTAAAAAAAGCTGCAAAACTAAAACCATATTTTTATCTAATTTTGCACCTTTTAACCACTCAATAACTTGCCAAGCCCCAACTCCAGCCATCAAAACCATGGCTGGTAAAAACTCCATGATTTGGCGAACCCCTCCATAAATGGTAGAATGAGGCAGGCTGACTCTTAAAATAGGCACTAAAAACCATAAAAGCCACAACCAGACAATCAGTTTTTTACTTCCTCTCTGGATCCAGACAGAAATTAAACCAAGTAAAAATAAAATTAGGACTAAGGGTGGAGTAGTAAAGAAAATCCACTGCCAAGGATAAGTGTTGAAACCACCAATAAAAAAACTGTCTGGTTGATAACGTACACCGCTACCAATCTGTTGATAGTACCTTAAGACACTTAAAAAGTTGGGAACTATATTTGACCAAAGATAAGGCCAGCTGCCAATAAAAATTCCGAGGGTAATTATAGGCCCTAAAACAAGTCCTAGTAAATATCTTTGGGGTATTTTTTTAAAAGTAAACTTCTTTTTTAAAAAAATATGGTGATACCTTAACAAAAGATAGGGTATTAAAATTAACGGTAAAAAAAGAATATTAAATTTTGTACTTAGTGCTAGCCCCAAAAAAATCCAAAACCATATCAGCCAAAACAAACTGCCTTTATTTAAAGAATTTATAAAAGCCCAAATAGCCGCAGCAAAAAAGGCTGTCTGTGGCGGATCTTTGATATTAAAGTGTGATTCAGCCCAAAACAGCGGATATGTTACCAAGGATAAAAAGGAGACCAACCCGGCAAATAGGCCAAAATATTGTATAGCAAAATAAACCACTACCAAGACCAATAAAGCTGCTGCCAGAATATTAAAAAGATGATGGGCCGAGATATCATCTAATACTCCCAGTTTCTGAAAAAATATAAAATTACTCAAGGCTGCCAATTCTCCGTTTAATGGCGGGTGTCCACTGTCTTTTTCTAAAAAAAAATTTCCGTTATGATAGTCATTTTGATACAAACTCCGACGGGGAGGAGGAATCCTTCTAGGGTCTCCCTGGGTCCCTTGTAAATTAACACTGGGAAGTTGGTGATAATCCAAATCTCCAGTTAAAAAATAGTGCAGGTAGGCTTGACCGCGGCGGAAATGAATTGTCTCATCCCAGGAGATGTTATAGTCTAAAAGTGTTAAAAAAGCTACTGTAAAAAAAATAGCCGCCAACATAAAAGAGACCAATTTTATTTCCAAAGGAAAGAACTTGTTCATTTTCATTAATTCTCCACAAATTTTTTAATCAGTCCCCACTTTTTTATCTCTTCCAAATTTAAGTTTTCCAGTTTAACCGATTGCACCTCTAATTTAACTGGCGCATTGACCGCACTAATTGTCAGATCCTTCATCACTATCCCCCCTGGGTTTAATACCAGTTGATAGGTATTCACATTATCAAAACTACCCACTAAAACTGTCCTTTCCCCTCCGCCTTTATTTGTACTCCAGCTTACCTTAAGCTCAAGCAAAGGAGCTATCTTAGAAAGCAATAAATTCAGTTCATCCCGGGTGCTAATAAAATCAAAAGGGCTTTTGATAAAAGATAGAGCTTTTTGCGGGTCAATATTATCGTAATCTGAAGCTACAACCTCAACTTCACTTAAACTTGGGGCATCATTGGAAAGTGTGGCCGTAATATCCATCCTGACATATCGTCCAACTACCTCATCAAAATCCTCCACCACCACCTCTCCATCCTGTCTCTCGAGACCGTTAACCACCCTTTTGACCTCTATCCAACTTTCCTTATCGGAAGAAACATCAATAGCATAAGAGATGGGGGTGAGAGTATGATTCCAATTAGTCCAGACAACTTTACTAATTTTCTTCACTGCTCCTAGATCAATGATTACTTGCTCATGTCTTTTTTCATGCCAGTAAATTCTATGACCACGCCAACTAGTCACTGGATCGTCATCGACGATATTGTATATTTCTTGATACTTCCACTGCGACAAACTGGTTGCCTTGACCGCTTTATAATACTCCTGTCGGGAAAGTAAATAATCAACCACCTGTTGCTTTTGGGCAGAAAGATATAAACTGCTTTTTTGCCCACTTTGAGAATAGGGAAAAACAATCTGATCAGTCCGAGGAATTACTTTCGTCTGTAAAATTAACAACATAGGTGTTAAAGGATGGGTTTTAATTTCACCAACTAAAGGAATACCGGAGGCAGCCCCAGGTTGAAGCGATAAAATCTCTGCCTTTGAACCATCTTTGACTAAATTCCTCATCGCCTCAGTGGTATTAATTAACCCCTGCTCCCCATAATAAAAACTGTAAAGGCTATCCACTTTTATTTCCTTATCTGCCAGTTTAGATAAAAGTTCATCAAAGTTATCAATTAGGGACAAGTCGTAGCGGTCAACACCGTAGTAAATAGCTAGGGCAGTTGATTCAGGCATAGAACCAACGGAAAAAAAGTTCCTAAACTGAAATTTATAAAAATTATCATCTTTAATATCAAAATAAAAAACTGCTCCCTTTTCAATACGGGGAACAAATTTCTTCAAATCCTGATAAAATTTCCGGGTCGGTTGACTGATATCCGCAACAACCTGTCTTTGACGATTTACCTCTAGATAAAGATTATTTCCTAATAATAAAATTAGCGGTAAGGCAGCCCAAAGGTGAGCATATTTACTCCCGAGGAAGAGTGAGCCCTTTTTTCTTCCCAGGAAAGGAGATTTTAAAATTTTTTCAAATAAAACAAAGCTTATACCTCCAGCAATGATACTGTAACCGACAAAGCTGTAAGTTAAATAACGGTGAGTTGTACTGAAGATTGACTCCTGATACTGGATGAAATAGCCAAAAACTTGTGAAGCGAGCATCGCCAAACCAAAAAGCAAAGCCAAGGCTAAATCTTTGTGAGTTTTCCACAACGTTATAGCTAAAGCAATTATTAATATTGGCAAGTACAACCCCAAAGCTCCGGAGATAAAATCACTTTCTGATCTATACCAAAATAAATTTTTACTGATAAATAATTTATTTAAAAAATATAACCCACTAAAAAAAACTACCGAAGCCATCTTGATTTTGAATCCTGCTGAAAAAAATCTTAACAATAACCAAGACAAAACTATAAATATCAGCAGCAGTAAAAGCTGTTCTTTGGGAAGGTGGGCCAAAACATATTTTAACTGCCAGACATTTGGTATCAAAGCATTACCTAAAGTGGCAAAAAAACTGGCCAAAACTTCGACTTTACCTTGAAGTAGATTGTTTATTACCAAGCCCAAACCAGAGCTCCCTACCGTCTCACTTAAATAACGGTTATAAAAAAGAAACCAAAAAGGAATTTGCCGTAAAATTAACCAGGGTATTTGTCTAAACTGCCAAAATTTAACAGTCAGAAGCAAATCTAGTACTAAGATGGGAATAATCAGACTGTGGGAGCGGATAAAGACAAACTCTACTGCCCCATAAAAAAGCAGTAAGCTTAGAAAATAATACCAAAACTTGGGAGGACTTCTTAAAAATTTCACTAAGGCCCAAAACGAGAGTAAGGCAAAAATTAGGCCAAAGTTGGTTTGCCAAGAGTTACTGATACGAAGCATAGTGTCTGAACCGATATAGCCAGCAGCATAAACCAAGGTTGATACAAAACCGGCTTTTTTACTTTGGAAAAGCTGAGTGGCAAAAAGATAAAAAGAGGCGGCAGAAAGGTAATAAGCAATCAGTCCAACTAAAAAATAACCAGTTGGGTTTAAACCAAAGATGGGAAAAAATGGGACAAAGGGGGTAACCAAATATTTATATGGGCCCTGACCGATAATTCCCTCTCCATAACTTCCAGCTGGACCTTGCGGATTTTGCAGCTTAAAGATTAAAGCTGAATCATCCTGCCAAAAATACATCCCCAAAGTTTGGCCGTAAGCAATAAAAATAATGAAGATAACTACTAAAATAGCCCAAAGTTTCATGTTTTACGAGGCCATCTTGACAGCAAAAATTTTAAAGCGGTAAAGACTCCAACCGGATAAAAGGTATTTTACTAGAGCTGACAGCGTTCCCAGGCCATATTGCACTGAACGGCGGAAATTGATTGACGAAGCTTCGGGAAAATACCTCACTGGGACAGGGATTTCTCCAATGCGGTAGCCAGATTTAATGACTGAAACTAAAATTTCCTGATCAAAGACAAAATCATCAGAGAATTTATGAAAAGGGACATTTTGTAAAACTCTTTTATGAAAGGCTCTAAATCCCGTGTGATATTCTGATAAATTCTGGCCTAAAATAATATTTTCCACAATGGTTAAAAATCGGTTGGAAATATATTTATAAAGGGGCATACCCCCAGATAAAGCTTCCTGGCGGGTTCTGATTCTAGAACCCAGCATAACATCGAAACGGCTATCGATAATCGGTTTGACCATCTCTCCAGTTAAAGTACTATCATATTGATAATCGGGATGAATCATTACCACAATATCAGCACCATTGCTTAAAGCTGTGGTATAACAGGTTTTTTGGTTACCGCCATAACCTCTATTTTGGGGATGGACAAAAGTGGTCAGTCCCAACTTTTTAGCCACAGAGATAGTTTTATCATGGCTGCCATCATCAACTAAAATCACTTCTTGGGCCACACCTTTAGGGATATCATCGTAGGTTTTTTTTAAGGTTTTCTCAGCGTTATATGCCGGCATAACAACTATAACTTTTGCCTTCTTATTAGTAGAGTTTCTCATCAAATTATCACTCCCTAAAACCCTTCAAAGCACCACCATAATATCACCAACCTAAAACAGTGTAAATATTGTCATAATCATTTAATATCCTGAGCCTAAGTTGGGGACAAAGACGTCGGGGTCAACTTTTAACTTTTGGCTGTCTTGGGGATTAGTTGTTAGAGTAACTTCAGTTTTACTTTGGTAAATCACCAGATCATCTAACCAAAAATCACTTGTGGAAAAATTAGATACCTGAAAACTAACTGTAGCCAACTGAGCATTGGCCGGAGCTCTCCCTACAACCTCCAGTTTCTGCCACTCCTTAGGCCCAAAATAACGGGGAGATAAATTGGTGCTTAAACTCTCAGTACCCTCATCCCAAACTGTAGGCTTATTTTGATAAAAATCCAACCTTAAAAACCCATCCCGCCTTTTTTGTTCTAAACTAGTTATCCCTTTGACCCAACCCTCTGCCTTATAAACCTCACCAGCTTTGACAGTAAAAACAGGTGAGACCCACATGACTACCGGAAAGGTGGGAATAATAGCTTTAATCTCCACTGACCCATTTTTTTCCCTTCCCTCTTTCTCATCCCAGACTAAATTATCTCCCTGACCCCCAAAACCATCAACTTTTTTAAAGCTGCCCATTCTCTTATCAAATCCTTCCTGACTAATCTCTTCCCACTCCAGATTAACTTTGGAAGGCACAGTAGCAAAAAAATAGTTGTTCTCCACCGCCTGCCAGGGCTTCACTTGAGAACAAACAGCAGAAGCAAACAACTCTTTAGCTGCTAAACTAACAAAGACGTTGTTAGAAATTTCTTTTGGTTTCTGCCAAAAACCAGCTTTAGTCATCCACCAGACTGAATTTTGATCACCTACCACATCTAATCCTACTAATACATAGTCAGCTTTCTCCTCTTGTAATTCAGCCAGGCTATAACTTGACTCAATATTAATAGGAATAAAGTTTAATTTCTTATTAACATCTATAGAAGGCAAGGCAAATAAAATATATTTATCGGTCGGATGAGCTGCCACAGTTTTACCTTCTAAAATATTCTGGCTTAAACACTGACGCATCGAAGTGATATTCCAAGGTTTCATATAAGATAAAGTATGAATAACCGAGTTTTTAGTTGACTGGAAAAGTATGCTCACAACAACCAGTACAAAAAATAGCATTGCCAGGTAGGAATTTTTAAGATATTTTTTTAAAAAATACCATCCACTCGCCAATCCTACTCCACCCATCAAAGCAAAAAAGGGAATAATACTGACAAAGTTACGCGGGTAAAACCAACCGCGGGTTAAATATAAAAAGTAGTACAAATAAACAATGATCATACTTAAGACCAAAAAGGTGGAGAACCGATACTTTAACAACCCCACTACTATTCCCAATAAAACTATCCCCGCCACAGCAGGGGTTAAAACTATTTGGTAAAAAAAAGATAGACCGGTCAAACTAAATTTATTAAAACCAAAGCCGTAAAGATGGGACACCCGGGTGATAGTTTCCGTAAACTTCTGCCAATGGGTCAGCGGCCCGATATTGACCAATACCACTGTCAAAACTAAAGACAAAACACAAAAAATAACTTTCTGGGATAGAAAAGTAGTAATTTTTCCCCGCCAACCTCTTGCCCTGACAGTATGATACAAATGGATCAAGGCCAAAGGTAAGAGACTAAAAAATTGTAATTTGGACGATATGGCCAGCCCAACACCCAAACCGCTTAGTATATATAACTTTAAAGTGGGACGATCCTTCAGTATAGAAACAATAAAGAAAGCCAACAACAAAAAGAAACTGCTATAAGCATCTGGTAAATCAACTTGGCTGCTACTCACCGCCCGCAGATTAACAGCCAGGATAGATACAGATAAAAGGGCAACTAAACGGGAGTTAAATAGCTTTTTACCAATCAGATAAGTTAAAACCATGGTCAAAATACCTATCACAGACGTCAGGTAGCGGCTGAAATACATGATTGTCACATCACTTCGGTTTAAAATATAGTTTTCAAAAACTTGAGGTAATTTATCTAAGTTGGACAACACCACATCGGGGTTAGACAACAATAACTTAATCCACAATAGGGGAACAAATATTAAAATTAGAAAAATCAACTCTACTGTCGGAATTAAGGCTGGATAGTGGTAATGAGGCAGATCCAATGTACGGTTTATAAACATATACCAAGCTGAGGAATAACCAGCTTTACCTTCATCAGGATGATAAGGACTATACCCGGGGTAAACACCTAATACCCGAAGCAGTATGCCAGTGGTCAAAACAGCTAAAAGTAACAATTGCAGGCGGTCTTTTTTGAGGCTGCGGATATTTTTTTTAACTCTTTTAAGAAGATACTTCATCGCTTTTTAAAAATACCCAATATCTCACTCCCAAAACCGATAAACTGTAGCTTCACAGCAGTGGTTTGGAGAAAAAGCTTAGTTAATTTCTGTTTGCTGAAGGGAATATCCAGATGTTCATCAACATTATGACGTCCGGTTAAAAGTTTCCTCACCCAGGAGAATCGCACAACAGGATGCAATTCATTGGGCACTGTAGCTAAAACTAGTCCCCGCTTTTTGGCTACCCTAATTGATTCTTGAGCTACAATCTCAGGATCACTGACATGTTCCAAGATATCAGATAACAGCACAATATCAAAAGAGTTGCTTTTAAAAGGCAGCTTTTTAGCATCCCCCACTTGCACACAACCTTGAGGCAACTTCCTCTGGCGGAGGTTTTCCTTGGCTTTATCAATATCGGTTTTGGAGATATCAATCCCTACCACATCCACCCCGCGCTCCTTTAAAGGAATCAGGATAATCCCGCTGTTACAACCTATATCCAACACCCGTTTACCGGAATAATCCACAACCTCAAGCCAAAAGTTCAATCTCCGGTTATGAAAGATCCGCTCAAAGATATTTCCATGAAGCCGGGCTTCATTTAAATCATAGTTAAATCCATCTGAACCGCTCATTTTAATTTATATGCTACATATTATATCTAATACCAAATTATCTACATTCCTCCATTACTGTTTAAAAAAAGATGCTCTTTAGGATTAAATTTTGATTTGATATAAGGAGAAGCCGTTTTCTTGTCCTGTGGGGATGTATTGTCCGATTGCCAGACTTTGATATCATCCAACCAAAAGATGGAAGTAAAAGCTCCGGTTTGAAAATAAAGCTGTAAGTATTTTGCTCCTTCCGGCGCCTGAGTGACAACTTCCCTATTCAGCCAATCCTCTGATTCCCCTATCCTGGCTGATAAAGAGGTCTTAATAATTTCCTCTTTTTCCGATAGAAAGTCAGCACCTAAGAAGGCATCTCTATCAGCAAAATTTAGCTTAGTAGATGAACGCATTAAAGCATTAATTTTATAGAAATACCCTTCGACTACTGCAATCTTGGGGGAGATAAAACGTTGGCTGTATATAGGCCCACTACTTTGAGAGATTTTTAAAGAACCATTTTTACTATAGCCTAAATCCTTATCCCATGAGAAATTGTCCACCGCTCCAAAACCATCACTCGTGACCTTCCATTTATCTTCAGAGGAAAAATCTTCTTCATAAACTAATTTACCCCCCACAAATTTATGCTTAGGAGGAATTTTAATCACTAAATAATTGTTATCCGGAGCTGAGGCTGGATTTAAAGCCTCAAAAACCACATAACTTTTCAGTTCCCAAATCATCTTTGATAGAGGAGTATTAAAAAATAATCTATCTGGCTTCCAGCCAAGTTTCCTAGAAGTTGTCCAGTCTTGACTCATCCACCATAAAAAATGGATGTTCAACCACTCCGTGTTTAAAACCACCCATTCTATTCCCTTATCCTGCATTTCTTTTAAGAGATAATCTTTTACCGACTCAGCTTTGATAATATTAATCTTCTTCTGAGGCAAAACCATCGTCGGGTCAGTGAAAACAATAGAGTTTACCGACAAAAGAGTACCTAACTTTGATTGGATAATTTTGTAATTCCAGTCCTGAGAATATTCCCAGGCTACTACCACAGACTGATTCAATGATTGATAGACAATCAGTGCCAGAAGGGAAAAAGTTGTCAAAATCATTAAAGGATTAAATTTCTTCTTTAAGTACTTCATCAGCCACCAAAAACCAAAAGCTGAAGTAATTAACAGCAGCGGGATAATAGTCACAAAGTTGCGGGTATAAAAACCTCCTCCGGTATAATAAACGAACATCCAAAGAAAGGGGACTATAACCGATAACAAAAGTAGCATCTGCTTAAACCGAAAAATTAGTCCTAAAACAATTCCTGCCATTACCATAAAAGATAGTGCCGGCCCGATACCAATATGGTAAAGGTATAATAGGGCATAAAAATCAAGCGACGATTTACCATAACGGTATTTCAAAGCTGAGTACCCTACTTGCTCTAAAGTTTGCTGCCAATGAAATATATGAAATATATTTAAAATTAAGGCGGTAGAAACCAAAATCCCCAACATTAGAAAAATTTTCTTATTGATAAAAAATAATGTCCGCTTTTTCCAACCCCTTTTTTCTAATGCCAGGTAAATTAGCACCACTGCTAAAGGAGGCAAAGCAAAAAACTGAAACTTGGTAGAAAAAAAGACCGCTGAAGTAAAACCTGCCAAGATAAGTTTTGGCCAAGTCTGTTTTTCCCAGAGCCAAACAACAAAATATAGGGCTAGCAGCAAAAAAAAAGCGTTGTAAATATCCGGTAATCCGAAATGACTATTTAAAACTTGGCGGTAATTGATGGCGGTAAAAAAAGCTGCCAACAGGCCCAAACCTTTCGAAATAAACAACTTTTTACCTAAAAAGTAAACTAAAAAAACTACTCCTATTCCAAAAAATGCTGTCACTATCCTCCCCCAAAAAACCACATTAATTTTATTTGGACCCAATATATTGTGTTCAAAGATGCCTCCTGCCTGACCAGAAGAAACAACCGATAAAAGACTTCCTATCTCTCCAATATGTAATAATAAATAACCTAAGACATAAAGGGGTATAAAAATAAACAGATAAAAGAAAGCGTTAATTAAGGGCACCATGATAGGATAGTTGTAAGGCACTCCATAGCCATATTTAGGATCCAAAGTTTTTTCCAAAATCATGGCAATTCCTTGAGAATGACTAATTCCTTCATCAGTATGGATCGGCGGGTAACCAGGGATAGTGCCAATAAAACGCAGCAAAGAGGCCAGAATAATTATTAACACCAGAAGATAATTTTTCCTCAAGGCATTACCCAAAGATTTCATTTCAGTTATCAATCATAACAGGAAAGTAAGGAAACTAAAACGAGGGTTAGATTATTTTTGGGAAGGTTGTTTTGAGTAATAGTTTTTAACGGCTTTTCTGATACCTTCATCAGCTAAGACAGAACAGTGCATCTTAACCGCTGGTAATCCATCTAAAGCTTCAGCTATGACTTGTTTAGTAACATTCTCTGCTTCAATTAAAGGCTTTCCTTTGACTAAGGTTGTTACCATACTGGAGGTAGCAATAGCTGCTCCACAACCCAAAGTTTGAAACTTAACCTCTTTAAAATACTCTCCCCCTTGCTTGTTTTTACCAACTTTAATATAAAATTTCATCAGATCTCCACAGCGGGGGTTGCCTACCGTCGCCACACCATCCGGATTTCTTATTACCCCCATATTTTTAGGGTTGCGGAAATGTTCCATCACCTTTTTAGAATAGAGATTGTTAAATAACTCGTCCATCGTTTAAATTTGCGGGGCCATCTCCCTCAGTCTTGAAATAATTTTAGGTAAAATTTGGCTGACATAATCAATTTCCTCAATCGTAGTATTTTTTCCCAGAGAAAAACGCACTGAACCGTGGGAGACCTCTGCTGCCACCCCCATCGCTGTTAAAACATGAGATGGTTGCAATACCTGGCTGGTACAAGCTGAACCTGAGGAGGCAATAACTTTTTTATCTGAAAGCAGTAAAATTAGGGACTCCCCTTCAGCCCCTTTGATAACAAAGGAAGCAATGTGGGGTACCCTCTTTTGAGGATGACCAGTTAGATAAACTTCCGGTATTTTTAAGATATTGGTAATCAATCTTTCACGAAGCTCAGTTAGTTTTTGATGTTGGCCATCTTTGACCTCGGAGATTAACTCAATGGCTTCACCTAAGCCTACAATATAGGGAACATTTTCTGTCCCCGACCGGAGTTTCATCTCCTGCCCTCCTCCATCTTGTTGTTTTCTTATTGGAGTACCTTTTTTAATATATAAAGCTCCTATTCCTTTGGGAGCATAGAACTTATGCCCGGTCAAAGAGAGCATATCCACTCCTAATTTTTCTACCTGACAATCTAAATATTGAATAGCTTGGGTAGCATCGGTATGAAAATAAGTTCGTGGTTGGTGGTTTTTTGTTTTTTGTTCATTAACTTTTTTCAAAAGCTGGCCGATCTCCGCTATAGGTTGGATAGTACCCACTTCATTATTAACATACATAATAGAGACTAAAATGGTATTAGGTTGTATGGCTTTCTCTAGATCTGTCACTTTAACCAGACCATATTGATCTACCGGCAAATAGGTCACCTTAGCTAAACCTGAATTTTCTAAATGCTGACAAGTTTCCAGCACTGCTTTATGTTCTATAGCAGAAGTAATAATGTGTGGTGTAAAAGATTTTGGCGCAAAGTGTCTTAAAGCCTCAATTAAACCTTTATGAGAAAAATTGATTGATTCGCTGGCACAACTGGTAAAAACAATCTCTTCTGCCTTGGCTCCTAAAAAACTGGCTATCTTCCTTCTTGACTCCTCAACTGCTTTTCGGGCCTCTTGTCCCAAAAGATGAAATTCCGAGGGGTTACCATATTTTAAAGAAAAATAAGGCTTCATGGCAGCAAAAACCCGGCTTTCTACCGGAGTAGTAGCAGCATTATCTAAGTAGATTAATTTTTTCATGAAAAAATGTGACAAATATTCTCGTTACACTTAGGATGAAGAAAGTAATAAACATGACGTCCCTCTTTTTTAGAACTTAAAATATGAACATTTTTTAAATATTTAAGATGGTGGGTAATCGTTGGTTGGGTAACATGAAAAGATTTGGTAATTTCCAAAACACTTATCTTCCCTTTTTCTTGTAGAAGATTTATTATCTCCATTCTGGTTCCACAGGAAAAGGCGGCAAAGCAACCAAGACAAGAAGATTTTAATTTCATTATATATTGACATTAATCTATATGTTCTCTATTGTCAAGTATACATGCTTGGGTTATTATTGGCAAAAGCATGAAGATAGTATTGGTTAGACCTAATTACGAAAGCCATATTATTACTCCCCCTTTAGGTATCGGCTACTTAGCATCTTCCCTGAAAAAAAATGGCATTAAAGTGAAAATTATCGATGGTGTAAAAGATAATCTTAGTTTGGATCAGCTGTTAAAAACTATTAATCAAGCCAAACCTGATGCTGTAGGGATTACCTGTTTAACTTCCTTTTATGAGGAAGTGGTCAATTTATCACAGGCCTTAAAGCAACAAAATCTAAAAGTAATTATCGGTGGGGTTCACCCGACTTTTTTACCATATGAAACATTAGTCGATTCTAAAGCCGATTATGTAGTTTGCGGGGAAGGAGAAATTGCTTTAGTCAAACTGGCCAAAAATAAATTTGTCAATAGAAACATTCCCGGAGTTTATTCCTTAAAAAACCTTAAACCGGGTGGCGTTACTGGGAAAGCCGAAATAATTACTAATTTAGATAATCTACCTTTCCCGGATTGGAGGCAGCTTGATCCCCGAACTTATCCTAAAGCCCCCCACGGAGCAGTAGTTAAAAACTATCCAATCGGAGTTATTATGACTACCCGGGGTTGTCCCTATCAATGCACATTTTGTGCTTCCCGCCGCTTTTATGATATCCGCACCAGGTTCCGGTCACCAGAGAATGTTATTAAAGAGATAAAATACCTGGTAAAAAATTTTGGTGTTAGAGAAATCCATTTTGAAGATGATAATTTAACCTTAAAAAGAGAGCATATTGAAAAAATCTGTCAGTTGATTATTAAAAATAACCTGAAGGTCAATTGGTCTTGTCCCAACGGTATCAGAGCTGACCGGGTAGATGAACCACTAATAAGGTTAATGAAACAAAGCGGTTGTTATTTTTTTGCTTTTGGCATTGAATCAGCCAATCCTAAGATATTAAAGAACATCAAAAAAATGGAGTCAATTGAGGTCATTAAAAAATCCATAGAGATGGCAACTAAAGTAGGTATAGAGTGTCAGGGATTTTTTATCTTTGGACTACCTGGAGAAACCAAAAAGACCATTAAGGAAAGTATCCAATTTGCCAAAAACTCTAAATTAACCAGAGCTCACTTTATGATTTTAGATGTTCTGCCTGGATCTCAACTTTGGGATCAGCTAAAAGGTCAATTCAAGCCCAATTGGAGAAAAAACAGTTACAAGGAACCAGAATGGTTACCTAAAGGTTTAACCAAAAAACAGTTAATGGAGGCTCAAACCCAGGCCATCAGGGAATTTTATCTAAGACCAGTCTACTTATTTAGACTAGTCAAATCCATCAAATTACAACAAATCCCCTTTTTAATTAAAAGATTAATCAGTTACAGACTAATTAAATTTTAATTTTACATATGTTATCATTACAACAAAACCATGACCAAGATAAAAAAATTTGAATCTTTGGAGGTAAACATTAAAATTGATCAAGATGCTTGTATCTCTTGCGGCACCTGTGAAGTTTTTGCCCCCAAAACTTTTGAGTTTGATAAAAACTTAAAGACTCAAGTCAAAGAGGAACCTCATGACAACAAAGACAAAATTATCTCTGCAGCCGAAAGTTGTGCTGTAGAAGCTATAACCGTTATTGATAATAAAACCAGCAAAAAACTTTATCCTAAGTAAGAACAGTTAACCCGAATTGGCCTTCATTAAATTGCCCAAACTTTTTAACTTTTTGACAAACTGTTTCCACTTCTTTTAAAGAAAGCCCCGGGTAAAGAGGCAGGGTCACTACCCTGTTGCCAACATACTCCGTTACCGGCAAGGAGGGTGTTTTATACTCTACAAAAGCTGGGGATTTATGTAACGGTAAGAAATGGAAAGAACAAGAGATCCCTTGGGCTTTAATATATGCCATAAATTTATCCCGCTGTTCCACTAAAATAGGGTACAAGTGAGTCCCTTGATTTTTTAAACCCAATAATTGATTATAACGGGAAATAATCTGTTTTCTTTTTTCCTCCATTCCCTCTAATTTTTGCAGTTGTACCCGCCCCATGGCTGCCAAAAGATCAATGGTATTAAATTTATAACCGCAAAATTCCACTTCATAGCGCCAATTACCACCAGGAGCATAACGTTTCCAAGCATCATGTGATAAACCATGCAGCCTGGCTTTAACCAGCCATTTAGCCATCTCCTCATCATCAGTAGTAATCATTCCTCCTTCAGCGGTAGTTAGATTTTTGGTAGCATAAAAAGAATAACAAACTAAATTTTCTGATCTGTGTTTTGGGGCAATCCGGTGAGCGCTATCTTCTAGAACTTTAGTCTGAAAATCAGTTTGGGCTAAGTTACCGGCATAGTGAATAGGAATCACCGCTTTAGTTTTTTTGCTTAATTTTTTCTCTACCGACTTTAGATCAATAGTAAAATCATCGGCTTTAATATCCACAAAGATAGGGGTGGCTCCATTATGGACTATGACATTGGCAGTAGCAGCAAAAGTAAAAGAAGGAACTATCACTTCATCACCTCGTCCTACACCTAAAGCCTTTAAAGATAGAAATAAGGCACTGGTACAACTGTTGACTGCCACAGCCCATTTTGCTCCCACATACTCGGCAAACTCTTTTTCAAAAGCTATTGTCTCTTCCCCCATGGTCAGCCATCCGCTTCGCAGTATTTTGGTAACTGCGGTAATTTCCTTTTTGTCTATAAAAGGTTTGGCAAAAGCGATTGTTCTTTTCATCTAAATTTGTTGGAAAACGTCTGGGTCTGGTATTTTAGTTAGAAGCGGTTTACCCGGGTCATTTCTTAAGTGACTGGCGGGAATTTTACCATAAGTTGGTAAGATCTTAGTTAACTCTTGAATAATACCGCAGCGGTCTTGGGTCTGTGATAAAACAATAAGACGTCCTAAAGTAGCCAGCAAAGCCTTATCATCAATCTTTAAAACATTTTTAGTAACAAAGATCAAGTTGTTAGATGTCTTTTTGATCTCCTCTTCTTTGGCTAAAACCTCCTCGAAAATTTTCTCTCCCGGACGTGTACCAATAATCTTGATGGGAATTTCTTTTTCCGGCTCAAACCCAGCCAGTCTAATCATCGTTTTAGCCAGATCCATGATTTTCACCGGCTCTCCCATATCTAAAACAAAGATCTCTCCCCCCTTCCCCATCTTAGCAGCCTGAAGAATCAACTGTACAGCCTCAGGAATGCTCATGAAAAAACGCACCATTTCCGGGTGAGTGACTGTCACCGGTCCGCCGCGGGCAATCTGTTTTTGAAAAAGAGGTACTACACTGCCATTACTCCCCATGACATTGCCAAAACGGACACTACTGTATTTAGTTGAATAAACTTTATTAAAATAACGAATCAAAAGTTCAGCAAAAGCTTTTGTAGCTCCCATAACAGAGGTGGGATTAACAGCCTTATCAGTAGAGATAAAAATAAATTTCTCTGCCTTTTTTTCACCAGCAATTTCTGCCAAAATTTTAGTCCCATAAATATTATCTTTGACAGCTTCCTCCGGATGCTCTTCCATCAAAGGAACATGTTTGAAAGCAGCTGCATGAAAGATAACCTGAGGAGTAAATTTGTCAAAAACCCACTCTACCTTAGCTCTATCTTGAATGTTTCCCACTACCATCTTTTGCTTAACCCGGTTTTGATGGTCTGAAAGTTCCTGAGACAGCTCAAACAACCCATTTTCCCACCAGTCAAACATCACCAAGATCTCTGGCTCAAATTGGGCTAACTGTCGAGATAATTCCGAACCGATAGAGCCTGCAGCACCGGTGACTAAAATTCTTTTACCTTTAAAAATCTTTTTTAGCTCTGTTTGCTCGGACTTTAAAATAGCTCTACCTAAAACATCTTCTATGGAAACTGAACGGACTGATTCAAGATGCACTTTTCCCCTGACAATTTCTAAAGTCCGCGGCACAATACGGAAAGTCACTTTAGCCTTTTGGCAGCTGTTAACAATAGAGCGGATTAAACTACCTTGGGCAGAGGGGATGGCGATAAAAACGTTTCCTACTTCATGTTGAGAGATTAAGTTCTCCAGTTGACTGGTTTTTCCAATTACCGGAATCCCTTTAATCTTCTTTCCCTGTTTAGTTTCATTGTCATCAATAAAACCGGTAATTTTATAACCTAAGGAGTGATATCCTTTTAACTGATCAACTAACTCTTTGCCAGCCACGCCGGCACCAACAATAATTGACCTTTTGTTGCGAACTTGCCTGTCAACCATAAAGTTTACTCTATCACTATATCGGAGTGATGTCCAGAGATTTCGTCTGCCCATTTTGTATCATTGTCAGTAAACTCTCCGCCGAAACATTAACATCAAAAATCTCCGCCGCCTTCTTAGTTTTTTGTTGGTAAGGTCTAATTAATACTCTTCCTTTTTTGATAACATCTTTTAATATTACCGCCAATTTTCGACTATCTTCCCGGGGGAAAGAAAAGCCTACTCCATACTTTTTTACCAGCTCGACCATATCTCCCACTTCCGCTACAATTACCGGCAAATTAGCTTTCATGCTCTCCGAAAAAACCAAAGGGATACTATCGCTTCGGGAAGGGATGACCAACCAATCACTTAATAAAAGACGGTTGTAGATTAATTTGGGGTCATTAACATTTCCATAAAAAACCACTTTTTTCTGCAAACCTAAGTCTGAAATTTTTTCCTTTAAACTGGGTAGAAGTGAACCATCACCTAAACAATGCAGTTCAAAATCTAAATCCTTAACTTTAGAGATAGCCTCAATTAAAACATCCAATCCTTTGACCGGCTCCATTCTTCCCAAAAACATCAATTTTAAAGGTCCTTCTTTTTTAACCGTTAATTTTGATTGGTGAGGCATTTGACTGGCCGAAGGAAGAAACTGGCAGTGGCGTTTAGCAAGTTTGCCAGTTTGTCTGGCCAGATCGATCCCATCAGCTATAATAAACTTAGCTTTCTTTAGGGCTATTTCAATCAGTGTTCCTAAGATTGGATAACGGGCATAAATATAGATATCAGAACCTAAAGCCCAAATAGTGTAAGGCACCATTTTAACAATATTGGCCCAAAGGGCAAAAACTCCTGCCGGGAAAGCCCACATGGCAATACAAAAATCAATCTTATAATCCTTACAAAAACGACTTGTCGCCCTAAATCCTAAAACAAGCAGACTGAAAAATAACACCCAGTCTAAAGGATTAAAAAATTGAATCTGTCCCAGTTTTTTCTTGCCGCCGATTGGGGAAAACCAAGTCACCGGCACGACATCCTTCTCACTTTTTCCTCCGGCATCCAAACATAAGACAAAAACTTGATGGCCTAATTTTTGAATAGCATGAGCTATATCATAAACAAAAATACCGGCATTTTGGCGGTCATCTTTACTGGCAGGATAGTTATGAGTGATCAGGCCAATCCTCATTGATAAATATTCTAGCATTTCTTCCCAACTAAGATAATGTGGGAAAATGGTTTCCCCCGATGGGCTTCAATTACTTGGACATCAAACCCTATTTTTTCTAAAAACACCCGCCACTGCTCTCCTGTCCGGTAATAAATTTTTGGCGAAACAATTTTACCTTCAAATAGGATGGGAAAGATCAAAATATCGACAATCCAGGTAAGAAGATATTTTAAAAATGGTTTTCTGTCAATTTCCACGATAACCAACTCTCCTCCCTTCTTTATCTTATTTTGACACTCTCTGAGAACAGTTTCCTGATCCTTAAAGGAAGGTAAGTGATGGAGAAGATGAACCATTAAAATCACATCTGAGGGAGGCAGCAGCTGTTTCAAGACATCTCCTTCAACAAACTTGGTATTGTCGAGTCCCTTATCAGCTAGTTCTATCCGGGATAAATTTTTGTCAATGCCGATAATCTGCCGGGTGGAAGCTTTTAAAGCTAAATAATTAGTTACCAAACCGTCTCCGCATCCCAAATCCGCTATCAAACCATTCTTGGGAACCATTTTTTCCAGTAACTCTAAAGGAGTATCCCAAATGCGGATCTTAGCAAAAAGCTCACCAAAACCTCCTTTCGCATAAAGTTTACTTACCTGAACAAAATTGGAAGAGCTTTTCTCTTTTTTTTCCAGGCGAAAGAGTAGGCCAAAAAAAATACTTAGAAGGAACTGTAATATTTTTTTAATCATATTTACCCTGCCAATTATTGATCTTAATCTTCATCAGCTCACCTAAAGTCTTAACCACCGCATCGGTCAGTTTTACCTTAGAACCAGCATAGTGGCTCCAGCGGACCGGTATTTCTTTAATAGAGAACCCTAATTTAGAAGCTATAAACAACACTTCGGCATCATAACCCCAACGGTTGATAAGCTGCCTCCCAAAAATTGGTTTAATGACTTTTTGGGAAAATAGTTTAAATCCGCAATTAGTATCCTTAACTGATGGTAACAAAATTAACCGCAACATTTCATAGTAAATATCTCCTAAAAGGGTCCGATAGCGAGCCGGCATCCGGCCTAATATTTTTTCTTTTAATCTACGCGACCCGATAACAATGTCATACTGACCAATATGCTGGGTTAAAAGATCGAGCTCTTCAATGGGAGTAGACAAGTCACAATCGGTCATCAATACTAATTTACCCAAAGCTTGTAGCATGCCACTTTTAACAGCCGCTCCTTTACCCCGGTTTTTAAGATGGCGGCATAAGCGGATATAGCTGTTTTTATGTTTATAACTTTCCAAAATGGCCCAGGTTTTATCTTTTGACCCATCATCAACTAAAATAATCTCCCAGTTTAATTTCTTTTTTTTAAAATAGTCGATAATTTTATCCAGGTTAGCTGGTAAACGCTTCTCTTCGTTATAAACAGGTATAACCACTGACAAATCAATTTGACTTTTCATTTCTTTTTAAATCTCCTTCTACCCTTTTAAAATCACCAAAATGTTTCCTCCAATCAACCCCATGCATCGCCCAAGCAAAAAGCTCATCATCACCCACTACTCTCATCTTCTGAACTAGACTTCTTTTGGACAAAATTTTCGGTAAGTTAAAGACATTCCACAAAATGGCCCGAAATACCATGAAAAAATTGTTTAGGTTTCTCCTTAAAAGAAAAACTACCGCAATACCAACGGAGATAAAAAGATGGGAGGTAAACACTGTCAATAAATTTTTAGTTTCTAAATTTTGAATCAGAGAGCAGATTCTATTTTTATAGTAGTGATAGTTGATATCAAAGACATCTAATCTCTTGATGGTAAATCCTACTTTATGATAAATTTTTACTTGAGGATAAAAAAGCACTTTATATCCTGCTAACCAGACTCTCCAGCAAAAATCACTCTCTTCAAAATAAGATACAAAGTCCTCATCAAATAGCCCCACTTTATCTATCACCTCTTTCCTAATCAACATACAAGCTCCTTTGGCTGAAAAAATTTCTCTTTCTTTACTAAAGGCAACTCCATCTTTTTCTAAAAATCCCCAATGATCCCAAAAACCGATTTTTGTCAAAAACGACCCCGCATTATCCAGATAATCCGGCTTGTCCATTAAACAAATCTTGGGTTGAAGTACCCCCAGAGATGGATCGGCCTCCATTTTGGTGACCATTTTAGACAAAAAATTTGGCTCTACCATAGTATCGTTATTGAGAAGTAATAAATATTTTCCCTGGGCTTTTTTTGCACCCTGGTTATTTGCCAAAGCAAATCCTAAATTGAGATTATTTTGAATAAGCTGGTTTCTTTTATAAGGTAATTTAACTTGAGTAACTAGAAGCTGACTGTCATCAGAAGAACCATTATCCACTACTATCAGTTCCCAGTTTTGATAGTCAATCTTGGAAAGTGACTGAAGGCAATTTTTAAAGACCTCTCCCCCGTTCCAATTAATAATAATAACTGAAACTAAAGACTTACTCATCTTTCAATCTCCCGATTAAATACCCTAACCCTCCACCGATAGTTTCCGCAAGCAACATTACCATCATGCCAAAAGATATCACCGGGTGAAAAATAATCTTTTTCCATTGACGGTAAAAAGCCGGCCTTAAAAAATAAACTGTTTTTTGGTTAAGGGGAAAAATCTGTTGTTTTTTAAGATATTTATGGGCTGACAAACCATAATAATATTTTCTTTTAGCCAGCTTTATTAATGTCGGGCAATCTTCATTATGTAAGATAAAACTTTTTATCCTGCCTGGTGGATATTCCTTGCTAAGCCGTTGTGGGAGGTCCCAATCTTCAGGTCCAGTCAGCTCTTCATCGTAGCCGCCCAGTTTTAAAAAAAGTTCTTTAGGGAAAAAACGCGCCGCCTCAAAATAATCCTCCCCCTGATTAATCTCCCTTTCCCAAGCTTTAGTTTTAGCCCAAAAACCTTCACCAAATGATCTCTCAGGAATAATGATCGCTTGATGAGAGAAACTTTTTTCTAGCTGCTCAACACACTCCCTGATCACATCTTTTGTTAAAATCATATCTGAATCCAAAACAAGCAAGTATTTACCCAAAGCTTTCTTAGCCCCAAAATTTCTTTGAGCTGATCTTTCCGGCCCCCTATTAAAGACTTTTTTGGTAAAAGCTCGCCCAATTTTTACCGTTTTGTCAGTAGAATTGTTGTCAACAACAATTATTTCAACTGCTATATAACTTTGTTCTTTGATGCTTTGTAAAAGTGCTTTTAAAGTTTTCTCTGAATTACGGGTGGTAATTATCACTGAAACAAGAGGATCAGTCATATAAAATTTCTGTCTTTTGGTATAATATGATATTAGCAATTATTACACAACTAATGAAGAATCAAATTATATCTTTTGTTATTCCTGCCAAAAATGAAGAAGAGTCCGTGGCAGTACTTTATCAAGAAATCAGAGGAGTAGCCGAGAAATTAGACAGACCATGGGAAATTATTTTTATTGATGATGGCTCAACAGATAATACATATCAGATATTAAAAAACATCCACAGTCAAGACAAGCGGGTTAGAATAATTAAACTACGGGGTAACTTTGGCAAATCTACCGCTCTGCAAGCAGGATTTAATCAGGTAAAAGGTGATATTATTTTTACAATGGATGCTGACCTGCAAGATAACCCTAAAGAGATCCCTGCTTTTTTGGATAAGTTATCGCAAGGGTTTGATTTAGTTTCCGGCTGGAAAAAGAAGCGTCTCGATCCATCACTCACTAAAGTCATCCCCTCGCGGATTGTTAATTTTCTGACAAGAAAGATGACTGGTATTAATATTCATGATACCAATTGTGGCTTTAAAGCCTACAAAAGGCAGGTTGTTGAAAATCTCAATCTCTATGGGGAGCTTTACCGTTTTATCCCCATCATCGCGGCCAGACAAAATTTTAGGGTTGGCGAAGTTGTTGTCGAACACCGGACCAGAAAATACGGCCAGACAAAGTTTGGCTGGGAAAGAGGAGTTAAAGGTATCTTAGATTTAATCACCGTGATATTTTTAACCGGTTATTTAAAAAGACCTGGGCACTTTTTTGGGACACTGGGGTTAATCTCTTTTTTCCTGGGTTTTCTAATTGGCCTGTATATTAGCTATCTCCGCTTCACTACCGGCACTATCCAATACCGGCAGCCACTACTCTTTTTAGGAATGCTGATGATGATTGTGGGGGTACAACTTATCTCCATCGGGCTACTGGGAGAGATGATTACCTATTGGCAACAGAAAGATCTGAAAGAAAGCAGCAAAAAAGTAATTGATCAGATTCTTTAGTTATCTATTTTAAATCCGCGCATTTCTACCTTAAAATTTTTAAACAAACAAGAGGTAGTGCTGCCGGTTTTGATTCTTATTAACTTGGCAGGATTAGCTGGAAAAATGTAACGTAGCAACCCATCTTCTAAAGATGGATAGGATTTGACTTGATACTCCGGAATCTTTTCAATCTCTGTCCTCCAATTGATCTTATCAACTGATGTCTGGATAAAACCTACAGTAAATGGCTGACAGTTACTTTGCTCATCAAACTCCACCTTCAGTTTGGATAAAGAAACAATATCCTTCAAATCAATTTCCAAAGCATCATCAATTCGCTGTATATCTTTGATCGACAGCAGTTGTTCATCCAGATACTCAGGCCGGGAATGCTCCAGATCATTTTTCCAAACCTTGGCCAGGGCTACTCCATCTACCGAAACCTCGTAAACTGGGATTAAAACCCGGTTGATATATTCCCAGGCAAAAAGATAGGCTATCTCATTGCCTTGATGGGTCAACTCCACTAAATACTCTCCCTGGCGGTTGATGCCCGACCAAACGCTGTTGGAATAATCAATGTGGGGAGAAAAGTAACTCACCGGAATATTGACACTGGTTCCTTGAATAAGTCCCACCATAGATCCAGGTAGAGCATTTTGGTTCAACCACCTAACAACCTGGTAATAGGCATTGCCGAAGCTATTCCCATAGTAAGGAATATTAGCCTTTTGGGCCCCCTGTAAACCACCAATAAAAATATTAAAGTAAACATTTTCATTAGGATGAAGGTTGACCATCACTAAAAGATGAGGAATGAATAATAATAAAACAACCATGCCTAAAACCGATTGAGAAAGAAAATTTTTGCCCACCCAACGTTTAAACAATCGAACCAAGACTTGCGCCCCTAAACCAGACAGAAGCGCCATCGCCGGTAAAAACTCCATAATCTGCCTTACCCCTCCGTAAATTGAACTGCCAGGCAGGCTAACTCTTAAGATAGGAATGATCAGCCAAATTAACCACAAAAGAGCTGTTTTTTCTTTCTCCTTTCTTAAAAAAACACCTCCTACGCCTAAAATTGTTAAAAAGAGGATTATGGGCGGAGTAGTAATGGCAATCCAAGTTATAGGGAAAAGATTAAACCCTCCCCAAGTGAGATAGTGGGGCTGACCTAAACCTCCAGTACCAATCTCCTTATAATACCTAAAAATATTTAAAGTATGAGCTAAGGGATCTTGCCACAGATATGGCCAAGTAATAAAAAAAACCGCTCCAGCTATAACCGGCGATATAATCAAAAGAAATAAAAAATGTCTGGGAAGTCTGACTACTGCTTTGACGGGATGCAAAATAGCCTGAGGGTATCGCCAAGCCAGCCAAAAAGTCAAAATAAACGGTAAAAATAAGATATTAAATTTAGTCCCCAAGGCTAAAGCAAAAAATAATATAGCCGCCAACAACCACCGCCAGTCATACCTTTTTAAACTATTCCAGAAGGCCCAAATTGTTCCAGCATAAAAAGCAGCTTCAGCGGGATCTTTAATATTAAAATGCGATTCGGCAAAAAATAAAGGATAAACCCCCAAAGAGATACCAGCCACTAAAGCAGCCAATAAACCATAAGATTGAGCAGCAAAAACCACCACCACCAAAACTAACAATGTTCCGCTTAAAATATTAAATAGATGATAAGATTCAATATCCCCCAAAACTGCCAATTTTTGGTAAAAAATAAAATTGGCAGTAGCAGCTAGTATGCCATTTAAGGGAGGATGACCGCTATCGTTTTTTATAAAAAATTGACCGGTAAAAGAGTTATCTTGGTAAAAGCTGCGCCGTTTAATAGGTTTCACATCTTGGTAATTTAAATCACCACTTAGAAAGTAATTTAAATAGGCCTGTCCTCTGGTAAAATGAATTGGCTCGTCCCAGGAGATCCCGTAGTGAGACAGTGTTAAAAACGAGACAATAAAGAAAAGAATCGGAATTATTAACAATCCCGAAAAATTTTTTAAAGTAATTTTCATGCCTTGATTCCACTGTAAGAGATATAAAGGGAAGGTTGAACAAACCACCCGGCTTGGCTATCAATCTTTTTAATTAACCTTAAAAAAAGACGGGCTAAATGATTGTTAACAAGAGCTGATGCTAAAATAGGAAAAAAGAATACAGTAAAGCCAGGCAAGCCTTGTCTTTTTACAACCTTTAAATCAAAACTGTGGGCTAGTTGAAAAATTCTGGATGGGCTAAAGCTAACAGCGGGAATTTCACTGTGCTTTTGACCTCTCAATTTACTAATTAATCCACCTAGGTTAAAAATATTATATCCTAAAGGGTTTCTTTCAATAATCATCAAACGTCCTCCCGGTTTTAAAACCCGGGTAATTTCTTTCATGGCTTTTTTCTGATCTTGATCATCTGATAAATACATTAAAGTCGTCACCATAAAAATCATATTAAAGGAGTTATCTTTAAAAGGAAGCTGACGGACATCGCCTTTAAAAGCTCTACCCCTTGGAGCAAGCTGTTGGTTGTAAAGATCGACATATTTTGGGGCAATATCCACCCCAACAATCTTGATTTTAGAAAACCTGTTAAGAAGTTCCCCTGACAACCGCCCATAACCACAACCAATATCTAATACCTGAACACTTTCTTTATTTTCCACCTCACTGCTGATCTGTTCCAACATCCACTGGTGTAAATAATCATTAATGACGGATGGTACTGACTTAAGCAAAACCCCTTCTATTCTAGTACCGTATTTTTGACTTCTTTGCTCCCAAAATTTTTCCAATGTTTTCATACTACTTGCTTCTTTTAAAAGAGCTGACTACATCAAATCCAAAAAGTTTAATTACTAAAAGGAACATCAAACATTCAGCCAAAAACAGGTTAAAACGGAAAGCTAAAGCTAAAAAAGAGGCCAAGGAAAAATCATAAAAAATTTTTAAAAGAAAGGCCAAGGAAAAATCACTCACTCCTAAACCTCCGGGAGCAACCGGTGTCAAAAAGCCGACAACCCAAGAGGCAGAAAGTAAACCGCTGATATCTAAAATCCGGGACAAGGGGTTATCAACAAAAGCTGAAATAAGTAAGAAAAAAGCTACCCCGTATAACAAAAAAAAGCCAACGGATAAACCAAGCAAACTTAAATGCCCTCTAAAACCATTTTTATAAATGACTTCCGGTAGGTATTTTCCCAAGTAAGGCAATCGGGGCAATAGAGCAAAAACTTTAACTGGTTGGATAAAGACAACGACTGATAAAACAACTGCCGCTACTGAAAACAACCATAAAGGAGGAAAAAACTTGGCCGCTATAGGTAAAGCTAAGAGACTGACTATTATCGCGCCGGCTAGATTATAGTAAGCTTCCAAAAATACCGTTGACAGGCCTTCCTTAACTCCTAAGCCTAAACCTTTGGAAAGATAAACCCTAACTACATAATGTAAAACTACGCCTGGGATAAACCTACCAAAGTTGGAAACAATAAAGACCCGAAAGACTTCTTTAAAAGAAGTTTGAAAAGATATTGCCTGTAAAATTTTATACCAAAAATAAGCTCCCCCCACATAAGTGCTAGCCAATACCACTAAAGAAGCCAGGAGCAGGATAAAGTTAGCTGAAGCAATCTGATTAAAAACTAAAGTCCACTTTTGGATAATAGTCCAAACTAAAAAAAACAAAATGGAGGTCGGGACTAATATTTTTAAGCCTTTTTGCATAAAATTACCAAGAAGACAGAAGTCTATACATTAAGATTGACACGATCTGAACATAAGTATAACATATGAAAATGCGCCAGCGCCTAAGATTGCCTTCTCTTCTGATTGACGTCCTACTACTGACACCAATACTTATTTTTAGCGCCTGGATTTATCTCATACCCCCTTTCCAAACATTTGGATATCATCCGTTATTTTCCGACGATGCCATCTTTGCTATCTTAGCCCGTAAGGTTTTAGAACTGGGACCAGTGGGGGCTTTCCATTTATCCTGGGGACCACTCCTCTCCTGGCTTATGGTTTTTTTAAACAAATTTCTCTCTATACCACTAGAGGATGGAGGAAGAGTTATTACCGGGATAGCCTTATTTTTAAGAATTATCCCCGCTTATTTTTTAGTCAAACTAATATTAAACAAAACAGCCGCTTTTATTGCCATCATCTTTGTTGCACTTTATCCGGTAATAAAAATACCTCAAGAAGCTGCTTTGGCAGAAGGATTATATTCTCTGATTATTTTCAGCGGATTTTTATTTTCCTACCTCGCCCTTAAAACAGAAAAAATAGTTTGGTATCTTCTGGCCGGGATTACTTGGGGAGTAGTCTATCTGGCTAGGCTGGAAGGTTGGCTCTTTTTAATACCCTTAATGTTCTTGACCGCTTTAAAGCTTTTCTACGAGCCCAAGAAAAAATTGGTAACCATAAAATTGTTGGCAGTTTCTATTCTGGCTACTTTTACTATCTCCCTACCTTATCTCACTTTTGTCCATCAAGTTTATGGCTCTTGGAATTTAAACCCAAGGTTAAACATTATCATGACAGCGCCTGTTAGTACCTTTGTACCTTACAAGGATTATAACGGCATTACTACTTTAGCCCAAGCTTACTTCTCCGGTGACCCTAAATATTACAAATCCAATCTTTGGCATCCCACACCCTTTCTTTTTTGGAGAGCGCTGGGACGGCATTGGTCAACACTGTCAATTACTCCTACTCTCTACTTTAAATTTTTTAAAGAGACCATTCCGCTACTAACACTATTGGGGGGATTAGGCATAGTCTTAACTATTCTGGCTATTTTTCGCCATAAACTTCAACTAATACTTATCGGAATAAGTTTTTTTGCCTTAGGCTTCTCTTTGCTCGACTTTTCCCTAGTCTCTTTAGAATTTTTATCACCGGTAATATTTAACCCGGAAGCTACTTTTTGGCGGCTTCTTGATCAATTTTGGCGGATGCTCTCCACCAAAGGATATTTTCCTGGGATAGCCCGGGATGTTATAGTTATTGTTTCCAGTTTGTCACTGCTGATAATTAAGAGGGGAGAAGTCAAAAAATTCGTGCAGCAGTTTTATCTGCAAAGACTGAAAATTTATCTACCATTATCTCTGTTCTTCGGCTTTCTACCCCTTTTATTTCATAACTTTGCCACTAAATATGCTGCTTGGGTTGTACCGGTGCTGGTTATCTTTGCCAGCTTCTTTATCAGCTCAGTTTGTTCCTCACTAATTAGAGTGTTGCCTAAAAAATACCCCTTCTTACCTGCCCTACCGATTGATAAAATAATTCCCCTTTTGACTGTTTTCAGTCTGTTGTGGATGATTAAGCCATTGGTTGATCAATCTTTAGACACTAAGTATAGCCAATACAAACAAAATAATTTTTTTTACGATTTACGAAAAAAGCCTGGTTTAGTCATTTTAAAAGATCATGGACCAGGAGCTAAAATTGCTGTTTTTTATGAAGCTCCGGTGTTTTATGCTCAGGGAGAACTGTTTTACTTTATGACTGACAGCAATGTTCCACTGGAAGAAACGCTAAATTATCTCGAGGAAAATCAGGTAGATTATCTGGTCGCCGATAGGGATCAAGCCTATCTGACTCACAAACCACTACGGCCCTTAATGTTGGCAGAAACAAAATTGTCCAACTGGCAGATGATCTACTCTGATCCCCCGCCTGGCACAGACATCTTGGTAACGGATACCCATACTGATATGCTGGTGACAGTCTGGAAAAGAATAGATTAAATACCATGAGTGGAACTTTCTAGTTATTTATCCTTAAAGCGGTTGGCCAGTAAATTAAAGATGGCTGATAAACGAAGGTCAAGCAGGCTATTATATTCAATAAAACAGGCCCAGCGGCAAGACTTGCATGGAGTCTGAGGCAAATGACGATAAGCTTCTTTAACCCCCATCTTTAAGCAGTTTTGGCCGGGTAACGATGTGGTCAATCTGGTACAAGGATATAAATTCCCCCGGCAGTCTAAAGCTACCATCTTTTTACCGGCTAAACAACTAGGATGGCCTTCGACCTTATCGGAGGAAATATCATTTTTATGATCAGGCCAATTAGACATTAAACGATAGGTCTCCTGTGAATAAAAAATGCGGTTAGTCTTATTTTTCTTTTCCCTAATAATATCCATCAAAGCTTTTTTAGTCCTATCCTCCCAAGCCTTAGCCAATTTTAACCCCCCATCACCACGGAACCGGGGATAAAGTGGACTTATTTGAACAAGAGTTTGATATTTTTTGGCCAACTCCAAAAGTCTGGGCCACTCATTCAAATTAGCATCAGTTAAAGTACAGCAAAAATGAACTGGAATACCGGCTAAAGTTGCTGCTTCAACTGCTGCCAAAGCTTTTTTAAATGAACCCTTTCCCCGGTATTTATCGTGGGTTTTTTCGCAGGCACCATCCAAACTTATAGAAAGGTTATTTAAAAGACGTAAAGCCTTTAGATGGTAGGGCACTAAAATTCCATTGGAGTTAAGACCGACCTCAAAACCCAAATTTACCGCCATTTTAATTATTTTATCAATATCTTTATGCAGAAGTGGTTCCCCGCCGCTAATACCCAACCTCCTGACACCTAAATCATAAAATTCCTTAAATATTTGCTTTATTTGCTGGTAAGACAATTCTCCCTTTTCGCTGTAATATTTACCAAAGCAATAAGAGCAGCGGAGGTTACATCTCTCGGTGATAGTAAACAAAAGGATATAGGGCTTGGCAATAAACGGTAACGCCGAAAGGCCTATTTTGGGAATCTTCAACTTAAGATTATTCATTATTTAGTAAATCTTTTTAAAACAAAAAAACTGCTGGTAACTAAAAATTCTTTCCAACCCACTCTTACCGGTATAATCTTTCTCTTTAAGCTATAACCGTTCAAAACATCTTTTAAAAATTTTAACACTGATTTAGGGATTGGCACCTTAAGTAAGATAGGTAAATAGCTTCTGAGAAAGGGAAAAATTACAATAAAGGTAAAAAGAGAAGCAAATTTTTCAATTTTTTCTCTATCCACGACCTGAATGGGAATTCTTTCAAACCAGGATAAAAATTCTGTTTCACTAGAGATAAGGTTCATCTTTTTAGCTACTTTACCTAGCTGGGTATCTAAAAACGGTAGACAAAAAGAGACATAAGTGGCATCAACTCCGGCTTTTAAGTTAAGATCCAAAGTTTGCAGTTCATCTGCAAATGTTGATGTCGGTATCCCTACCATATTATAAGCGCTAATGGCTAAACCATATTTTTTAGTAATATTACAAGCCTTGATGATCTGAAAGTTAGTAATATTTTTATTTAAAACTTCTTTTCTGATTCTCTCACTGCCGCACTCTACAGCCAGATGTATACTAACACATCCAGCTTTTTTTAAAAATTTCACAAACCTCTCATCTATAAAAACCACCGAAGTGACTATAGTAAAAGGAAGATTTATTTTCCGGGTGTATTTTTTGGTAAAGTCCGTCAACCATTGCCTATCAAAAGGAAAGACATCATCAAGAAAATAAAAAAATTTAGCATTAAAATTTCTTTTCAAATCCTCCAATTCAGCTATCACATTATCGACAGTTCTGGTCCTGATAATTTTTCCTTTACCCTGATATAAATGATGATAGCGGTGATTAAAACAAAAAGAACAGTTAAAGGGACAACCACGGCTGGCCATGACAATTTTGATAGGAGAATATTTAAATTGAGGAAAACTACGAGTCAGGGATCGATCTGGAAAGGGCAGACTATCCAAATCCGCCACCAACGGACCAACGCTGTTTTTATAAACTGAGTTTGTAAACTCGCTATTTTTATTTTTTATCCACATATTAGGAACTTTATTGATACTTTGCTTCTGGTCCAGTTTATCAACCAGTTTGAGTAAGGCAATTTCCCCTTCCCCCCGGCAGATAATATCAATCCCATCCTGATTTATAATTTCCGGGTTATAAGTGGGAGTTGGGCCTCCCCAAATAATGAGGATTTTGGGAAAAGTTTTTTTCACTTGCTGGGACAAGTTTAAATAATATTTGTAATCAGTGTTCATACAGCTGATGGCAAAAAGACCGATATTTTTTTCCTTAATACATTGACTAACTTTTTCAAAAGAGGAATCGGAAAGGAAAACTTGATGACCGGATGTTTTTAAAAAGCTGGATAGATATAAAATGCCTAGTGGTTCCATGGCACTATAAACGTCTTTTTTAATGGCAAAAAGAATATTCATAGTGCATTTTTCAAGTACATTAATGACCTCTTATGGTACTTAGTATTTGCGCAGAAATTATTTCTAAGTCAAAATTAGCAATCGAACTAAACTCGTTGAAACAAGGGAAATAGCAGGCATAACAGGGAAAATTGGCACAATTTTCCCAGGCCTTTTTCAACCCGACTTTGCGAAAATCTAAAGCTGGAAAGATATCTATCAGTTGGACACAAGGGTAGACCCTGCCATCAGCATCGATAAACATCATAAAACGTCCTGCCGCACAGGGAATATATTTAAACTTTGGTTTTTCCCGAAGATAAATGCGTCTTTTATGGTCCGGCCAATCAGCCACCAACTGATAAACTTTTTGGGAAAAAAGGATCGGCGCCCCTTTTTTCTTATGCTCGATAATTCTCCTGGCTGCTTTCCTTAATTCTTTATTCTCCGCCATAAAACGGTCCGAGTCTTTCTTACCCTCCGCTTGCTGAAAAAGAAAGTTAAATTCCGCCTGGATTCCTTTTTGTTTGGCAAATTCCACAATCCAATCAATCGCTTCAATCTTACAGCTGTGGCGGGTAATCACTGAATTGATATGGGTTTTAATACCGGCCTCTAAAGCTACATCAATACCGGTGACAATCCTTTTAAACGAGCCTTTTCCCCGGTTGGCGTCATTGATCTTTTCCGAACCGTCAATTGAGACACAAATCATATCGGCCTGTTTTAACTCTTTTATCTTCAAAGGTATCAAGGTACCATTAGTGTTAAAACCGCACTCGATACCGTTAGCTTTAATTCTGGCAATAATTTGCCCAATATCATTTCGAGTCAAAGGTTCCCCGCCGCCCAAGGTAATGGAACGGGTACCCATCTTACCTAATTCGTCAATTAACCCCATTAACTCTTTAGTTGTAAAATCTTTCTCTTTGCTTTGAAAATACTGTCCATAGCAATAACCGCACTTTAAAGTACATCTGGAGGTAATATTTAAAACTACTGTCAAAGGAGTTCTGCCCCCGCTCAGTTTATCTTTGACTAGAGTTGACATGTAAGCTGCCCGATTACTAATTCCCATATTCACTTCTTCCTATTGCCGCCTTAATATAATTTATTAAAACCGGCAGCTTCAAATTCATCAGATGACCAAAATCATGGTGGTAAACTTGATAACAACCAGTGCATGGATGGTTGCGAGTTACTTTCCAAGCTTCAGCTACACCCACCTTTAAGACATTTTTAGCTTTGACTTTATCAATCAAATGGGGACAAGCCCAAAACCGACCGTCAGCATCAATTAAACCAAATAACTTACCCGCCGGGCAAGGGGGCATTCCCAAAGGGGCCGGCGCATTCATCACCCCTTCAATCTCAAAATCAGGCCATTTTAAAACACTCTCATAAGCGGTTTGAGAAAAAAGGATTGGTGCTCCTTGCTTTTTTTGGGCAATAATGTATTTTATCACCTGTCTAAACTGTTTGTCAGTGGGTTTAATCGAAATTTCAGTTTTATCCCCAAAAATGTTACTGATAGCTAAAGAAATATGTAACTTAAAATCTAATTTTCTAGCTACATTGATCATATAATCTAAATCCGCTAAATTATATTTATGCACTACCATATTAACACGCACCTGGATCCCGGCCTTTTTAGCAGCTTTTATAGCCTGAAGTGTTTTTAAAGCACTGCCTTTACCGCGCAAAATATCGTGATGATTATTTTTACCGTCTAAACTTAAGGTCAAACATTGAATATTTTTAAGCTCATTAGTCTTTTGAGGAACCAATATTCCATTAGAAGTTAAGTCAACACTTAATCCCTGTAATTTAGCATAGTTTATCAACTCTCCGATATCCGGACGAAGAAGCGGTTCCCCCCCACAAAAGTTGATCCTTAGGCAACCTGCTTTCTTTAAGCCTCCAACAACCTTTTTGATTTGGTCAGTATTCATCTCATCTTTAGAACTTCGGGTAAAGTAGGCTGCATAACAATGTTTGCAACGGAGATTACAACGGTTGGTCACATTAAAAATAACGGTTAGGGGCGTAGCTTTTCCAGTAACTTTGAGCAAAATTAATTTTGTAAAAAACAACAAATTAAGGAACATTTTTTAAACATTAAGATAATCTTTGATGTATCCCAAAAAGAAGCCGGGGTGTTTAAAAAAGTTCATGTCTGAAGCTAAAGCCAAATAAAATCTAGGCCTTTGAGTTACATCAATAACAAGATTATTTTTATTAACCTTCACAAATTCTTCGACAGCCCATCTAATAATTTCTTTTTTCTCTTTTGGACCCATATTGTCAATTAACGGCGCCGAAGGATCAAGATGGTTTTGGTCACGATATTTCACCAACCCCTCCGGGTTTTTTTCCTCAACAATTCTAGCCAGTTCTGTCCCTGCAGCCGGAGTAGGAAAATAAGGATAAACAATATAAGGTTTAATCTCTTTGACTAAATTTACAGTGTCTTCGATCTCTTTTTTTCCTTCTCCGGGAAGACCAATAATACAAAAGGCTACCATTCTTAGTCCTACTTTATGGAGTAATTTAGCACAACGTCTTACATCGTCAACAGTATTGCCTTTTTTAATCAACTGTCTGATCTGGGAGTTACCAACTTCAACTCCAACAGCAATATGCTGGCAACCGGCTTCTTTAGCCAGCCTCAAAGTAGTTTCATCAACCATCTCAGCCCGTGTTTGAGCCGACCAAAAAATTGGCAGATTCTTTTTCATAAGCAGCCGGCAAAATTTTCTGGCCCGCTTTTTATCAATGAAGAAAATATCATCACAAACATAAAAATATCTGGTTTTATATCTTTTGTAAGTCTCTTCAATCTCCGCCACCATATTTTCCGCCGAACGGACCCTCGGCCGGTATCCCATGCTGGTATGGCAACCACAAAAAACACATTGAAAAGGACAGCCTCTGGATCCATAAATTCCCTGGAAAGTATGTGGCGGCATCTGCTCATATCCATCCAACAGATGGCGGGCCGGGAAAGGCAATTTATCAAGATCTATTAAGGCCGTCCGGTCAGGATTATGAACAACCTTACCCTTAAAATTCTTCCAGCTTAATCCTTTAATTTTGGAAAAGTCATCTTTCCCTTTATCAATGGCCCGGACCAACTCGACCACTGTTTGCTCCGGTTCCCGCCTTAACGCAAAGTCCATTACTGAAAAATCACCGGCAGTTGATGGATCTATAGCACAATGTAAACCCCGATTGGTACTACCTTCAAAGACAGTCACCACCTTAGAGTTTAAACTTTTAGCCATTTTAGCAATTTTATTACCGGCAGTTAAAGTAGTATTAAAAACGCTAACAATTAAAATATCTGGATTATATTCTCTCAAGTAATCTTTAATTTCTTTCCAAATTGGATCACTGTTGCTGTTTAAACGTTTTAAATAGCTATTGTATTGATTAGTTAAAGCAGTAACGTTGATGTGATCAGTATTCCCTAAAATAGTCTTTTTCCCGGGGTCATAATCAGCGTTATAAATAAGTGGTTTATACCCTGCTTCTTCTAAAGTAGCCGCTACATAACAACAACCCGGAGGATAATGGACCAAAGAGGCATTCTGAAACCGATAAAAAGGAGGGTTAATAATTAAAATTTTTTTCATCAGAGTAACTTTAAAATTCTAAAGTTTTCTCTCTTTAATGTAAAGAGCCAATCCGTCAAAAAAAGAGACCGCTGCTAAAAGATCCCGCAGATATGAAGCATAATAAGCTCTAAATAAATTTAATTTAGACAAACCTTTCTTTTTTAAATAAGAAAGAAACGCCGAGTATAGAAAAAAATGAACAGCTAACAAACCAGCCACCAAAATTAAAACTATCTGGCTTAAAAATAGTTGATTGACAATAGATAAAATAAAAGCCACCATTAAACCTACCAGGCTAAAAAAAGAAGCGCCGATAGCAATATGAAGTTGTTTTCCTTGATGGTTGTTACAAACTAGTATCTGGGGATTTTCCAAAAAAAATCTGGTTGACTGCTTACCAAAATAATACTGATGCCGCAAAAAATCCTTAAGACTCCGCTTAAAATGGTGTTTCACCCCGTTATCTTTTAACCACATCACTTTATAATGACGGGCAATTTGATAACCTAAAAACATATCCTCACAAACAGAATATCGGGTAGGAAAACCCCCTGCTTTCCAAAAACAAAACTTCCGGCAAGCCATGTTGTTAGAAAGAAGAGTCACCGCCTCCCCTTTTCTTTTACGTCGGCGGAAAAATAACTCTTCACAGGAAAACCTTTGCCAAAAGCTATCATCTATCCCGGCACTATAACCTCCACCTACTGCCCCAACTTTGATGTCAGAAAAAGGAGCCAATAGGTTTTTTAACCAATCTTCTCCGGGGACACAATCGCTATCTAAAAAGGCCAAAATTTCTCCCCGGGCTTTCTTGGCCCCTAGGTTTCGGGCCACAGATACTCCTTGGTGAAAATGTTTTAAAAAAATAAGGTTGTTAATTTTTAATTGAGGTTTAATTTGGTTAAGATAAGATTTCAAATTATCTTTAGAACCATCATCAACGATAATTACCTCTCCTGGTTTTAAAGACTGGTTACTAAGCGCCAACAAACACTTGCCGATGGTCAAAGTAGCATTAAAGGCAGGAATAATAACACTAGTCTTCATCTTGTTGACCGGTTAATTTACCATTTAAACCCAATTTCTCTTCAATGACATAGGGAGGACGGTCTTTGCTTTGTGAGTAGATACGGCTAATGTATTCACCCATGATCCCTAAAAAAATAAATTGCAGTCCCATTAAAAAAGTGATACTCACAACCGGTGTGGTCCAACCGGGTATAACGCTATTAGAATTGATAATTTTTAACATAATTAAAATTCTACTGATTGAAATATAGGCAGCATAGGAAATACTGAAAAAGGAAATTATTAAACCGGCAAAGATGGTCATTTTTAAAGCCAGAGAAGAAAAAGAGAGCAAGCCATCAAAAGCTAAATGAAAAAGTTTAGCCAGACTATATTTGGTTTTTCCAGCCATTCTGGGTGGCCGGTGATATTCAATACCCATTTGCTTAAAGCCAACCCAGGTACGAAGACCGCGGATAAAGGGCCTATCCTCTTTAAATTTGCGCATTTGAGCCACCACTTTTTTATCCATCAGACAAAAGTCTCCAGCATCTAAAGGAATATTTTTTAAAGGAGACATCTTTAAAAGTAACCGGTAAAACGCTTTATAGCAGATCTTTTTTAGCCACATCTCCTCACGATCTTCCCTTATTCCATAAATTACCTTAAAACCCTGGCGCCATTTTGCCAACATCTGGGGAATAATTTCCGGCGGGTCCTGTAAATCAGCATCCATCACGACCACTGGATTGCCGTGAGCATATTTTAACCCGGCTACAATAGCAATCTGATGGCCAAAATTACGGGCAAAAGAGATAATTTTTACCCGGGGATCTTTCTTTCGCAGCTTCTTTAAAATAGATAAAGTATTATCAAAGCTACCGTCGTTGATACAAATCAGTTCAAAATTAGCTCCAATTTTTTTACAGATACTCAAGATTCTTGCATAAAGTATGCCAGCGCATTCTTGTTCATTGTACATCGGTACCACAAAGGAGATAAAAAGACTTTTCATCGGTTTGATACTATCATATTTTTCAAAAAATGCACTATCCCCTTATCTCTTGGACCAATTTAAGGCTTAAACTATTCGACTTATCCCAAGAAAACTTTTGACTCCATTTTAAAGCCCCTTGTTGTAATTGTTGGAATCTTTGGAGGTCACTAAAAAGAGTTAAAATATTTTCTGCCAAGCACTGCGGATTATTTTGAGGGCATAAAATACCGCTAATATCATCTTTAACTGAATCTACTAAACCGGCAGATTTATAGGCTATTACCGGAGTACTCATACTGTTAGCCTCAATATTAACCAGCCCCCATCCTTCCCGTACCGAAGGGTTAACTAAAATATGGCTGCGGGCTAATAACTCAAATTTCTTTTCTTGAGAGACAAACCCCCAAAACTTAATACTTTTTCCGAGCTTTAATTTTTTCACCAACTGATTGATTTTAAATCTATACTTTAAAGTTTCCGGACGTCCAATTACCCAAAACTGAAAATCCCCTCTTTTCTTAAGAAGGGAAAAACATTTTAAAGCATCTTCAATACCTTTATCCTTAGACAAAACCCCCAAAAAAACTATGGTTGTCTTTTTCTCTTTTTGGATAACTGCCAGAGGTTTTTGAACAATCACTCCATGGGGAATAACAAAAATATTTTTTAAAAGTATGCCAAATCTGGCGACATCTTTTTTAGCCGACTCAGACCCGGTAATAAAAGGAATGTTTTTATAAAGAAGAAAAATTAATGGTTCTCCAAAATAACCAATAATTCCAACCAACCAGTTTAAAGGCCAGGGTAGATGATTTAAAAACCAAACTTTTCCGGCAGTTTCCTGGATAACCGCCAGTTTAGGAATTCTTATATACAGTGGAGTAAAAAATGGCAAACCATGAAATTGATCTATTACTAAATCAAATTTGCTTCTATTTTTTAAAAAGTAAATAAATCCGGTAATTTGGACACCGATATATTGGTATCCTTGGCGGATGATATTAATTCCATCAATTGTCTCCTCTTCCGGTAGATTTTTAAATCTTGAAGAAAAAAGGGTGACCTCATGACCTGCCTTAACCCAACCCTTCATATGCTCATGCATCACCTGTTCTGCCCCGCCAGCCAAAGGGTGTTTGGGATCCCGCCAGGAAAAGACTAAAATCCGCATGGAATGATAATACTACATTCAATCTTCAAGCACTAGCATTTTAAATTTCAACACAGCAGGGATACACATTAGGGGTACACATTAAGGAAGTACTGTTTCTTTAGTGCTATCCTCCAAGAAGACCTTTGGCAATTGTTTGAGGATTACACCAAAATGGATTGCTTCTACTAACATACTAGGGGGTATTTTAATCTAATTTCATCCGAAAGTCTAATTGTGGGTCAAGCTTCCATCTGGCTTCATTACCATTATTGTAATACCCTAAAATTTTTAATCTGTAAAAAACTATCAGGGTATCCCAAATCATTTTTAATATTACTTTCCAAGAAATCTGGCTGGTTCTTCTGTCAAAAGTTACCTCTATCGGAGCCTCATAAATCCTCTCAAAACCCAAATGTTTGGCTACTGCCAGCATCTCAATATCCATGGCATATTTTTGAACTCTCATTCTTGGTAAAACCTTCTCCATCACTTTTCTTTTAAAAACTTTAATCCCGCTTTGGGTATCAGTTAAAGGTAATCCGAAGAGGATTTTTACCACCGAATGGTAACCAACGCTAAAGATATGGCGAAGCAAAGGGTAGTTGACCCGGGAGGCAGGATGCCTTTTGGAACCCACAACAATGTCAGCATTGTACCACTGCATGTGAGCCATCAACATCATCACCGAGGCGGGGCTAATCTCCATACCGGCATCTAAAAACGAGACTAATTCCCCTTCTGATCTGACCATACCGTAACGCACAGCATAACCTTTACCGTGATTTTGATGGTAACCCACCACTTTCACATTAGAGGATTTAACCTTCTTGGCTTCTTCAAAAGTATTATCTGTCATTCCATCCACCACACAGATGATTTCATAGCGGAAATCATGCAGGCCTTCTGCCAGTACCCGGTCAATATTTTCTAAATCTTTTTTAATAGTTTTGGCTTGTTTGTAAGCCGGAACAATAATTGAAATCAGCCCTTTTTTCATCGCGAGGTTCTAGGTATTATCTGGTATTTCATTTCTTATTTCAATAACTAGCGGTCCAACCTTAACCGATTCTATTAAAGGTAGCTGCTTAAAACTGTTTTCCCAAAGATGAAGCTCACCTCTAGTGTCCGGCTGTTTGATCAAAAAAACCAAATTAGAATCCGGTGGATTTCCTCCGCTGTTAAACTTTTCTTTGTTATTGATATAAGGAGGCTTGCCTGGCAGATAAGCATAATCTTGGGGTATGTAGCCATACTTTTGTAATCCCCGCCACCAAAAAAGATACTGATAAGGATAGTCGATAACCGAAGGAAGGTAGACATAAACTTTAAAATTTTTCCCGGCTGCTTTTTGGTAAACGTAATCCACTGCCGCTATTTCATGGGCCAAAATTGTCACATCCGGAGGAGGCTTTCTTGCTCCTAAAGTATCTTTTAAGTTGAGATTAAATATGGCATAGAAGGTAATGGCCAACATTAGGGCGATTCCTCCCGCTTCCAACAACCCCCTTTTTTGAGTTAATTTACCAACTACTACCGCCAAAAATAAAATAGCTGCTGCCATTCCTCCCCCTAAATGCCAGGGCATAAATTTTGCCGGTAGTAGTACCTGACCTATAAACGGTACCAATAAAAATAAGATGATAATTAAAAGCAGTGGTTCTTTTCTGGCTGACTTGTTTTTGATAAAAATCACCAAGAAAACTGCGAGAATTATCCCAAACACCTTGACCAGGGGCTGCCAGTTCATGAGGGTACCAGATAAAATGCTCCAGTAAGTAAGACTTACACTCTGCAGTCTTTGCCAAGGAAGATAAGCGCTCTGATTAGAAGAGTTGGCTAAAAAATTGAGTACTGATCTGGTCATAAAAAAGCCATGGCGCAGTTCAAAAAGTAGTTGGGGTAAGAGAGTAAAAGCAAAAGCCCCAAAACCAAAGAGGAATTTTTTGCTTGCCAGTAGTTTCCCTTTACCGGAAAAGACAAAAGTTAAAACAACAATGGCCGGAATAAAAATCCCAAACGCCATTTCAAAATTAAAAAATAATCCGCCTAAAAGCCATAAAGCTACTCCATACCAAACTACTCCACTTTTTAAATATTTTTCCAGCAAGAAGATAAATAACGGAGTTAATAAAATTACCGGGTTGGGATTGAAAGCGTAATGGCTGGCCAAAAGCACATAATCAGAAGCAATCCATAAAGCTCCGCCACTTAAAACCGCCAGAGGACCAAAACGGTTTAAAATTTTAAGTAAAAAATATCCCCCGATTGTCCAAAAAGCGATCATTAATAAAATGCCACCATATGGATCCCCTGAAGTCACCACAAAAGGAATTGCCAAAAGATAGTACCAAAAAGGACCGTTAAAAAATCCTTCCACCCCGGAGGTTGGACCGATCAGTCTGGGTTTTCCCAAAACTACCATCTCCCGGACATCAACCATATCCCGGGCATTGTCCATATTAAAGATAAAATTGCCATCCCCGGTAATTGTTAACCTATAGACAATACCAATTACCAGTAAGGTAATGATTAAGAGCAGGCCTTTTTTCATCGTTGTGGACTCTTTTTTAAACCAGCCTGCTCCCGGAAGGAAAAAAAGTAGACAAACAGTCCGGCAAAAAGCGCTATCGAAACAACTAAGGAAACATTGACTACTATTTCCAGACTTGAATGATAAAACCACAGACCAATAATTTGGGCTAAAGCAGCCACAAACGGCAAGACCACCACTTTTGTTTGCCCAATAGACAGGTAGAAGTTAACCATCAGTGAAGAAAGTGTTAAAAGAGTCATAAAAAGACCAAATTGTACCAGCAGCCCAGCAACTTCCAAATAGGAAGAACCAAAAAGAATTGTTACTGAAAGAGAAGGGAAAAGCCAGTAAATCAGCACAACCGCCAGTGAAATTAGAAGGGATAAAATTAGGCTGTAAAGAAAAACTTTTTTATAGTCCTCACCTTGGGCATGTCTTTTAGAGATGATGGGAAACATTACCTGGGCTACCGGTCCGGCTCCAAAAAATATAATTTTCCCTAGTGTCGAAAGGGCAGCATAAATTCCGGCATCATGAGAAGAAAAAAAGTGCTTGACTAAAACTAAATCCGTTGAATAGAGCGAAGTATTGGCAATAGTGTAAACTAAAACCGGAACGGAGTATAAAAATAGAGACTTTACATTGGGTTGGGTGGAGGCTTTAACACTGCCTTGAGTGTAATCACTCATAAATTTGATGGATAAAAACCAGGCAATGATTACTGCGCCGATAAATCCAAACATCACCCCCAAAACAGAAAAACCAAGGTAGACAAAAGCTGCTCCTAAAATCAGCCTTAATCCATATTCACTAATAAGACTGATTGTTAAATATTTAAAACGCAGTAAACCTTGCAGCACTGCCCTGTTAGCCACAGTTAAGACCATAAAAAGGAAAACTACCGCCGACATGACTATTAAAAGAGGATTCTCAATATTTAAAAAGGATGCCAAATACGGTGAAACAACAGTAATAAGCACCAAAATACCAAGAGCCAATAGGATAGTTCTCTTTTGTAGCCAGTTGATAAAACCAGTGATCTCTTTTGGGGAGTGAGCGGCCGAAACAAACCTGACAATCACTAAATTAAAAGACAGAGGGATGATACCCAAAAGTCCGATTAAGGATATCAAAACCGCCAGCTCCCCATAATTACCCGGCCCCAGTAGCCGACCCATCACTAAATGGTAGGCGTAATTTAAAAGGTTGGTGACATTACTACCCAAAACCATCACCGCACTGCCGGAAAATAAAGGATGGGTAATAAGGTATTTAAATTTATTGATCATGCAACCCAATACCCCCTTAAGAAAAGAGCTGTCTCGACAAGTAATCCTCCCAGAAAAAATAGCATTATTAAATATCTAAAAAGTTTCGGTATATTAGTAATGAAAAGAGCCAGTAACAAAAAGCTGGGGAATAATATTATGACATAACGGGGTAAAGAGGAAAAACTCCCCGGGAGAGTTGGAAGAAGTAAACCGCTTAAAGCAAATAATAAGTAAGAAAGTCTGATTTTTTTAAAAAACCCATAAATAGGCAACAAGAAAAAGGTTACTCCGGTCAAAAATTCCAACACTACAGTTTGGTAAAGAGGATTGGCAGTTTCTAAAGTTAAAAGCATTTTTATATAACGGTAAACTACTTGAGGGAATAAAATTAAACCTTGTTGATGTTGGGGCCCAACGAGAGTTTGCAGGTTATAGAAAGCTAAAGGATCACCCACACTAGTCCACTGGTAATACATATAACTTAAAAGCCCCAAAGGAATAAATAACAGCCAGAAAGATTTGGACAAGGCTGCTTTTTGTTGATAAGCTTCCAGAGCTAATGCCGGCAGCAGTAAGATTCCAAAAACCCTGGTAGTTGAAGCAAAAATAGCCATCAAAGCTGATAAAAGCCACCTCTTCTTTCTGGCAAAATAAAAGGAGGCTACTGCCAAAAATAAAAATAAAGATTCATTGTAAAGGGAAGCAAAATAAAAAGAGGTGGGGAATGAAAGAAGCAACAATACTGTCCATAAGGATATTTTTTGAGAATAATCAATTCTAACTAGTTTATAAAGTAAGACTAGGGACATCAGAAATGCCAGGTGGGATATCAAAAGCCCTATTAAAGTAGAGCTAAAAATAGCTGAGAAGATATCACTGTAAAAAGGGCTGGACAAAAGATCAATTAATTTTGGATATAGAGGGAAGAAAGCTTGCTCTAAATTTTTATAGCCAAAAATAGAGATTGATAAATAGTGTTCACCATCAAAATTAGCCCAACCATAAAAAAGGGGTGCCAGTAGATAATTTTCTACTCCCCCGCCCAAGAAACGGTCAGTGGAACCTAATGGTACAATGGCCACTGCCAAAAAGGCAACAAGACTCAGTATTATTCTCCAGCCCAAGAACACTCCTATGATGGTAAAAAAATATTCTGTGGTGTTTCTTTTGAAAAAAGAGATTAAGCTGCTCATTGGTTACATTATTTAGTTAACGACTTGCTGGTAGACATTAATAGTTTCACTAACCGTTTTCTCCCAAGTAAATCTTTTAACATTCTCCTCACCTTTCTTAACTAAATCACGACGAAGTTTATCATTTTTCAAAATTGAGTCGATCGCTTGGGCAATCTCCCCTACTTTATAGGGGTCAACCAAGACAGCTCCCTCTCCTGCTACCTCGGACATAGAAGAAGTCTTGCTAGTAATCACCGGAACGCCGCAAGACTGGGCTTCTAAAATAGGTAAACCAAACCCTTCGTAATAAGAAGGCAACAACAGTACTTGAGCTAAATTTATCAAAGCCACTAAATCATCAGTTGGTACAAATCCTAAAAGATGAACTTTGGGGTGATCACCAAATTTTTCTAAAAATTGGGCATAGCTTCTCCTCTCAGGATGATCTAAATTACTTTTATCCTCAAAATCTTTCCCCACTAAAAATACCTCTATTCCTGCTTCTAAACTGGCTTGAGTTAAACCCACCAAGTTTTTATTCCAGTTAACACTACCAACAAAGATAACAAATTTTTGGGGCAGATTATATTTTTTTCTTACTTGGTCTAGTTTTTTTAAATCTTTGACGGGTTGAAAATCTGCAGCCGGGGCTAAAGGGATCGGAAAAATCTTATTTAAAGGTACATGAAGATATTTACTAATATCCTGCTTTGAGGACCGGGAATCAGTAATCACCGCTTTAACATCTCTTAAAGCCTGCCTTTGCCAAAAATTGTTGATTTTTCCTTTAATACCAGGAGGATAATGCTGGGAAAAAATTAAGGGAATAGCATCATGGATGGTTACAATAGTGGGGAATTTGTTCTTTAAAGGTAGTGATCTTTGAAATAAATCCCAAAAAGGGAAATGGACTAAATCGGCATCTTTCACTTCAGAAATATCTGAAAATTCTTCAATTACCACCTCTGATCTTTTCTGAAGATGTTCCATTAAATTTCTGGCATAAACTCCAATCCCCCGGGTTTTATGACCGCTGGAAAGAGGAGAGATATTAAAAGCTACTTTAATCATTGAAAAGATACCTCCAGTAAGCCCGGGGGAAACGCAAAGCAGAAAAGAGTGAAAAGATTATCCCTGGGAAACCATCCAAAAGACCCTTATGGCGTATCTGGGTTAATAAAAACCACCAGATGGGTTTGACAATAAAGTAATTGACCATATTAATAGGGTTTTTACTCATTTTTTGTTTCCTCATATCTTGAGCTATCAGATTTATATAACGGCTGTTTCTTTGTAAGTATCTTCCAAAAGTGGTGTCAGCCAGATGCAACAAATCATGTTGCAGCCATCCTACCCTGCCTTTAACCACCATCTGTTCATGAACATCCTTACAAGGAAGATAGGCCTGGTCTTTTTTAAACAAACGGATAACTCCATCAGGATAAACTCCTCCAAAACGCAGGTATTTTCCTAAAAAGTAATTTAGCCGGGGAAAGAAAAAAGCCACATAATCTTTACTGTTATCCCCTACCTGTCCATCCCTTTTTTCCAACAACTGTTGGTGTCTTAAAAAAAGCTGTCTGTTTTTTATATGCTGTTGGTAATGGTCTATCTGCAGGTTTCTCATGTTAATAATTGAGGTAATCTCTTTGGCTAAGGCGGGGGGGATTCTTTCATCAGCATCCAAATATAAAACCCATCCTCCACTGGCCAGATCAAAAGCTTTCTGCTTCATATTGTGAAACATCGGATCATTGGGAACTTGTACTACTTTGGCTCCCAACGACTTGGCAATCTCTACTGTTTTATCCTGGGAAGTACCGTCAACAATAATGATTTCATCGGCGATATCTTTCACCGATTTTAAACATTCACCGATATTGGCTTCTTCATTGAATGTGGCTAAGGCTACCGATAATTTATTCATCCTGCTTTTTTAATATTTACTTACCATATAAAAAGCGTCAGTCCCATTGGGAAACTTCACCAGTTCAGCATTAGTAAAAGAATTTTTATATCTTAGTCCATTATAATGGCTGGGGCTGATGACATAAAGAACATTGGGAAAAGGTATGCTTTCAATCGGATCCCAATCTCCAAAGTGATATTTGTCAAACACAGAGACCAAATTATAGCTACGGCTTTGGGTATCGTTATATTTCACCGTTTTCTGAAAATCATCTGGCAGTATTTTAAAATAATAAAGGAAAAATATATAAGGCTGAGACCGGACGTCGGTCATATAGACTTGCGAAAATTCAGGGTGTCTCTTAATGTAATCCACGATCTGTCTCATCCCGTACTGCCAATCTACAGCATATCTGTTTCCATACTCACCATAATAGTACGTTAGATTCTCTTTTAGAAAGATTCCATAAAGCAGTAATCCTCCCGCGATTATAACGATTTTTAAAGGTAATTTATGCGCTAAATTTATCAGGAACGCAAATCCCAAAGCAATAATCAGATGCCAACTGCCAGTCATAAACATTGCTCTTCCGGCATGAGGCGCTTCTTTAGCCAAAGCCGAAGGCACGGGACCAAGTAAGGCCCAAGCTAGAAGAAGTAAGGATACTTTGGACCGTTTCCGGACTAAAATGATAAGTCCCAAAAAGAGAAACAACGCCTCTATTTTATAAAATTCTCCGCTGGATTGAGCAGACAATCGGGAATTTCTGTCCCCGGAAATAAACAAAAATTCTGGGGAGAAATGAGTCAAATATTGATGAAAGATAATATCTACCTTTCCCACAAGTTCATTTTGAGTCATTTTATACCCTTGAGTAGATTGAATCTCCTTAGGAGAAAAAGCGGTTTGTTTCATTCGGGCTATACCTAAAAGCTCCGGGTTAAATAAAATAATCCCGATAAAAAATGACAGAATACCAATTCCCAACAAGAACTGTTTTTTAAGCTGCCGGAGTTTTTTAAAAAATAATATTACCAGTAACAAAATAAGCAGGGTGACAACAATTTTAGAGCTATGATAAGAAATTAAAGAGATACCAAAGCTGAAAAAAGACAGGGATAACAAATAACTTTTTCTATTAATTCCCGCAAGAAACATCCACAATCCCAACATAAAGAAAAATACGGCAATATTAAACTCATGATTAAAATGAGAAAAGTGTAAATTATAAGGTGAGATTGCTAAGATGAAAGCGGCCAAAAGCCCTATCCCGGAACTTTTAAAAAGCATTCTGCCTAAAAAAAAGATTATTAAAACGTTCAATACTCCAAAAATAGCTGCGGGTAACCTTGTCGAAAATTCCGATAATCCCAATATCTTAACCGAGACGGCAGTGATATAAATATGAACCGGATGCTTGTCGTCTTCAAATGATTTAAAAAATAAAGGGAAATTCCTTCCCCCTTCATCCTGTCCAAAGTTAGCAATTGTCCACGCGTTATATCCCGCGGCAGCCTCATCCCAGGATAAAGAAGGAGGGATTTGGCTTAATTGATACAACCGGAGGGCTGCAGCTAAAAGAATAATCAAAAAAAAGGCGGTATAAATAAACTTCTTACTTAGAGTATTCATAAATATAAAAGGCGACACTTCCATCCTTATGGTAAAGGATATTCTTTACCCCCAGTTCATCCAACCTGTCGGTAGGATGAGTAAAGATTAAAGTCTTGCCTAAAGGTAGCTGATTATAGTCCACATCGTCAAAGATAAACTTATCAAATCCTTTCACTTGGGAAGTTGCCGCCCTGATATCAGTGTTATATGTTAAGCTGGACCAAAACTGCTGGGGATCATATTGTTGATAAAATAAGGCAAAAATATAAGGCTGGGCATATCTGTCAGAAATTAAGACGTGGTCATAAGATTTAAACTCTTTAGCGTAGTGCTGATAAACCAACTTATAACCTTCCTGCCAATATGAAGAGCTGTTTAAAGAATAAACATTTAAAAAATTATTAAAGTAAACTAAAAATAAACCTAAGTAGACTACCACTACTCCCAACACCAGTTTCTCCTTGTTTACAGAAAACTTGTTCTGTAAATAAATTACACCAAAAGAGGTAATAATACTAAAAAACGGCGCAGCGCTTAATGATCTTAAAGCGTGGGGTGCTTCACGGGCAACACTGGCCGGTAAAAAGCTTAGCAAAAGCAGTATTAATGGCCATCTACTGACCTTTGAATTCCCTTTCAAATGAACAAGTTCTTTGCTTCGCAAATAAAGCAACCCCAGAAATAGTAAAATTGCATCATAGACAAATAATTGACCAAAGCCTGACTGTTGGGAACGAAGATTTTTATCTCCATTTATAAACAGATAGATGGGGTTAAAATGAGAGAGGTAATTTTGGACAATATCCAAAACAATAAAGACTTTTTTTCTGTCCAAATTCTCAATACCTATGGCTTGGAAACGGCTAATTGAACTTTCGCTCTTAAGAAAATTTACCAGCGGCAAACATCCTAAAATAAAAATCAAACCGGTTATAAAAACCACCACCAAACTTTTAGTAAGGTGTATTCGATGAATGGTTAATAATCTGGTAGTAAAAATAAGTAAAACCAAGGGCGAAAGAATCCTGTAAGCGTTATAAGTGTACATACTCAACACAAAAGCCAGACCTGAAAAGAGAAAAAACCAGGGTCTTTGTGAAGCGTTCAAAAACGCCAAGACTCCCAAAAGGAAAAGTGTAAGTCCCGCAGTAGCTTCATAACCTGTTCGGGAGAAGATAAAAAAATATGGAGAAATCGATAAAAAAAAGGCACTTAAAAGCCCCACCGCTTTACTACTGGAGATTTTTTTAGCAATAAAATAAGTAAGTAGTATATTAAAAAAGGCAAAGACAACGGCGGGAAGCCTTACCGCCAGCTCATTTAGGCCGAAGGCAGAAACCGATAAAGCAGTCGTATAGATATAAACAGGCAGCTTATATTCTCCAAAGGCCTTAAAGTGGACCGGTAAAAACTGCCCCCACTCATCTTTCCCTGTTTGAGATATGGAATAAGCGTTATAACCTATTGATGCCTCATCCCAATAAACTGAAGAAGGGATTTCATCAATTTTATAGAGTCTTGTACCCAAAAACAGAGTTAATATTAAAATCAGAAGGATGGTGCTTTTTTTCATCTAACCTCTACTATATCAAAAGCCGGCGCTGCGTTTAAGAAACTGATACTTTTAAGGCGCGGATAATCGGATGGAAAATCTTCCGGTTTACCGATATAAAGCTGTCTTTTCCCGGGATTTTTATTGACAATATCTTTAAAACTGGTTCCTTCATCACTTAAGTCAGGGAAATAGTATTTATCAAAATTTAAAACCCAAACCCAATCATTAGTTTCATATCTTACCAGGTTAGGATTGTTCTGGTAGCTTGAGGGAGGATAGTTTAAATAGAATAATGTAAACATATGCGGCTCCCCATAGCGCCGGCTGAAAACTAGCTGATCATATTCATTCTGATGCTCATTTATATAAGCTACCGCTTGTTTATAACCATACTGCCAATCGCGGGAATAGTTGACCGCATAATTTTTATAGTAGTTATTTAAATAAAACGCCACACTTACAACTATAACTATTACGGTAACAAAGGCCGTTGCTGTCTGTAATGTTTTCCGTTTCCCAACCAGTAGAAAGACTTCATAAAGACCCAAGGCACTCAGCAGCTGATAAACAGGTACACTAACCAAGGTTCGAAGGGCGTGAGGAATGCTGTCTTGGGTCATGGAAACAGGAACAAAAGCCAGTAGTAACCAGGATATTAAAAGCCACCTGAATTTGTTTTGAGTTTTGAACAAAAAATAAAGTCCTAACAGTAAAAATGGGGCCTGAAAAAGATAAAGTTCACCCATTCCCTGAACATGGTGCTGTTTATGGGGAGCGCCGGAAAAAAATAAAAAATCGGGAGTAAAATGGGCTAAATAATTTCCCGCAACATAATAGAAGATATAAGTTGCCTTATTGTGCGCCAAACGGGGCAAAGGATCCGGCAGAGAGGAGTTTCCCCTATTTTCATTAATTCTCAAAACTAGCCCGGGATCATCTGTAATACTTACTAATTTGTAACGGGCGTTGCCTTCTCCACTTAAATAGTAAGGGAGGAGGGGAATCATTAAGATTAAAAAAACAACTAACGAGGCCAGTACTATCCTGGGCAATTTAAAAAAAGTTTTGCGAAAGAGAAGCAGCAAAAAGATTAAAAAAAGAGGAGTAAAAACTCTGGCTGTATTGTAAGTATAAACTGAGACGGCAAAAGGAATCATCGATAAAATAAACCATTTTTTATCCTCAAATCCCTTTACTAAAAACCAGATTCCTAAAACTACCCAAAAGACGGCAAAAGAGGATTCAAACGAGGCCCGGGTCAGATGAATATGCCAGGGAGAAATAGCCAGTAAAAAGGCTGCGCCCATTCCCACCCAACTACTTCTAAATAAGGCCAGACTTAAGAAAAAAACTGCCATAACTGTTAGTGTTCCATAAATAACCGGGGTAATCCTGACACCAAGTTCATTTAAGCCAAATAAAGCAATGCCGGGGATAGAAGCATAGATTTGAGCTGGAAGTTTATACTCTCCATAAGCTTTAAAATGGATCGGTAAAAATTTACCCCACTCATCACGGCCTGTTTTTAAGACAGAATAGGCGTTATAGCCAATAGAAACTTCATCCCAATTTAAGGCAGGGGGGACTTCCGTTACCCGGTAAAATCTCAAAAAAAAGGCCAAAACAATTATTAACCCCAGTAGGAGTATAGTCTTCTTATTCATCCTAACCCCTTTATGGTAACAATTTAAAATCTTGAAGTAAATGAGCTCCGATTATTTTGTAAAGCCCAAAAGGGGCAGGAGTTGGTTATTGGGATCACTGCAGACTTTATAATCATTAAACTTTTCTTCTTTGGGTAAAATTACCCCTAAAGAGCCAAAACGGGCATCAATTTCCCCTTCTGAGGTGGACCATGGAATAACTATATTGTAGTTAGGAGCCCCAGATCCAGGCTTAATCAAATTGACCCCTTTCCACCATAAAAGATATCTAAACCCTACATCAGTACCAAATTTAGCAATATAATTTACACCTATACAAGGGTAATTGTTTTTTGACATGTCATTTTGGATATATTCCACCACTCTCTTTTTCTCCAGGTAACTATCCCCATACTCGGGCATTTTGATAAAAAAATAGGTATTGACCAAAAAAAATCCTCCAATAAACAGTAATATGATGTTTTTCCTGGAGTTTTGATAAAGATAAGAGGTTAGCACTGATACCAACAAAATAGGGATAACTACTAAATTAGCAAAATAATATTCGCTTATCCCCCTTTTGGAAACCAGTTGACTTAAAAGCATCACCACCACCCACACCCATAAGATTAAAAGATGATTTTTAAAGATAGCTTTTTTAAAATTAAGATATAAGGAGATGATCCCCAAGAGCAAAATTTCCAGCAGCCCGGAAATTTTATATCCAAAAATAAGATTACCTCCCAAGGGTCCGGCGGCATTGTCTAAAATTCGGCTCAACCTAAACAAACCCTCTGCTTCCTCTGAATCCTGAGCTAAGAAAAACCAAAGCCCTCTAATCTGCCCAAAATCATGACGGATTTCAAAAAACCAAAAAGGAGCAGTTAATATAAGAAAGATAAATAAGGGGATAAGTAAATTTTTTAAATACGTTTTTGGGCGGGAAATTACTAAAACTAGGGGAATTAGAAGTAATAATGGCCCAAGGGCTACATGGATATGCCAAATCAAACCGGATAAAATTGCCAAAAGAATAAAGGATTTTTGATTTCCTTTATAAAATATAAAAAGTGCGTACAAAAACCACACGGACCACAGAACCGTTGGTTGAGTCGGTACTATCCACCGGTCAAAAAAAGCATTAGTCCAAGAAACAGAATATAAAAATGAAGCAATTAAGCCAACTTCTTGATTAAACAAGCGCTTAAGTACCCAATAAAAGCTGTATACCGTTAGAAGGCCAATAATAGTACCAGGAATTGTTGCCGCCAGAGGATTCATCTTTAGTCCAACAAAAAAAGGAGTTAAGAAGTAATAAAAAAGCGGTCCAATAAATACTCCATCAATGCTAGTCAATTGTCCAATTAAACGGTAATGTTTATCCACTAAGATATCCTTTACTATCCACGAGTAAAGATCCTGATCGTGAGTAAAGATATAAAAAGACTCCAGTTTATAAATTCTAAAAAAAAGCCCTAATAAAAGAATAATAATAAGCAGTGTTTGGGTTTTACAGAAAAATTTCATTTACTTATTTTAAAGGAATCTCTCCTACCACCAGCCATCTCCATATAAACGGAAAACGTAGAGATGACAGAAATGTTGATGGTACTATTGGGCAAGTCTTACTCTCACAATCCAATTCAAAAGCGTTATAAATATATACCACGTTAAAATAAATACCTATCACAATGACACCAACAATAATAAGACGGCAAGCTTTATCTAACCACTTTTCTTCAAAGATAAATTTTGATAATGAAGGTAGCATTAAAGCTGAAAAAATCAGCCTAAAATTAGTTGGATCAATATTGGGACGGAAAGGATTAACTAATAATAAACGGTTACCTAAAAGCAACCCAGCAGCTAAAAAAGTGGCAAAAAAATCTGCCCTTTTTACTAAGTACTGTAAACCCCAAGCCGTAAGGATGGCTAAAAAAGGAAAGGCTGGAAAACGATACCACGGCAGGAGATCTCCTTCCCCGCCTGAGATCATCACTACCATAATCCAATAAACAAAAGTCAAACTAATTAACCGTTTTAGACCATCTAAAGGAGAGAAAATAAAATAAGCTGCCGACAGAAGTCCAAAAACATACCAACTATCTTTGAATATGAGGGTACGGTAAGCAGGCGAGATAAAAAACCAAGCTAAAGAGTTAAATCCAACGGGACGATGAGATTGGGTGGAGGTGATTTGCCAAAAAATTTCCTGGTCAAAATGCAATCCATACCAAAAATAAAAAATGATGAAAGGTATTGTCCCAATAATTAAATAGAGACTAAAACGTAAAACTAGCTTTACTTTCTTTAACTTATACAGCACCATAAAAACTATAAACAACACCAAAGGCAATAAAAAATATCCAGTGGGTTTAGATAAACCAGCTATTCCCACCAGCAAAGGTAATGGTAGTAAGTATAAAAATTTAGGCTGCTGGTAAAATTTTAAAAGCAGATAAGTGGTGAGAGTTAAAAGAAAGGCAATAAGATTCTCCGGCATAGCAGATCTCGAGGCAAAAACTAAAATTGGAGTTGTTCCAAAAATGAGCATCGCTAAAATTCCCGTCCCAAAACCGCTGACTAATCTTCCAATTAAAAAAATCATCACCGAAGTAAACCCAGCCAGCAAAACTACCGGCATTCTAATATAAGATGAAGGTACAAAATCAGTCTTTTCCGCTTTATAAAAGTGAGCAAAAGCCCCTACTAAAAGAGAAAAACCAGGTGGTTCATCTAGCCAGGGCTTATATAAAGTCACACTGGCCTCAGGTATCCCTCCTTTGTAAGAAATCTTGCCTTTAAAAACTTGCGCCCTCTTGGGGTAGTCAAGAGTAGACCAGGAAACCGGTACCCCCTCTTCAATAAGATAAAGCCCGGACCAGGCATAGAGCATTTCATCTAAATGATTAGCGGTGGGAACACGGTCATAGTTATGGGACCGCAGAATGAAAGTAAATACAAAAACCAGCAAAAATACAATCAGACGGAAGGTTGATGAAGATATCAGCTCTATACCAATTTTCCACAGCCCAACTTTCCTCAGATGCTCAAACCTCATGAATTTTTGCTTCTCCTCTATATAATCTCATTTTGACTGCTATATAAATTAACAACCTAATGATTAAAGCTTGGACAAACCCATGATAAATATTGCCACTTCTGATCTGATAATAACCGCTCCCCATGCCTTTAAAAACAAAAAAGTTAGCTAAAGTCCGCATCCCAAAAGGCAGGTGTTTGAAAAAAATACTTTTAACACTGGCTCCTATTTCATGTCTGACTTTAGCTTCAGGACAGTAAATAATTTTGAAACCAGCTTTTTTAACCCTCCGGCAAAGATCTAAATCTTCATAGTATAAAAAGTATCTTTCATTAAAACCTTTTAGAGATTGAAAAACCTCTTTTTTGATCAGCATCGCTGCCCCATAAACAGCTTCCACTTCAACTGGAGCAGTACTTTGAGGAACATACTGCTCATAGCTACCTGATTGTCTTAAATAATATTCCTTAACAGCTCCCATTAAAGTAGGAAGTTTTCTGATTGAAGGCTGAATCTGATTAGTACCTTTAATTAGTTGGGGAGCGACTATTCCTACCTCTGGATTATTTTGGACAAACTTTAAAAGTTTAGCCAAGCTATCACCGATAATCTGAGCATCAGGATTTAAAATAAAAAGATAATTACCACGAGCCTTGAGGCCAGCTAAATTACAAGCTTTAGCAAAGCCTAAATTCTTCTTAGACTCAGTTAATGAAACCCTTTTCCCGTATCTTTTGATAATCTCTCTGGTTTTATCTTGAGAGTTATTATCTACCACCAAAATTTCAGCTTTTAAACTACTGGCCAGGACTGAATCTAAACACTCTTTAATAGTTTTGGCACTATTGTAGGTCACAGTAATAACACTCACCATATCGTTAGTCATCGTTTTAGATAATCTCCTTAATGCTACTTGTAAAATTTTCTTTAGAGAAAGCCTTGCTCCTAAGTTGAGCTTGCTGGGACAGATTTAACATTAGCTTTGGATCTTTAATCAGTTTTAAGGTTTGTTGCTGCAACTGCTCTAAATTATTCCATAAAAATCCCGACTTGCCATCTTCAACAATTTCCACCTGTCCCCCATGACTGATCACTACTGGAACACATCCTGCTGCCATGGCTTCGACAGTTGTAATGCCAAAATGCTCCATCTTAGCTGGATCTGTTTCCCCAAATCCTGCTGCATGCCAGTAAATACTGGAATGCCCATAAAGTTCCATTAAGTTATCAAAGGGCAAATCAGGATAAAAAAATACCGGTAGCCCCCGGGCTTGATCTTGTAACTGACGAACATAACTACTATCTCCTTCGACAGATCCAGCTAAATGTAAACTCCAGCCCTTTATCTGACCTTTTTTGAAAATATCAGCAAAAGCTTCAATCATCTCTTGGTGTTTTTTGGATCTGGTAAAACTGGTAAACCTACCAACTGATAATATATATTTTTTCTTCTTTAAAGACTTAATGCTGCTTATATCAACCGGAGGGTAGATCACTTGCCCTTTAAGTCCCAATTGAGGCTCAACATAACCTCTGGTAAACTGAGAGTTATAAATAGCTAAATCCCAACTTTTAATTTTTATTTTCTGCCAGATATTTTTAGGAGTCAGATTTTGAAAAGGAACTTGGAAGTGAATAATATTGTTTTTAGCGGTTGAGTAAAAAATACTCCCATCAGTGAGATAAAACAGGTAATTATAATTGCGCAAATATAGTAAACGTTTGAAAAAATTACTCCCCTGGCCAACCGGAGCTGGAACCAGGTGCAAATTTGAAAGATTGAGATTTAATCTTTTGGACAAATCAGTAATTAATTTTTCATAGTTTAGACTCTGAAGGTGTTTATCTAAAAGCAGATCTACCCGATGATCAGATAAAAGCGTTTGAGCAATAGTTAAAATATATCTTTCCCCACCGCCAAAACTATCAAGATAAGGAGTATATAAAGCTATCTTCATTAATATTGAAAATCATTTCCCATTAATTTTTGATCTATCTCTTTATATTCCTCTTCCAGAGGTTTAGTCTGCTGCATCTCCCAGAGTCTGACATAGGTCATGTAAAAAAAGAATACTTGTAAGATAGAATCAATTATTCCTACCGTACCGCTCAAAAAACCTCTCCTTTTAATACCCTGGTGATACAGCTCAGTTAAAAAAATCCTTAAAAAGCGCCATTTGGTCATCTTGGGGTGCTGGGTTTCTAAACGCAGCTTAGCATCAATTTTGGACCACTCTAAACTCTTTAAAATAAAGTGGTCAATATTACGGTGAGTAAGATGTAACAAAGAATTTTTGGTGTAACCCAAGTTTCCTTCAAATGTCCCATACTCATGCACTTTCCCCACCCAGGCTTTAAATTTATCCCTTTTAAACAACCTGACCATCCAATCATCTTTATACGGACCATAATTTACCTCCTGCCCGAAGATAATATTTCTTCGACTCACAGCATAAGCTGACTTATCTCCCTTTTGAGTGATCTCCTCTACCTCTTCTCTTAATGGTTTTAAAACCCTTTCATCAGCATCCACATAAAACACCCAGTCTCCACTTACTTTCCCCATCGCCATGTTGCGTAACTGGGCGAAATCCTGACCTTTATAAACAAAAACTTTATCAGTGTATTTTTTTACTACCTCCAAAGTTTTATCCGTTGAATCGTTATCGGCCACGATGATCTCATCAGCCCACTTGACTGACTCAAGACATGCTTTAATTCTGTCCTCTTCATTCCTAGTAAGTATAATAACAGAGATCATTATTGTTTCTTTTTCGGCTCTTTTCTAAGTTTAACAGAGTTTATTTCTAATGCAAAATTTAAGGCTAACCTCCGTAGTAATCACCATATGACCATGTTATGATAAGGTCAATACCCTCAGTATCTTGAGATTATGAATTCCCTCCTCAATCACAAAAACACTCTTATTGTTTTCCTTTTCTTCATCTTAACTTGCGCCTTTTTTTATCAAGTTTTCTTAGGAAAAATTCCCTTACCAGCAGATACTCTTGTTGGGGCTTACTATCCCTGGTTAGATTATAAATGGGGATTTCCCACAGGAGTACCAGTAAAAAACCCTATTTTATCTGATGTCTTTTCTCAATATTACCCTTGGAGAGATTTAGTTATCAGTATCTTTAAACAGGGATCCATCCCTTTATGGAATCCATACTCTTTTGCTGGTACTCCCCTTCTCGCTGATTGGCAATCTGCATTTTTCTACCCACCAAATATACTGATGCTTCTCCTGGGGAATATTCGGGGATGGACAGCAATTATTATGCTGCAACCATTTTTATCCATGGTTTTCACTTACCTTTATTTACAAGAAGTTAAGTTAAATAAGTTAGCATCCTCCTTGGGAGCAATTATCTATGCATTCTCCGGATTCTCAATCATCTTTTTAGAATACAACTCTCCTGCTCAAGCAGCCATTTGGCTGCCCTTAATTCTTTTCCTGACTGAAAAATACTTAACCCAAAAGCGGCCTCTATGGCTTGGTTTTATCTCCCTGACTATTTTCTTTCTTTTAACCGCCGGCAACTTTCAGGTTTCTTTATATTCTTTGATTTTGGTAACTTTTTACTTGGCCGTAAGGGCAATCTCCATTTACAGAAAATTAAAACCATCTCTACTTGTTTTCCTCACTGGAGAACTTTTTTACCTTCTAGGTATTGGCCTGGCAGCCCTGCAAATCTTACCCACCTTTGAGCTCTTTCAAAACTCTATCCGGCAGGGAGATCAAAATATCGTGATGTATAACTTTGGGCTGCTCCCTTTACAAAATATTCTAACTTTTTTCGCCCCGGATTTTTTCGGCAACCCCGTAACGTACAATTTTTGGGGATTTATCTACCAAGAAACTACCGGTTATTTTGGAATTATAGCTTGGCCTTTAATTATCACTGCAGTGATGAGAAGGAAGGACTTTATAACCACATTTTTTGGTTTCATAATTCTTATATCCCTACTGCTCATTTTTGATACAGCGATAGGAAAATTAGTCTATCAGTTAAAAATTCCTCTGCTTTCCACCAGTTATGCTTCCCGGGCTTTATTCCTCTTAGATTTCTCCGCAGCCGTGTTAGCTGCAAAAGGTCTAAATATTTTCACAACCGCCAGAAAAACAACTTTTAAAGCAACTTTAACGGTATGGATGATCATCACTATCTTGACTTTAGGAATTATTTTGATTACTCAGGTAATTAAACAGCAACTTCCAGGACTTGATGAAAACACTATTCCCCATCTCTCTGTCTCTTTAAGAAACCTCTTTTTACCTCTAGGATTAATCACCATATTTTTGTTTAGTTTGAAAATGATTTCCAATATTAAAATTGTGACAGTTATTATTTTCCTGCTGGTTATTTTTGACCAATTTCGTTTCGGTCTGAAATACACCCCTTTTATCCCCCAAACTTTCTTGTATCCCCCCACCCCAGCTTTGGAGTTTCTGCAACAAAATGTAGAGTTTTTTAGAGTTGAAAGAGAGAAAAGTGAGAGTCTCCCTCCCAATACCTGGATCCCTTATCGTTTGATGTCTCCCTCAGGCTACAACCCTTTATACTCTAAGCAATATGCCGCTTTTTATAATGTCTACAATACTAACCCGCCACAAAACACTTTTACCCGCTACGCTGAACTGAGTAACTACAACTCCCCTTTCTTAGATTTAGCCGGAGTCAAATATTTAATGTCTGTCAAGAGAAAACCCAATGGATCTATTGATAGCTACGAGGGGACTATCTCTCCTAAAATTGGTTCTAAATTTAAAAAAGTTTTCGAAGATCAAAGCACTGTTATTTTAGAGAATACCCATGTTTTACCGAGAGCTCAGATCATGGGGGAATATGAGGTAGAAAGCGATTACCTTAAAGCCCTGACTAAACTATATCAAGGTTATGATTTTTCCAAGAAGGTTATCCTTAGCGAGCAACCAAGTAAGGATCGCTATAAACTCACTACCGGTGATCAAGCCCAGATTGTTCATTATCTGCCTAATGAAGTTAATATCCAAACATCAACTAAAAATGGCGGCATATTATTACTTACAGATTCCTATTATCCCGGATGGAAAGTCTCCATAAATGGGCTCCCGCAAAAATTATTCATTGCTGACGGAGTTTTTCGGGCAGTAGAGTTACCCACAGGAGAATCGCTAGTTCAGTTTAAATTTGAGCCTGGATCATTTAAATATGGGCTTTGGACTTCCCTAGCAAGCTTAATAGTACTTGTGGTAATCATGAACTATACCGGAAAAAAACTTCGGTTTAGGGATTAACCCCTTAAAAACTTCCTTTTCCCCAATTACCCCGCAGAAAATCAATTAAAGCCAGTCTTTTGGTGGAAATAGCAATATTCCTTAAAGTTTCTCTAAAGAGCGCAAATCTCGTACGAAAGGGTAAAAATTTTGAAGCAAAAAGCATCCGGTTACGGGTGATAAAGTAGTCTTGACGAGGAGACCCCAAACCAGTTGACTTGGCATTCTCATGGTAGATAACAGCAGTGGGTACATACATCAACTTAAATCCGGCCCTTTTAGCCCTAAAACAAAAATCACTATCCTCATAGTATAAAAAATACCTTTCATCGAATAACCCAATTTTGACAAAAATGTCACTCTTTACAAACATTGCCCCACCGGTAACATTATCAGTTTCTTCTATCTTCTCATATTGGCCATGGTCTTCTTCATCCACTCCCCGGTGTCCCCCCAAGACATTATTTAAATCCAATGTTCCTCCGGCATACCAAATAGTTTTCTTATCAAAAAATAAAATCTTTGGACCTAAAACTCCCGCCTGATTTTCTTCTATGGCAATCACAAGTTGGGTGATGGCCTTTTTATCTATCACTGTATCCATGTTCAAAATAAAAACATACTCTGCCTCATCTTCCAGTGCCTTTTTAATCCCCACATTATTCCCCCCGCTGTAACCTAAATTATCCTTATTTTGGATAAATATAACTCCTACTACCTTCTTTATCTCTTCAGCTAAACCATCACCGGAATTATTATCTACCACAATAATTTCTAAATTTTCATAATCTGATTTTTTCACTGAATCAGCACACTTTAAGGTATTTTCCCGAGCCTTATAGTTTAAAATAACAACCGCCACCTTTTTCATAAGAGTTTGTTACGAATTCTCTGGGCTAGATTGACCACCGGATTAGAAGAAAGATCCCCATACTTAAACCAATACTTTATTTCTTGTCCTGCTTTTTGGCTGACATTTTTCACCTCAGATAACCTTACCTCTTGCTGGGTAAACTTCTCCATCTCCCAGACTTTTAAATAAACTGTTAAAAAAGAAAATGCTTGCAGTAAACTTAAAGCCAGTCCGTGTAAGCCATCTTTAAAACCGGAGTTGGCAAAATACCGACCTAAAAACTCACTTAAAGGTTTAGTTATTAAATCAGGCCAATGAAATTTATAGCCTCCTTTTTGCAACTCTTCCGCCTGGGCACTGCTATAACGGTTCATCCTTTCTATAAATTGAGAGATACTGGTGTAATGATAATGATTTAAAGCATACTTTTCTTCATCCGGAAGTTTTAAGCCCTTACCTTCTGTCTTTGGAGGGCGGTGGATTTCATCACCCCACCTGACACTTCCTTTTTTAAAAAACCTGATGTTGTAATCTGGCCACCACATGGAATCTTGCATCCACTTACCAAAGATGATATTTTTTCTAGGAATTTCCATATATGACACTTCATCCTTTTGAACTAGATCAGTTAATTTTTCAGCCAAAGTAGAGGGAATCTCTTCATCGGGATCTAAAATTAACACCCACTCGTTTTTGGACTGAGAGATATTGAAATTTCTAGCCAACTCAACATATTTCTGGCGTTCATGATCTACTACCCTGGCCCCGCTTTTCTTGGCAATTTCTACGGTTTTATCTTCTGAGTGCATGTCACAAACTACCACCTCATTTGCCCAAGAGGCTGATTTGACTGCCCTACTAATAGTGGTGTCATCATTTAGAGTATTTATGACCACTGAAATTTTTCCAGGCATAGTTTTAATGTTACCAAGTAGCCATTAATAAGTAAATGACTCGCTAAATTAAATCGAAAAGTTGCGTTCTTAAAATTCTGATGAAGCGGTTACAAAGGCTGGAAGGGCGTCTAGCCCCTTATGAAGCTGGTAATTATCTAAACTCTTTGCTTCCTCTGGTGATCCGATAAACAATACTTTTTTATTTAATCCCCCAATAAAACTTTCAATTTCACTCTCCGGGATATGACCGATGTAAACATTATCAATCCTTTTAAATTCATACTTTCCTAATCTGTCTCTTTGCTTATTTTGAGCAATAATAATGCTCGGATCTGTTTGGGAATAAACCGGGTAGGCGTATTCAATGTTATCAATTCTGTCCGATACTAAAACGTAATCAAAGTTGTCCTTGTTTGACATTATATATTGGGCGGCGATTTTGGCAGGAAAAGACCAAAATCTGCTTAATTCATTAGATGTTAAAAAAAATATCCTGTTAATAAAAAATGTAAATTGAATGAAAAAGATAAATACCACTGTCCAAAGTAAAAATTTCATTCCCTTTTCTTTCCTGTGACTTACCAAAACGTAAAGTCCTGTCGCCGAAAAGATTATCAGCGGAGGAAGCATTAAAGAGCTCCTTAATGCATGAGGTTCCAGCATCAGTGCTGCCGGGAGAGGAGCTATTAGAAGCCATCCCAAAAGTAAAATAAGTAATCGTCTATTACTTAAAGCAATAAACGCTAAACCTATTACCAACAGAACAATCTCTATTAAGTAAAGCTGCCCCATTAAAGACATATTGTGGCGGGGATTTCTATCGCCATGGATAAAAAGAAAATCTAAAGAAAAATGTGATAAATATCCTTCGCCAATCAAGAGGCTGTTTTCAATATATTTATTATGAAAAAGCGGCAAAAGGTATACCGGCATAGAACTAACCGCTCTCTCCCCGTTTATTTTCTGCACAATCTTTTCTTGCAGTTCCTGCTGTCCAAAAATATTAATAGCTAAAAATCTCTTGTCGGATCCGGTGGTAGTAGATTGAACTGCAACCAATGAAAATCCTACTAACAAAATTAAAGCGGAAATAATTACCGGTAATAGATATTTACCCTGCAGATACTGTCTCAAATTTCCGGAAGTAAAAATTAGCACTAACAAGATTAAAGGAATTGTTAATTTATAGGTCGGATAAGTATGAACAGCGATGGAAAAACAGATTGCAAAAATGACTAACAGCCACGGTTGGAATTTTGATTTAATGAACCCTCTCTCCGATCTAAAGATCGAAGTTTCGGGTTCTTGTCTTGCGACAATAAAAGTAAAAATTCCTAAAACAGATAAAAACAAAGCAAAATGGGTTTCATAGCCTCCCCGGCTTAAATTTATATCCCATGGTGATAAGGCCGCAAACAAAGCGGTGATGGCAGCAACTTTTTCATCAAACCAATGTCTTGATAATAAATATAAAACTATGACAATTCCTAATCCGGAAATAATTGACAGCATCCTTACTCCTGGGGCCGAAGGCCCAAAGAGGGAGACGAAGGGGATGGAAAAATAGACGTATCCGGCAGGACGTCCCCCGCTCATTTTAAAAGTCAGAGGAAGGAAATCTCCAAGCTGATCGTGCCCTGTTTTGAGAACAGAATAAGTATCATAAACTGTCGTCAACTCGTCTCCATACAAAGCCGGAGGACTGCCGGAGATATTAACAATCCTTAAAAGAGCGGCCAAAAGTAAAATTAACCATAAATAAAGTTTAATTTGTAATATTTTTCTATTTAAAAGATTTTTAATTATTTTCATTTAGATACCCTTTGATATATCTTTACATTTTGGGAATTATAGATCTCCTTTAAGTCAAGATCTCTAACATCCGCGGCAAACTTTTGTCCCCAAACCAAATAAACATAATCAATTTTGTATTTACCAAGAAACTGGTTAATATTGTCCGCAGATTTATCTCCAAAAATAAGTTTCCTTTCTTCAAACAAACTGTCTGCTTTGTAACCCATAATATCAACCTGTTCTTGGTCGGCAGCCCAGGTTCTTCTTCCTGAAAAAGCGGAGATGTAACCTGTATCATACCAGGAGTAAATTGGCACAGGAGGATAATATTTATCTCTTTCATACTTATTAAATGGCGCTGTTAAAATAATTGAGTTTTCAGTTGAATTTTCTCTTAAAGACTCCAGAGCCTTTACCTCTTCAAAAGTAACCTTCGACAATGGTTGGTTAGAATAAAACTGCCAGAGCAAGCCGATCTGAGTAGGTACAGCTAAAACCATAATAATAAGGCTAAAAAAAAACTTAGCATAAGATGATTTAATTTTAGCAATTAAGATCGAGGCGCTTACTGCTGCCAGAAAGCCAAAAAATAATAAAAAATACTGATTATATTGAATAACGTTCCAGGCAACTCCTTTTTGGACAAACAAAACCGGAAGCAAAAATGAAGCAGCTGTAACTGACAGAAAGAATAAGTTAAACGGGTGTTTAAAAATATTCCCTTTTAAATACTGCCCCACTGCCAAAAATCCTAAAAACCTCATCCCCAAGTTTCCGAATAAAAATATTAGCAGCGCTGTTGTTTCCAATTGGATAACTCTTTTGATATTACCCTCTGATAAATAAGTCTGGCGTCTTAACTCCATATCAAGCCAATTTAATCTATCCGGAACCACTACCATAGTCCTGATAAACCACCACGGCTGCCAAACTAAAAATTCCTGGGAGCTTTCATTGTTGGGAAGATAAAGGATTAAAGCCGCTACCAGAGTAGTAAAAAAAAGTAATAGTGTTTTAAAGTACCTTTTACTGAGGATCTCCCATAAACCAACTATCAGTAATCCCCCTAATATCAATGTACCGGCATAAACTTTAAACTCAATAACCGTACCTCCCAAAAGTGCAGTTAGTAAAAACAGGTTATTTGTTCTATTTTGTAGGTACTTGTAAAAAAAATACAAAAAGGCAGTCAGTATAATAAAAGCTGAGGCATGAGGAGGGTTTCCTAATACCGATTGAGTTTGAGAAACCCAGAAAATAGCTTCGCCGTTTAAATTGCCGTAACGAGGCAGAGTTAATAAATAACCAAAACTGCCGGCAAAGTAAGTAAAAATCATCGCCCAAATACCGGCAGAAAAACTTTTTGACCAAAGGCGAACAAAAATAAAACTGCCCAGCCCCAACAGAAGAGAAAATAAAACCGGTATGAATCGGAAATAGATATCAAAACTGGAAAATCTAAACAGCCGACCCATTTCCGACATTAGCAAATCAACAAAAAAATGATAGTTTTGCAACTTGTGACCGGCATATTCAGGGTTTTGGAAAGGAAAAACATTACTCTTCATCTCTTCCATTAAGGCAACATGCCAAATCCCATCATGACCATGAGAGCTCCAGAAATAATAACCTTCCGAGTAAGGAAAACCTGAGGGGGCATTGACTACCACCTGACCTGTTACACCGACCGCAAGAACAGTCAGGAAAATGATTACTGTTTTTTTAGGGTAATTAAAATTAAACCGAAACAGCTCTTTTCTGAATTTAAAAAATATGACTAATCCCGCCAAGGGAATCACCCACATTAAAAACCGAAGGTTAAATACGGCTAAAATATATGCCAGTAAAGTAAAGACAACCAAACCGACAACTGTAGACAAAGTATATTTTTCTAAAATTGATAGCGGGGAAACCTTCAAAAGTTTAATTATACCGAAACCAAGCGCCGTAAAAATTACTAAGCTCAGGGCTAAAAACAATAAACCAAAGATAATTTGGATAAACATCTCTATTTTAAAACTTCATAAATATCAACTTCGCGATTATTATAAATATGATCTAATCGTAACTTCTCTTTATCTAAAAAACTATTAAATATTTTTGGCAAGTAAATATACTTTATATTACTATCATTTAAAAATTTTCTCGACCACTCGGCATCTTTACCCCTAAAGAAATCCTGGGCCGAAACCAAACGTTTTTTATAATCATTTTGGAAAATCTCCTGCTGTATTTCATCCTCTAGAAAAGTGGTTTTACCGGAAAAAGCTGATACATAGGAAGTGGTTTCATAGGCAAACAAAGGATAGGGCGCTTGAAATTTTTTTCTCAGGTTTTCATCATAAGGATAAGTTACAACTACCCCATCAGGCTGCTTTTGAAGCCATTCTAAAGCTTCCAGCTCAGCAAAGCCTATACCAGAAGGTGGTTGTCCCTCAAAAGAACTTTTAAAGGTAGCAGCGCTACTGATTGGGGTAATAAGTAAGATAGCTGCCACTAAAGAGAAAGTAGTGATTCTAAAATAGTTATTACCAATTAGGTTCATTTTTCGTATAACATAGACAATAGTGACCGCAGAGGCCAAAGCAGTAAAATATAATAGATAGTAGAAAAACTGGATAGAATTCCAGTTATTTCCCTTCTGGATAAAAAGCAAAGGAATAACCAAAGAGAAAATGGATAACAAAAATATTAAGGAAAATTCTAAATTCTTCCAAATTTTTCTCTTTAAAAATGATCCCACCACTCCAAAAGATAAAAATCTAGTCCCTAAATTCCCCACAATAAACAATCCTAAAGCCAAAGCTTCACTTGTAATAAATTTCAGCCATTCTCCTCTTTCAAAATAGGCCACTCTTGCCTGTGACAACTTAAGCCATCCTACCCTGTCGGAAAAATCAACCATCGAATGGACAAACCAAAAAGGAGAAAAGACTAAAAGCCCTCCCGCTCCACTGTTTTGAGGTAAAAAAACCACTAAAGAAAGTGCCGCTGAAGCAATAAAAACTAACAACAAAAATTTTTTCTTGGCAAAAATTAATTGCTGCAGGGAGATTAAGAATAAACTACCCAGCACTAAAAGTCCGGCATAAACTTTAAACTCAATAAGTGATCCAACCAACAAAACTAAGATCAGGCAGGTAATTTTACTACCTTGGTTAACTAAATGTCTAAAAAGCAAGACAATGGCTACCATCAATACTAGGGAAATGGCAAAGGGAGGGTTGAGGTTAAAAGACACCGGCTGGTTAACCCAAAAAGTTGATTCTCCACCCCAGCTTTTACTTTTCAAATATTCCACAATCCAACCGAAACTCCCACCAAAATAAACAAAATACAAAGAGGTTAAGGTTATTAACTTATTTTTAAATAACCGCGTCACTAAAAGGTAAGTACCTAAACCTAATAATAAAGAAAGTAGCAGCGGATAAAACCGGTACAAAAGGTCTAATATCGGCACAGTAGAAATTTTGTTAGTCTGGGCCACTAATAGATCATAAAAATAATGGTAATTGTTTAATAATGTCCCTGAAAATGCTGGATTTTGAGGAGGAATCTCTTTGACTAACTGATTAACCAAGGCCTGATGCCAGATACCGTCATGTCCTGTTGGTCCTTGAAAGCCGATACCAAAATCATAAACCCACCCGGAACGCATCATCCCCAAAGACTGAAAAATTATTCCCCCAATTATTATTGCGCCAGTTATTAAATAGCTTGGGGAAAGTATTTTCTTTAATTGGCCAGTTACATCTACTTCTAGATAAACTCTCTTGATAAAAAAAACTGCTAAGGTTAAAAAAGGATAGATAAAGATTAACCATCCTAATTTCAGATAACCTAGCAGATAGGAAAGTAAGGTGAGTAACACAAATCCTAAACAAATAGAGATGAATAATTTAAACATTGAGGACTCACTTTGAAGATACCGGGCAAGTAAAAATCCGGGAATAAATAAAACTCCTATCACAAAGAGCGCAAATTTTATAAACTGCCAGGATAAATTGACAGTTACACCGACAATATCGACAGACCGTTTATCCGTCAAACCTAAAGATCGGTAATCTGTACTTTCTTGGGAGTTAATAGCCTGAAGGATCAGCCCATCAATTGAAGATACTTTGCCGTCTATATCAATATCCCGGGGTAAAAATTTCACCTCTTTTCTTCTTCCTGCCTCATTAGTGTAACTTAAAAGATACTCCTCCCCGAATTTTTTAATATCTAAACCACTAATTTTACCTTCATCTAAAACTAATCTTCTGCCGTAAGTCACATCATCTAAAACCCGGGTGGGGAAAGTGGCAAAATTTAACTGCTGACAAGATTTTAAAAGACAAATTTCCTCTTGCCCCTCCACATATTGGCGGATATCCCGAAATAAGCTGCCATCCTTATTATAAAACCAACCAGCCCGGTAATAAGGATTCATAAACCAGACTGATTTTTGGGATGATTCTTTAGGATCATCAGCGATAATAATCTGTTCTGGAGAAATATCAGGAAATTGTTCCTTGTACCACTTAGCAAAGTCACTCATAATAACAAGTTTTAATTGACCTGATTGTCTTTTACTGGCTAAAAATTTCATCTGTTGGCTATACTCTGGACCGTATTTTGGCCAAGAATAAGAATTTTCTAGTCCTACCACCACCTGATTTACCTGGTTAAATTTCTGATTGGTATAAAGATCGATCAACTTAGAAAAATAATTTATATCTAAATTGTGATAATCGATATAATCGTTGGCCTGAAGGCTATAAGTGCTTTCTTGCACTCCATCACCATAACCGTTAATCGGATCACGAGAGGCCCATTGCATCATCACCACTGGTAATTTGCTATCTTTGTTCTGGGCTGGAAATAAAGCATTAACCTTAGAAGGGTAATATGGAGTGGACCAATATTGTCCCCAGATTTGATAATTATCAGTAGTATATTGATCGGCTACAATTAAGGCTGCCTCAATTTGGTATTTTTTTTCCATATAATCCAGAGAATAAGCATCAATCCACCAAGCCCCAACAGACTTAGGATAAAAACCAAAAACATTTTTGAAGTTACCAAAAGCGCTGTCAATTAATTTTTCCCTTTCAGCTATCTCATAACCGATCAAAAAGACACTGCCCGCATAATGCCAGCTTTCTGACTGACGGTAACTGACTCCAGCTTCCTTGTTCCAATTGGGGGTTATCTCTAAAAAGAGGCCAACCTCATCAGCAGGAGACGCTGATTTGACTATCTTGACTAAATCTGGATCTTTTAAAACATCAAAACGGACCAGCCAAGTGGCAGGAATATTTTGCTGCCTTAAAATTTCCATTTGCCCCAAAATAGCCTCAGAAGGTTTTTGATCTTCCATCTCCCAAAAGTCCGATCCCCGGACAGGATTTACTACTGAAACAAAGGAGTTATTTTGAGCCTCAACTAAATCCGTGTTCATTAAAAACAATAAAGATATGATTAAAAAAACTAAATATTTAACCACTTTTAAGACTCCTCAGATCAGCTAATAATACTTTCCCCTTAAAAGAAATGACTAAAGCATAAACTATAATCCCTAAAGTGACAGCTAATATCAGAGTAAAAACGTCCCGGACAAAATTTTGGGCAAATAAGTAAACAGTGCCAGCCATAACTGACGAGGCCACCACTGGCCAGGCTAGAGCGTTTAAAACCCGCACCACTAAAACTCTTTTTACTAAGATAACGGGCAGGAGGGAGGTAAAAGATATCACAAATGAAGCCAAAGCCACACCCAGATATCCATATTTTAAAACTAACAGCGGGGTTAAGACCCAAGTAGAAACCGTCCACAAAATCATCAATTTTAAAGTCGTCTTAATATGCCCAATGGCATTTAAGGTATTGGTAAAGGTAGTTGAGATAACCGCCCAAAAGGTGGAAAAAGCAAAAAAGTAAAAACCGAGTAGTGCTGGCTGCCACTTAGAAGAGATAACGTAGGTGACTAAAGAAGGCAAAATTGCTGCCAGCCCAAACAACGCTGGATAAACCAGCAGAGCAGTAACAAAAAGTGATTTTTCCACAGCCCGGCCTAAATTGTCTTTATTCCCCTGTAATCTGGAAAAGGCCGGAAAAGAGATCCGGATAATAATATTCATCATCTCTAAAGGCAAAAAGGCCATATTTTGAGCCCAAGTGATAAAACCTATTCCCAATGGTCCAACCATCCCCGCCACCACCAAGGGAACTAATCTATCCTTCACCAAAGCTAGCAAGCTGTTAGCCTGAAAAGGCAAACCAAAGGTTAAAAGTTTTTTGGCGGCGGTTTTTTCGATTCCTAAGCTTAACTTTACCGGAGCCAAAATATAAATCAGTGAGGTGCCACTCAATCCTCTGGCTAAAGCAGCGATGGAAAAGCTCCAAATTCCTAAGTTAGCTAAAACAGTAATAATCAGCAACCCGTTAAAAATTAAGGTTTCGACGATTTCTACCGCCACTAAAGGCTGAAACCTTAGCTCCCTCTCCAATAAGACTGCCGGCACTACTTTTAAAGATGATAGCAAAAACGATATTCCTAACACCCGTACCAACCAAACACCGGCCTCATCTAAACTATAAATCTGGCCAATGAGGGGGGCTCCCAAAATAACTATTAAGCTTATACTGAGCACTAAAAGCTGCTGGATAGTAAAGACTGTTTTAATATCATCTTGGGTAATATCTTCTTTCTTTTGAATCAAGGAAGCAGCAAGTCCAATATCAGAAAAAAAAGCCAAAAAGACAATCACTGCAGTAGCAATATTAAAAATACCTAAAGTTTCTACCGGCAGAGTTCTGGCTAAAATAACATTTAAGGTAACAAAACTAATAGCCCGCAGGGCTATTTGCCGGGCTGTCAAACTCATAAACGAAGAGGCAGCTCTCTTTTTAATCTCTGATAAAGATAAAGATTGTCCTTCTTTCATAATTTATCTAAATAAACCATTTAAGTAATAAGACAACCAACGGCGTAGCGGCTGTATTTGAACTATCACTCCAGCCAAATATAGAAAAAAGCCCAAACCTGTTGCTAAGTTAGCTAAATCTCTGACAGGAGTATCAAACAGCCTAGCCTCAACATTGTGCTTGCCTGGCCCCAAGATAAAAGTAATGAGTCCCAAGCTGTTATCCTTATAGCTTATCTCTGCCTCTTTGCCGTCAACTAAAACTCTCCAGTTTGGAAAATAGAATTGTGACAGCCTGATAATAGAGTGCGTTTTAGTCTCAGTTTTAAAAGAGATCCAATTAGTGCCAGACTGATAGTCTGCAATTTGAGATTCTCCCGTTAAGACCTGATAGCGGGGGATTGTTGGCTTGACTGAAGATTCTTCAACTGAAGACGGCAAAAAATCTGCTCCTGACCGCTCAATCCGATAGATGTATCCTAAGCCACTTTCACCAGAACGGACATAATCTCGTTCTAAAATTAGGGGTACAATATAAAAAGAAGCCAGTAGTAAGCTTAACACTAAAGAAGCCAGGCTTAATTTGAACAGTTTAAAATTTGAGTGTAACGAAAATTTCAAGCTCTGCTTAAAATCCCTTCTGCTTAAAAGAGTGGATAGAAGAAACACCACCGAGGCCGGCAAAAATAACATTGCGATAATATGATGAGAAAGAACCGATATTGCTGCAACTAAAGATAATATTAAAACACTACCTTCGGCAGGGATACAAATCAAACGCCTTAAAGCCCACACTAAAGCCGGAATCAAAGCTAATACCGCGATTTCCCCTAAAGAACCGGTTCCTCCATAGATTACTACTGCAGAGGACACCAAACTATAAAAAATGCCCAGAAAAACCTTTTTCTTAGCAGTCCAAAATTTTGGGGCCATCAGATAGACAAAAAGATAAGCCACCAAACCAAAAAGAGAAAAGGTAACTCTGACTGCTAAAAGAAAGCTGTGGGTAAGAAGATAGCCCGCTTCCCCCAGATAATAAGGCAAAGGCGCGTAGTAATTAAATAGGGGATAACCGTACATTTGACCTAAATCAGGAACCCAGCGGCAGGGGATCTGACCATCGCGCAGGCATTTATCGATCTGATAAACCCGCATGGTCTGATTGTAGCTGGTTTTAATAAAATAAGGAGAAAAGGTCAAAGCCAAAAACAACACCAAAGTGAATAAAAATCCTATCAAAAAAGATCTGTTTTTAAGCATCATCGAATTAAGAATCGGCTTTCTTGGGAAAAAAATGATAGATAAAATACAACGCCCCTCCGGCAAATCCGGTCTGAAGCAGACTGCGGGCAAAATTATAATCCGGGTTAATACTTAAAATCTTCCAGATTGATGGGGAATTATAAAGAGAGCTGTTAAGTGGTGAAAAAAGTCCCAATGATAACCCGGGATCAAAGAAAAAAATCATTCCCGCAAAAGTGACCATCATAATGGCAGCCGGAAGGATAGATAAAGATGCTTCTTTCACTAAGCTTAGTATTATAAAGGGTGCCAGCCATAAAAACCACTGGGGATGGAAATGGGTAAAGATAAAGAAGGGTATCAAGGCGATAAAAAAGCGTTGCCAGAGATTCTCTACTCGAGCCGGGATGGTTAACATTACTAAGTAGAGAAAGGTCAGTAATATTAAAAAAAGGAAGATGGCTTCACCGCCGGAAACGGCTATTTGAGGGTATAAACTTTTAAGAGTTTGGTTGGCTACTAAAGCTGTAGAGCGAAAACCGAAAGAGTGAATAAAAGGTAAAATAGTCACAAGATATGGCAGCAAACCTAAAGTCACCACACCGACTCTTTCCTTCCAACTAGTAGCTAAGGAGGCTAAAGGGATTAAAAAGAAAAGAGGATAAATCTTAAAGGAAGCTCCAGCACCCAAAAGCAGCGCACTCAACAGTAAATTCTTAAGCCCCCTCCCCTTTTGCCTTAGTACCAGATATAAAGCCAAGGTCGAAAAGAAAACGGGAATAACATCAAATTGGCCCATCATATAAGTAGCATAGAGATTGACCGGATTAAATATCCATAAAGTAAAGGCTAAAAATTTCTCTTTTGGTGAATCAAAAAACTTAGCCAGTAGAAAAGCCAGGGGAAGGTCAAAAAGAAGGTATGGAATTTTTAAGAGTAATAAATGTAGGTAAAGTTGTGATTGCCCTAAGACCTGTGCCACATCAACTAGGAAGTTTAAATGGAAAGAAGGATTTATCCAACCTACGGTGAGCCAGCTAAAGCCTCCTAAGAAGAAATAAACCATGGGAGGATAGTTAAAAGGATAGGCAGGATAAGTCTTTACAATAGGATCACCCGCAGAAAGACCAGATACAAAATCATAAAAGTTTAAAAGATTACCCCCTCCGATAACATAACCTGCCAAATCAAGGTGTCGGATATCGGAATGATAAGTGATGGCACCCAAAGTAAGGCGCAAAATCAAACCAACAGTTAATACTATCCAAAACTTTTGACTCATTTAGAAAATTATAACTTAAATTTCTTAAAATGGGGATTTAAAATCCACCATAAAGCTAGCAGTAACCCTGATAAAGACATGATATCTAAAACCTTTTTAAAGTTGGTTTCAGTAAAACTAATTTTTACCTGATGCTCCCCGGGAGGGACTTTTAGAGTAATCTGGCCAAAGGGTTTCCCAGGGATAATAGCTGCTTGCTGCCCATCAATTTCTGCCTGCCAACCAGGAAAGAAATACTTATTGAAGTTAATTATCATTGGATTCAAAGCAGAAGTCTCAATTACAACATCAAGCTCACTTCTCTTAATAATATTTTTAATGTCCCCGCCCTTGGCACTAACCAGGGGATAATTTTTATCGGGACGCAGTTGGGTATCTTTAGGCAGCCTAAAATATTCTTCTTGTATCTGTAAATATTCTTCATTGGCTACTGGTACAGGAATATAGCGTTTCAGATAATAATCATCTCCTCTTCCTAAAAAATCTTCCGGCCGGAAATTACTAATATTTAAAACTATCACCAGCCCAATAAGGGTTGCCGTCATAATCTTAGGTCTTCCTAATTTACCTAAGGTCATGATTAAAAGAGGCGTTATAAAAGTCACCATTATTAAAAACCTCCAAGGAAACTGAAAATAGGGGAGGAGGGGTAAATTTTGCCAAAGAGGAGACGAGCGGTGGTTCATCATCATTACAGAAACCGCTAAGACCAGATAAGCCCAGATCAAAACCACTTTTTCTCCGGGGGAAAACCTCCTCCAAGAAATCGCCAGGATTGGCACTCCTATAATTACTAAACCTAGGTTGATGGTCCCGATAAAGAAAGGCATCCCATCGTAAGGCCCTGGCACTGAAGCTCCATACCCCCAGTGAGGGGTAATTAGCTGCCTAAGTGTGGGAAAGTGATCGACAAAATTAAAAACCGTATCGTATTTCATAAGAACACTTTCCACTATCGCCGGCAGCCAAAAGTAAAGGCTGATTAAAAGACCTAAGAAGACAGTTAACATCAGCCCGACTAGACTGAACCATTTTTTAGTCTGTAAAAAGATTCTTAAAAACCCCAGTAAGAAAATAAAAGGCAAAAACATATAAGCGGTGATATTGTGCGACAGCACTAGGGAAGAGAAGGCCACCCCCCCAATACCCAGCCAACGGTAATTAATCCGTTTAGAATTTTCCACTGATGTCAACTTCACCACTGATAAGGCAACCAGGGGTAAGATCGCAAAGGAGACTATCTCCCCGATGGCCCCCCGAATATAGAGATCCACTGCCCGGTAAGGGGTGTAAACATAGATTAAAGCTCCGGCTAAAGCAAGCCCGCGGTTTTTAACTAACTCTTTAAGCAACCAATACATTCCCAAAGCAGACAAGATAATACTTATAAAAAAGACAGCCTTAATACTATCTACCAACCCTAGACTTAAAAGATGAAAAATTTCTGCTATATAAAAGGGTAAGGGGAATAAAAAATTAAACAAAGGGTAGCTAAAACCAAAACTTAAATCAGGGGCCAGGCGGGGAGGAATTTGTCCCATGGAAATCGCCCGGTCCATCTGATGAAACCAGCCAATATGCATATCATCGGAAGCTCCATAAAAACCAGGCACTAAAAGGGCCCATCCTGCAGGTAATGATAATAAAATCACCCAAACCCAAGTTTTAGTGAAAAATTCTTTGACGTTTTCCATACCAGGCAACTCCCCCGGTTATCAAAAGTGAAATCAATGTTATTATATTACCCAAGTTTCTAATTGGGGTATTCGTTAATTTCCCAGCCACTTGATATTCTCCGGGCTGTAAATCAATCATCACCCGGCCCATTAAATTATCATGAGAGTAGGGAAACTTTTGTCCATTGACTGTCACTTGCCACACCGGAAAATCAAAAACCGGTATTTCCACCACTGCTTTCTCAGAAACATTTATGGAAAAATTCCAGCGGTTGGAGCGGTTGTCAAAATCTCCCAATGTAACTTGACCGGACACAATGATTGGTCTGTTAGGAGCTCTCTCTTGAGGTTCATAGGCTGTTTTGGGAAGGTAATCCAAAATGCTGGCTTTTTGCTGAGTCTCCCACATCTCTCCTGACAACTTTTTCCGGTCAGTCAGTGTTGGGAAAAAGTGCTCCGGTTTAAAAAAACTCCAATTTAAGGCCATGGTGGAAACTATTATTAAAACCAGTACCACTTTTTTGGCCCGACCTGCCAGGATCAATATAAGGGCTCCTCCCAAAAGGCTGGCAGAAAAAATAGCCAGTGACAGGAAACGCCAGGGGAATTGAAAGAAGCGCAAAAGGCCGATGGCTTCCCAGACAAAAGCTGATCTATTATGGGTCATAAAAACTGACATTAAAAATGCTAAGGCCAGCAGGATGATTAAGATGAAACCTCTGGCCGGCAGCTTGTTTAAAAAATCTTTTTTAACCAGCCAACCTAAAAGACCTAAAACTACCGCTGCCGGCACTAGCCACCAATGAGGCCAACCGATTTGAAAAGACAAACTATCAAAAGGACCGGGGATTGAAGCCCCATACCCGAAGCTGCGGTCAAAAAACAGCTGCCCGACAGTTACAAAATGCGCCCTAAAATTTAAATCCATTCTGGTTAAAGTGTCTGTTCGTACTAAAGAAGTTTCCACAAAGGCCGGCAGAAGAAAAAAAGAGGCCAGACCAAAACCTAAAAGTAAACTGAAAACTGTTGTCTTAAGGTGAGCCCATTTTTGAATCCATAAAAACAAGACCCCCCAGATAAAAATTACCGGCACAAAAAGCAAGGTCATAATATTGTGGGTAGTTAAAAAAGCTGCCGAGGACAAACTTAAGCCTAAAAAATTTCTTTGGGAGGGCTTTTTGATAAGTCTCAGCAGAAAGTAAAAAACCAGCGGGATTAAAGCCAAAGCAAAACTTTCTGCCACTGCTCCCCGCACATAAGCGTCTAAAGCCCGGTAAGGAGCAAAAAGGTACAAAGCAGCAGCTGTAATACCGCTTAATCTCCCCCACAGTTGCCTGGCTAAAAGATACATCGTGACTCCCCCAGCCACCAAGGGAATTAAAAATAAAGCTTTGGCTGCGCCCAGATAGCCTAAAATATAGCTTAAGATTGCACCCAAATAGTAAGGGAAAACACTATAGTAGTTAAACAACGGGAAGCCGTTACCATACCCCATATCAGGTACCCACCGGCAGGGGATCTGCAGATCTTCCAGACACTTTCTCATCTCAAAAATCCTCATCACCTGCAGATCGTCATGGTGAGAAAAAAACCCCGGCAAAAACAAGGGCCAACTGACCAAAACAAAGGACAGGGTAAAGAAAATTACCAACCAATATTTAGCGATGATTTTTAGCATGTTTTCGGCTTAAAAAAATTAATACTCCTAAAACTATTATACTAGTTAGGGTAATTAAATTACCGATCATTCTAACCGGAGTATTATTTAATCTAGCCTCTAAAATATGCTGGCCGGCAGGAATTTTAAAAGTAATCAACCCCAAGCAAAATTCCTGACCCCGGCAGTCATTGTTCCAGTGAGTAATTTTTTGATTATCCACCTTCACCTCCATACCGGGAAAATCATATAAAGGGAGTCTTATTAAAGATAGTTCCCCTGCTGTAAGTACTCCTTTTTGAAAATTACTTCCTTTTTGATAACTGGAAAAGCTTACCTGGCCTTCTAAAACCTCAGGTTGCAATGGAGCCTTAGAGGTTGGAGGCAAAGTAGCATAAATGGGCAGGTAATCAAAGATGCTGATGGTTAACTGTTTTTCCCAGGATTTACCGGAAAATTTATCAGCATCGGAAATATCATACCACTGGTAAGGTTTAAAAAACCCTCCATAGAAAACCATAACAGCAGCTATTAAGGCTACCCCTAAGACTTTGGCCAACTTTACTTGAGGAATCAGATAAACAGCTAAGGCTCCCAGAAGTGATAATAAAAAGATGCTGTCTGCCAGTATCCTCCAGGGAAACTGCAGCCAGGTTAACATACTCAAATGTTCCCAGATAAAGGTGGATTTTTGATGGATTAAAAATAACACCAACAGATCAACTACAGCCAAGGTTAAAATAACTAAGGACAACTTTTTTTGCTTGCGGAAGTTTAAAACCCCTAAAGCAACCGCCAAAAGACCTGCTGCCCAGTGGATTACTCCGGTAGTCATCGATAAATCATCTCCCGAACCCAGGTAGGAGGAACCATAGCCAAAATGGTTGGATAAAAACAGTTGTTCTAAATTTACAAAGTGCTGGCGGTAGTCAAAATATCCGGAAAGCATGGAATCAATATGAACATAAGGTTTTTCCAAAAGAACCGGCAGGGTAAAAGTAGCTGCCAGCCCTATCCCTAAGACTCCTCCCAGTATTAGCTTTGTTAAAACCTGCCATCTCTTTTCTAAAATTAACCACAAAAGTGCCCACACTCCGGCAATAGGCAAAAAGATCATGGACATTAAGTTGTGGGTAAAAAGCAGCAGCCCGATAGATAACCCCATCCAGGCTAAATATTTTACAAAGCCTTTTTTAATCAGCTGGTAGATTGACCAAAAAATTACCGGGAAAAAGACGAAGGCCCAAAATTCACTCAAAGCTCCCCTGACATAAACATCTACAGCCTTATAAGGGGCATAAGTGTAAAGTATGGCTCCAACCAAAGCCGGCCAGGAACCTAAAAGAGAACGAAGAAAAATAAACATTGTTATAGCAGAAAAGATAAAACCTAAAATAAACAGTATTTTGACAGCATCGATAAATTGGAATCCTACTAAATTAAAAATCTCTCCCAGATAATAAACACTGGGGGGGTAATAGATAAACTGGGGGTAACCATATTGGTAACCGGCATCAGGCACCCATCTACAAGGAATTTGCAGATCCTGGATGCATTTATCCAATTGATGGATCCTGAAAGCCTGCAGGTCATCCTGCATCCAAAAAAACCCCGGACGAAGTAGTGTATAAAAAGTAGGGATAATTAATAAAATTAAGGCTACTAAAAACTTATTACTCTTGAACCAAATAACCATTTTTTTATTATATCAGTTTCACTATCTTACTTAGGGTAATGGGGTGAAAGAACTGCTTTCTAAAGGAAATATTTTAAATAATAAAATGGCATCTTGAGGGCGGTTTTCTCCCTTAGCTTTAGGGTATTCTCTCAAAAGTTCCATGTTTTCTAAGGCTTGTGGGAAACGGGATTTGTTAGCCACAAAATAAGTAGGATGCTCTTTGGCAGCCTGTCTTAGCTCATCAGAGACCTCTGCCCTACCCCCTACTATTGAAATCTTTTTACCTTCTGAAGCTTCATGGGAATACTTGTCCAGGTAAATCTGCAGCCCATCAGGCAAAGTCCCAAAATACCCTTCCGTCCCCACTACTACCCCTTCTTTCCCAGCCTCCTGGATTAAAAACTGGGCAATTTCAGAAAAACCGTAACCGGCGGTCCAATCTTCCAGATAACCTCTCCTTTCACCTTGAGGCAAAGGGACAGCTGCCGGGTTTGTCAGCAGTTGGAAGCTAAAATAAAGCGGAGATAAAAGCAATACTACCAGCAGCAAGCTGAAACTTAAAAATGGTTTTAAGGGGATCCTTGATCTTAAATACTCTACTCCCCAGGCTGCCAGTACGAAAAGCGGCGGTATGGTAAATAGGATATAACGGGCGGTAAAAGTTTTTAAAAGGGCCATCTCAGCTGCCAGAGGTATCAGACTCCAGACTAGAACAACTAAAGCCGGGAGGTTTTTAAAAATAAAAGTTAAAGCTATGCCCAAAAAGATAAACAACAGTACCGGCCAGGTTAAAAAGATCGGAAACCAGTTATTAATGTCCCCCAAATGGGGTAAAAAAGGGTCCAAGGGCCTGCCCACCAAATCCAGGGGTGAAAACATATAGTCCTGATTACGGGAAGAAAGGTTATTAAAGTTAGGACCCAGCCTTAAGGCGTTATATATCACCAGGCCGATGGTTACAGCCACTGCCCACAGCCCCACCATCTTTAAAAGCCTGGTCTGCCGTAGCTTAGGAGACCAATCAAAGATTAAAGCGGTCAGGGGCAAAGCCAGAAGACTAAACATCCCCGGAGTTTTAGTTAAAATCCCTCCTCCTAAAGAAAAACCCAGGATCATCGCTAAATCCAACCTTAATTTTTGAGCCAGCAGTAAGGCTAAATTTAAAGACCAAACGGAAAAGGCTGCCAGCAGGGAATCTACCAAAGCCATCCTGTCAAAAAAAACCATTAAAGGGGTGATTACTACCAAAAATGCTCCTAAAAGCCCCACCCTTAAATTAAAAACTCTCCAGCCTAAAAAACCCACTCCCAGTAAAGTTAGATATCCGGAAAGGACAGATAAGATTCTGCCAGCTAGTAGTGGATCAGCAAAAATTTTAAATAGGGGCATCATGGCCCACATAAAAAGAGGTGTTTTACCATCAGATAAAGGTAAAAATCTCAGTGTTGGTTCAGCCCTCATTACCTGAGCCCACCTGATATAAATCGCCTCATCAGCAAAAATTGGCTGTAAAGTTAAATTAGGTAACCTTAAGGAAAAATATAAAGCAGTAATTAATAGGAAGAAGAGTATCTCCCATTGATATCTTTTAAGCAACTTAACCATATTTGCCATCTAAATCATCTTTTCTGATCCGACCCATATCTTTTAAAGCCTCCAGTGCATCATGGATCAGTTGGACTCTTTCGGTCCCCACATGGTGCCAAGTAATCGGCACTTCAGCAATTTTAAAACCCATTTTTCTGGCTAAAAATAACATCTCAATATCAAAACCAGCATTCACAGCAGCCCCTTTGGCCTTCATCCCCTGCCAAATTTGTAGCATCTTAGGAAAAACTTCCCTGATTGCTTTTTGGTTAAAGGCTTTAAAACCACATTGGGTATCAGCAAAGGGCAAACCTAAACTGAGGTTTCGGATAACAGCAAAACCCCAGGCAGAAAGTTTTCTGATTAAAGGGGCCCCTTCCCTGCCCTTTCTAGAACCTATGACCACATCAAACCCCTCTTCAAACTTAGGAAAAAATTTCTCTATCTGATTAATAGGGGTGGACTGATCCAGATCAGTAAAAACAATTATTTCACCTGAAGCCTTTAACATCCCGCTGATGACTGTTAAAGCTTTACCGCCATGGGGATTCCTGATTAACTTAAAACCCTTTTTGCTTTTAATAAACTGCTCAATCACATCGGCAGTCTTATCGGTGGAACCGTCATCGACAATCAAGACTTCATAAGGGTAAGCTTGTTTTTCCAGGTAAGAAGAAACTTTATCCAAAACCCCGGAAGAGAGGTTTTTCTCTTCATTATATGCTGGAATAACTACTGACAGTTTAAGGTTACCCATAAGCTACAACTAACATTATATGGAAAGTATCCCCTCCTGGCAATTGTACCTTCCAACTAAAAAGCTTATTTTCCTGAAGGGTTGGGGATTAGTTTAAAAACCTTGATACCATCAATTTCCTTAATCCATTCTACCTTAGCCCAACCATAAGCTGATATTTCATATTTAGGGCTGTTGATGGGGATACACTCCTCATCCTCACAGACCACAAACAACTGATCAGTAATTTCTACCGGCACCACCTTTGGTTTATGCCCATAAAGATCAAGGTAATATTGATAAGCTGAATCATAATTACTTTTAGCCAGCAGGGCAAAATTAAAAGGTTGATTATCGGACTGATCAATAATAAATCTGGCCACCTCCTGAGTTTTACCCAGTTGGTTATTAGGAGGCAAAAGTAAGGGGCTTTTTTGAAAGTTTACAAAACCTAAAACTATCACAAATACCCCTCCCGCTATTATCTGCCATTTACCCTTCAAATATCCCAATAGCCCTCCAATTAAAAGATAAGGGGCCGGGTTTAAAAAGCCTAAATAGTGATCATAAATTTCATTTTTATAAAAAGACAGGCCTATTAATCCTAAAATTAACCAGACACTTAAAACTTTATAATGCCAAGCCAGAGTTTTACCAGCCATCTTAATTTTTAGGGAAATCAAAAGTGTTAAAACAATCAGCATTGAGACGAGGAGAGTAACCAGCCAATTTGCCCCGCCTATATACCTCCCTATTAATTTCTCATTAAAAATATTGATTATCTCCCCTATTCTGGTAATTAAATTAAAACTGACTGCTTCTCCTTTACCAAAAAACATCTCTTGAGCCCCGCGGTAATTTAAAAAGTTATGGCGGAAATCAAATAGCACTAAGGGAAACATCAAAAGTATAAAGGCCAAAACAGCACCCACAGTACCAGTTAAAAAGAAGCGTTTAGAAGTTTTACTTAACAGCTCCATCAGCCAAAGCACTCCGGCAACAGGTACTAAAATTAAAGCTAAATAGTGCATCTGCAAAGCTCCCGCCAGCACCCCGCCGGATAAAATCAACCACCGAAAATCCCGGCTTTTGTGGGCTTTATAAAAACCTAGTATTGCCAGTAAGGAGAAAAAAGGGGTGGGATTAGGGTTCCAGGAAAAACGGGAATAATTAATATTTACCGGGGAAACAGCATAGAGAAAAGAAGATATAAGGGCCGGATATTTACCAAACCACTCCCTGGCTAAATAATAGATCAATCCTACCGCTGCCACTCCAATCAAAGCTACCATCCCTGAAGCAGCTACGGGGTTGAGCCAAAAGACAGCCATGGAGACAACCATCATATAGTAATATAAAGGTCCCAAGTAGAGATTACCAACTGAAGTAGGAGGACCAATAAAGGGCAAATCATGATCTACCAACAAACTTTTGACAATAATAGCATCCCTTCCCTCATCTCCCAAAAAGGTCATATATTGATCAATTTTGTAAAACCTGAAAAAGGCTGCCAAAAGTAAGATAAAAGATATTAAAAGAAATTCCCCGCGGTTTTGTTTGATCCACTTGATCATCTGATCTTCCACCACAGTTTAAAAAGATCAAGGTATGATTTTATAATCACTTTTGGCTTAACTCCAGTCGGACTACCTGCCAAACGTGGATAGTGATGAACAGCAACCTGAGCAATTTTAAAACCGGCTTTCTGGGCTTTAATGACAAGTTCGGCATTAATCATACCCCCGATAGTTGATTCAAGAGGCGGGATTTTTTCCAAAACTTTTTTACTGACCATTTTAAATCCGGTATCAACATCTTTAATATTTAAACCGAAGAAGAGGAAGAGTGACAATGCCCAGCCCTTGGCAGCTAACACTCTAAAAAAATTATCACTCCTTTTTACTTTAAAACTGTAAATAACATCAGCTTGGTCAGTCTTTTCCAAAAACTTCGTTACTTCCGAAAAATCAAATTGGCCGTCAGCATCGGTATACACTATCCAATCATACTTAGCATTAGAAAAACCTGCCCTAAGGGCATAACCATAACCCCCCTGGGGGAGGTGGACTGTTTTAATAAAAGGATGCTCTTTAGCTAACGCATCAGTAACTTCAGGACTTTTATCTTTTGACCCATTCTCTACCAGAATGATTTCATATTCTTTAAGAAGCAGTTTTTGGAGTACCACAATGGCCTTTTCAACAACAAAAGGGACGTTGCTCTCTTCATTATGAACCGGGAAAAAAACTGATAAAGAGTCTGCCTTCATCCCAATAAGTGTAGCACAGATGGCTAATCTTATGCTAACATAACCTCAATGAGTAAAACTGTAAAAGATCTCATCATTATTGCCATTTCTACTTTATTGTTAACCTTTTTAGTCTGGCTTCCACACCTGCTCCAGCTTCCCTCCTTTTATGGATTAGATTTTAGCCAAGGGTTTAATACTATCTATCGAAATTTTGATGGCTTGGAATATGTCATTATTGCCAAAACTTTATATGACCCGCAGGCCATAGCTAGCTTACCTCAATCCTTACCAGCTAATTACTTCGCTGCCCATTTTCCAGGCTATGCCTTAATAATTTTACTCTTTGCTCCCCTGCTGGGTTTTTTAAAATCAATGCTTTTTACCTCCCTGCTTTTTACCATTCTTTCTGCTGTTACTTTTTATTTTTTACTTAAAGATTTTAAACTTAGCTCTCAACCACTCTTTCTGTCACTTCTTTTTCTGCTGCTTCCTGCCAGATGGTTAGTAGTTCACAGTGTTGGTTCAGCAGAACCCCTCTTTATCTTTTTTGTTTTAGCTGCTGTTTATTGGTTTTTAAAATATGAGCAAACGCTTAAAAGTAAATTGATTTTACTAACCACTCTTTTTGGAGTACTGGCTCAATTTACCAGACCTCCAGGAATACTGTTATTTATCGCCTTAGCACTTTATGTTGGCTGGAAACTGCTTAATGACAGCAACTCCAACTTCACCAGAAAAATTAGGAAGACTCTTCCCTATTTCCCTCTATTATTAATTCCAGCTTCCCTTTTAGTAGTCTTTTACTGGTACTCTCTAACCTATCAAGACTTTTTTGCTTATTTTCATAGTGGAGATAATATCCATCTGACCTTTCCTCCTTTCCAAGTATTCAATATAAACCAAACTTGGGTAGGAGATATCTGGCTGGAAGATATTGTTTATATATTTTTACTGGGATTTTTAGGAGGGCTGTTGCTTTTAAAACAGAAATTAATTCTACCAGGAATTTTTGTTCTAACTTATCTTTCAGCTGCTATCTTGGTGGCCCACCGGGATATTGCCCGCTATACCTTGCCCATTTTCCCCTTTTTACTGATAGCTTTTGAGAAAGTTTTAATTTCCAGGGAGTTTAAGATAGCTTTTACTATCATTGCTTTAGGCATATATCTTTATGCTCAAAACTTTATCTTAAATAATACTGCCCCTGTCCCCAGCCTTCAAGTTTTTAATTAAATCTTTTCAGCTTTGTCTAACATAACTTCAATAATTAGCGATCCCCATTTTTTTAACTAATTTACGAACTTCTCTCCTATCAGCATTAACATATTTATTATCATATTCTTCTGCCGTTAAAGCTTCACCATTTACTCCAACCAATACGGGAAATTTTAAAGCCATTCTTAAATATTTCACATCCGAATAAAAAACCCGATCACTTTTTATAAGAAGGTGATCTTTGTTTATTTGATAAGGCACCTTTAATCCTAAGTGTTGTAACTGGTTTTGGACATCTATTTCTTTTGGTTGACTTAACACTGCCTGAGCGCAAATTTCTTTTTGAGATTGAGGGCAAAGTGGCGAGCAGTAAATCTCGGGGCGTATCCACTGACAATTATAATCAGGTTGATTAAATAGGCAGCTGATGGCACATGAGGTTTTCTTAAAATAGGGTACTTTTGACCGACCCAGGAGATAATCAACTCTAGCTCGACTCCGGGCAGACATCTGCTTCAAAGAATCATGAATATTTAATCCTATATCATAACCTGAATCAACAGGTAGACCTCGTTTGGTCATGTACTCCACAATACTGACATCCAGCTTTAACGCTGACCGAACAATACAGTGGAAATATTTTTCACCCAGTTCCATAATCCTGCGAATTGTTTTTTCAGAATCATTGACTCCTTCAATGATTGGTCGGTAATAAAGAATCCTCGGCAAATGTGATTTTGACAGATTTTCCATTGTTTCTAATCTCCTCTCATCAACCACTTTTTCATACTCAGGAGGTAAACCAGAAAAGGTGACAAAAATAACAGGCCGAATATTCTTATAATTTTCAAGACGGTTAATTACTTCGGTGGGTAAATATTCTTTAGTAATTAAACCGACAATATTAGTCATTCCTCTTACTTCTAAGCCATCCATAATTTTAAAAGTTGTTGCCTCAACCTCTTTTTGAAACGGATCAGTAGCACTGTTGTGAATAGCCAGAGGAATCTTAGGATGAAAGTAGCGATGATTGGGAAGTGAACTTAAGATATCTTCAACTTCGGCAAATTGCTGGGGAACAAATCTGTTTTTAATATCCCATCCATGCTTATAACAATAAACGCAGTTATTTCGGCAACCAGCTACAGCATTAAGACAAAGAAAATTTTTTGCCAAAACAATTGGTTCTAATTTAACTTTAATGTTTTCCTTTTCAGCTTTGCGCCGCATTTCTCTAAATTCATATTTACGCAAGCTCTTTTCAAGTTGTTCCTCAAGACTGATATTGTAAATATTGGCTAAGGCTATGAGAGAATAGAAACTGTCACCTAATTCTCTCGCTAAATCTGGGTTGTAAATATGTTCTCTTCTACCATAGTCAGTAAGTTCAAGTACTTCCTTAGCAAGTTCTCCTACTTCACTGGATAGATCTAAGGCGCAGATTTCAGGGGTACTGGCTAAATTTAATCTTCTGGTTGCTTCAGCAACTCTTTTTTGTATTTCAATCATTTCTAAATCCAGACAGTTTTCTAAAGGGATCATATAAATCATATCTTATACCTTCTAGCCAAGAGAATTTGAGTCAAATTTTTTTGACTTGTAGTATAATCTCCCCAAGATGCATCCAGTCCAAAAGCAAATACTTTCCCAGCTTATTTTTAATCCTTGCTTTCCCTTCTCTAAGCTTAAATCCAAAGAGGTGGAAGGAAATTTATTCATCTATCACTTAAAACAATTGATAACAGAAGGTTTGGTGCAAAAAACTTCAGATGGTAAATATGAATTGACCTTAGAAGGTAAAATTTATACTGATAAATTAAGCCTGAAGACTTTTAAGCCCAGAATCCAACCTAAAATAGCCACTTTAATAGTTTGTCAAAATAATCAGGGAGAGTATTTACTTTACAAAAGAAAACGTCAGCCATTTTTAGAACTAGTTGGCTTTCCCTATGGAAAGATTCACCTGGAGGAAACCACCCTTCAAGCTGCCCAAAGAGAACTAGAAGAGAAGACAGGTTTATCAGCTAATTTAAAGCACCTGGGAGAGGTTTATCTTACTACCTTTAAAGATCAACAGCTTTTAAGCCAAATGTTATGTCATATTTTCTTTACAGAGGATCTCAAAGGAAGGCTAAAACAGTCCTTTGAAGCTGGAGAGTGCTTTTGGGGGAAGATAGAATCTTTTAAACCAGAAGAGCTAATCCCAGGAGTTTTAGATGTTTACAAGTTAATTAAATCCCCTTCTAATTTCCTCTTCTTCCAAGAATTCACTTACCACCTTTAAGCTATATCTATTCCTTAGCTTCACAAGGCCAGGCCTTGCAGGAGTGTCCCTTGCTTAAATTACTCAACTAAATTGGACGATCGTTTAAAAAATACAAATAATGACGTTGATTCTGCTAATGCATTCCTCTATAATTGCCCATAATCGTGGAATCTAAAAATGGCTGAACGGAGTATTTTTGATAACCCCATCGCTGAAGAAGCCTATCATAAAAGTGGAAGTCTGCTTTGGTTAGGTAGTGAAACCAATCCAAACAACTTAACAATTAAATGGCCAATTAAAGACTTTGCGCATGTAACCTCCACATCTGGTGATTTTGCCTGCTCTTTGCGCCAGCTTTATGAATACCTCAGGATGGCAGAATTTTGGCCTCAAACATCTTTATACTTTTTATCACATAAAACCAATCGGGTATCCGTACTATCTTACTTTCAACAGATTGCTGATTCAACCAATAAAAGAGTAGTTGTCTGTGATAATAGCCCTAAAGGCCGATATCAGATATTAAGAACAAGCCTCTTGTTTACATTAGAACCAGGAGTTACTCTAGACTCCAGATTACAACAAATGCATCAACTTGCTCACCAAGGAGTAGATATACTTTCATTGAGTACTAATGTGCGCTCTATAGTACTTATTGGTTCATTGGCTGATGGCTTTCTTTATCCGAGTGATATCGATTTAGGAATTGTTGTTCGTAAACCATTAAACGCATTCGGGAATAGGGACATACACAATGATGTAGTACAAGTAAGAGCTGGTGATCGATGTTTATCCAAAATACCTTATGGGTGGGAAGGTGAAGTTGCAGGCCATTATATTGAAACTCCTCTATTGGACCAGCTAGAAAAACTCTTTCTAGATGCAGCTACCAATATCCATGGGGTAATTATTCCTCAAAAACATTATTTCCACCCTACTTGCTGTGGATGGCATAATAAATGGCTTTCCACTTTTCGCCGAGGGGCTACTATATATCAAGGTCGACCAACATCAGAAGACAAACTACAAGGCATTTACTACTCTTTCGCTGGAAAAATTAGTGACATTAAGGGAGAAATTGGGGAGAGGTCACATTGGTTGATTGGCTAACGGAATTAAATTATTTCTAGCATCGAAAGGCCGAACTTTGCAAGGATATCTCTTCTCATTTTATTATACTGAAGCTAGCTCTTTTTGATGTTTCCAGGTTACCAAATGGTTAACTGTAAAATTCCACATCATCACCGGAGGGATGGTGGCAAAAAAGTATAAGGTATTGTAGGCCAAACGTATGGGCCCAAAGTAGAAAAATCCATCTCCAAACAGTTCATGTAAAAACTTGACAATCAACACTGCTATAGCTAGACCTCCCAAACTGACTAAGTTATAAAGACCTAATTTTTGCCAGATATTAGTTTTAGTTTTCCTATACCTGAAGGTCCAAAAATTATTAAATACAAAGTTGTTGATAATGGCAATCTCTGTCGAAAAAGCTTTGGAAGTAGCTGGAGGGAAACCCCCCATGTTGATCAACAGTTTATAAAAAATAAAGTCCACCACTGTCCCTGTAACTCCCACCAAAGCAAATTTAATAAAAGTTTTAGCTCTCCTGGTGATCTTAAAAAGAGGCAGGTTAACCCCCCACTTGTGAAGCCTGACATCCAAAGCATAGGTAATTACATCATAAGTATAATTAAAAACTTTATTCTTTGAATATCCTTCTTCCCGGTTTTTAAACACTAAAGGTACTTCTTTATATTTGGCCCCAGCAAGTATAGCTTCATTTAAGAAAGCAGGCTGGACGATGAATGTCTGCTCTTTCCAGGGCAGTCTGTCAAAATTTATCTTATTATATAGGTCTGGAGTAAAAGCCCGGGCAGAGTTAGTTACCTCCTGAATATCAGAAGGACCCACCAGTACGCGTGTCACCAAAGAAGCTCCTAAACTGAAAATTCTTCTTAAAAAAGAAAGCTGATTTTTACCACCCTTAACAAATCTTGAACCTAAAGCCAAAGTGTACCCCTCATTTAAAGCCTTCAAAAGTCTCGGTAATACATTAGCTTCTACCTGGCCGTCAGCATCAAGTTGGGCCAAAGCATCTGGCTTGAGGTGCTCTAAAGAAAATTTATGTCCTTCTACCAATCCCACACCTAAACCTTTACCTACACTAAGAGCGTGTATCCTTTGGTCCTTCTTCCCTAATTCTTGAGCCAGTTTAAAAGTCCCATCAGGGGAATTACTGTCAACTACTAAAACTTCAAACTTCCAACCAGGAGCATTTTTTTCCTCAGCAAAAACCTCTTTAATAAATTTCTCTAAACTATTTTTCTCATTAAAAGTAGGGAGTAAAATAACCGCTTTTTTCATGATGGATTGATTGTATGAAAATGTCCTCTTTTTTACAACTAAGAATCAGGAGAAACGGGCCAGATCTGATTGCACCATAATGCCCACCAACTATTTATTTGAAGGTGTTTAATATTTCCTATGCAATATAAATTAAACCAGTCTCCCCAGTCAACTACGTTCAGTGTATTTGAATTTTAAATTTCCAAGACGCACTTTTCACCGATAAAAAATTAAAGGACGCATTCTGGTGCCCCTTCCTCCAGTTGGAATAATGGCTTTCATTTTAAATTTCATCTTAAAAAAGCAGGCCTTGCAAGATTATTAAAGCTAGGGCAGCAATTAAAACATATTCTATTATAATCTCCAAAGTCAAACTTTTATCTTTATGGTGATGGACTAAAGCTACTATCACATAAATTATGGCAGCTAAGGTAAAAATCTGAAATTGAATTTGAGGAGAGAAACGGTAGGCAAAGAGGGTAAAGATAAAAATCGGCACAGTAAAAAAGATCACGGTCATCAAATCAATTTCCGGTATTTTTAATCTGTTTACTCTTTTCATCGAAGATAAGTCAGACCTTGCAAAATATCACCTGAATTGCTAGCCAAGATGGCAGCTCCGCTGACTGCCAAAAAGCTTAAATGAGCTAAATGATGAGAAGATATTCTAAAAACTCCTCTTCTTCTTAAAATAATTAAGTCTAAAAGCAAGAGAATTGAAATTAAGCCCATAAAGATTAGACTAACAGTCTTAGTTAAAGCTACAGGGTCAATTAAGGGTTTATTTAGGGAAAGGGCGCTTTGAATGTTTGAGCCAGCCACCACCATCTCCCTGTTGGGAACAACCTGAGAGGGCTCTTTAGTTTGGCTGGCCGGACCTACCTCTGCCGGAGCCATGTCCAGACTGACTTTTTTACCCACTAAATCAGTCTGTGGAGCAGATTGAGGAACTGCTGCTTTAGTGTAAGGAGTGCCAAACATCTGGACTACTAGGGTAGTTTGCTGCCCCTGCAGTGTTCCATCAACCACGGCAATACCAATCTCTTGATATTTAGAGTTTAGAAGGTTATCCCGATGAGAGGAGGAATTCATCCACGCTTGAACCACCTCCTCTGAAGTTTGAAAGTTTTTAGCTAAATTTTCCCCGGCATAGACAAACTTATAACCTGACTTGGTAATAAATCCCCAGGGGTCTTTACCGGTAGGGGAAAAATGAGCCCAATAGTTTTCTTCAAACATGTTAGCCGCTTTCGCCCGGGCTGCTGCTGCCAGGTTAGGATTTTCTACCAGAGGAGGAAAGCCTTTTTGCTGTCTTTCCCGGTTGGTTTCTTCAATAACTCTTTGCATATTAATGTTAGCAGCTACTCCCAAAACCCCTGGTTGATAAATGCTGACTAAATCCAGACCTACTCTAAGCAGCATAAACAGCAACAGGTAAATTAGCAGAAAATGCCAGGATAAAAGATGAGCTTTTTGGTGAGTTTGAGGATGAGGCAAAAAATAGTGGCTAAACTTTTTCATAACCTAACTTCTGCTATTAAGTATATACAAGTTTCACCGGTTTGTTAATGGCACAATTAACGGGAATATTTAAGGCAAATCCTAAAGCCTGAGCTACAGAAGCTCCAACCCTCAAGCCGGTAAAAGATCCGGGGCCAGTCTCTGCCTCAATCCCTGTTAAATCTTTCCAGTTCAGCTTATTCTTTTTCAAAAGCTTCACAATTAGCGGCAGCAGTACTTGTGAACCGAACTCAGTTTTTTCATTCAAACTGTCCACAATCTTCTCCTCTTCCTTCAAAGCCACAGTCACTGCCTTTTGATCTTTAGTATTGATATAGAGAATCATCTCCAAAATTTTAGCACACTTAAATGGATATCTAAATTTTGAGTTTACCTTCCCACACTCCATGTGGGAACTCAAGGTTCAAGCGTAAACTTTTCACTTCAGCTGCCTGGCCTAAAGACTGAACATGCATCATACCAATAGCTAACCTGATATAATTCCATCATGGAAGATTTACAGAAGAAACTTACTGATTTAAAAGAGAGATTCTCTAAAATTGCCCGGCAGTTTGATGCTGAAAAACTCCGACAGGAAATTAGGGAGCTGGAAACCCAAATGAACAAACCTGGATTTTGGGATGACCAAAAAGAGGCAAAAGGGATATCCCAGCAACTTTCCCAAAAACAAAAGCTTCTTACTGCACTGGAAGGGTTAAGGAAGAGAGTTGAAGCAGCTCTAGAGTTTATTGAACATTCTGATATGCAGGCTGATCTTGAAAAAGAAGCTCAAGAGATAGAGGAGCAGCTTGACGATTTAGAACTTCATCTTTATCTCTCTGGCCTCCACGATGAATCAGAAGCTATTTTATCTGTCCATGCCGGGACGGGAGGGGTGGAAGCGATGGATTGGGCAGCGATGTTAGCCCGAATGTATCAAAGATTTTTTGAAAAATCGGGCTGGAAGTATGAGACCTCTGATGAAAGTTTTGGAGAAGAAGCCGGGTATAAATCAATCTCCATGATCGTTCATGCCCCCTATACTTATGGATATTTAAAGGGAGAGGCCGGTACTCACCGTTTAGTTCGTCAATCTCCTTTTAACGCTGATAACCTCCGGCAAACATCTTTTGCTTTAGTGGAAGTCTTACCCATTATTGAAAATGACGCTGAAGTTGAAATCAAACCGGCAGAGATTGAGTTTGAAGCTTTCCGCTCCGGAGGAGCAGGAGGACAAAATGTTAATAAAGTAAATACCGCTGTCAGATTAAAACATTTACCTTCTGGTATTGTTCCCTACTTAAAGCTAAACTGTGGGTTCTAAAGCAAGCTCAAAAGAAAGAAACTCAGAAAAAATTTAAAGGGGAAATAAGACAAGCGTCTTGGGGAACCCAAATCCGTTCCTATGTGCTTCACCCCTACCATCTGGTAAAAGATTTAAGGACCGGAATAGAAACCTCCAATACCGATGCTGTTTTGGATGGGGAGCTTAAGGACTTTGTTGAAGCCCAAGTACGAAGAGAAGGACTGGACAAAAATCAGTTAAAGCAGTTAGAATAGGGTAGTAAAGAAAAATGTGGATCAAATAAACCAGACCCTGCCCATAAAAAAATTTAGTCTTGATAATCCCAACAAATTATTTTTGGGAATTTTAATTGCTTCTATAATTTTAGGGGGGGTTGCTGGTTTCCTACTGGCTAATTCTGAGAAGAGCTCAGCAACATCCCCGGCAACAAGTGGAAACGACAGTCCCAAAACAGCCCAGCAAGATAACCGCACCTTCCGGGATTTTGCCGAAGGGGTTATTCAAAAAAGATCTGCCCCCAAAGACAGCGAAGAATATGTCGAAGGAACCCATATCTTAGTACGGCAAGTCGGATCCCCAGTGGCTTTAACATCTTCAGTAATAGACCTTAGCCAATATGAAGGGAAAAAAGTTAAAGTTTTTGGAGAAACCCAAAAAGCCATTAAAGAAGGCTGGCTGATGGACGTCGGCAAAGTTGAAGTAAAGTAGCACCAAGTGATGGGTAATTTTGCTGTAAAAACTAGATAGCAGTAATAAATATATCAGAATTACCCAAAATATAAATGATATCTTTTAAAAATGTTGCTAAAAAGTTTGGCCCAAGTATCATTGCCCTGGAGGATATTAACCTCGAGATCCAGGAAGGGGAGTTTGTCTTTCTGGTGGGCCCTTCCGGAGCCGGCAAATCTACACTGCTTCGACTTTTATCCCGGGAATATCTGCCCACAAGCGGTAAGGTCCTGGTTGCAGGGGAAGACCTGGCTAAAATTAAATCTTCTCAAATCCCTCTTTACCGGCGGAAAATAGGCTTTGTTTTTCAAGATTTTAAGCTCTTAGAAGACCGGACAGTTTTTGAAAATGTGGCCTTAAGTTTACAAGTCCGCGGCATAATTGATCATGAGATAGACAAGGAGGTTGAAAAAACCCTGAAGCTTTTTGAAATCTGGGAAAGGAGGAATCTTTTTCCCCGCCAACTCTCAGGAGGGGAGGCTCAAAGAACAGCCATTGCCCGGGCAGTAATTGGTAAACCCAAGGTAGTTTTAGCTGATGAGCCCACCGGAGATTTGGATCCCCAAACTGCCTGGTCAGTCATTCAGCTTTTGGGGGAGATAAATTCCTGGGGAACAACCGTAGTGATGGCCACCCATAATAAAGAAATCGTGGATACCCAAAAAAGACGGGTTGTCAGTTTAAAAGAAGGCAAGATAATCAAAGATAACAAAGAGGGAAAGTACGAGATACATTAACAGATGGTTATTTTTAATTTTGTCAAGAAAAATATCAGAAGGACTCCGTACCAAGCTTTAACAGCCACAATGGCGATGTTTCTAGCTTTTTTAGCCTTTTCCAGTTTTCTGCTTTTAGCGCTGGGTTCCCAGAAGGTGCTGCGTTTTTATGAGAGTAAACCCCAAACCATTGCTTTTTTCAAAGATGGCACTAAAAATGAAGATATCCAGGCTATTCAAGACGCTTTAAATAGCACTGGCAGGGTGACCAAATTCAAATATGTCTCCAAAGAAGAAGCCTTAGAAATCTACCGGGAACGCAATAAAAACAATCCGATGCTTTTGGAACTGGTCACTGCCAACATTCTTCCCGCTTCTTTAGAAATCTCTGCTTTAACACCTGATGATTTAAAACCCATCGCTGAGGTTTTAAGAAAAGAGCCTGTGGTGGAAGAAGTTGTTTTCCCGGAAGATGTAGTTGCTCAGTTGGCTCAAGCAACTAAATTTATCCGTACCATCGGGGGTAGTATCGTGGGATTTCTCATTACTTTCTCCACCATTATTATTGTCATGATTATCGGTTTTAAAATCCGGCTTAAAAGAGAAGAGATTGAAACCATGAAACTGATGGGAGCCTCAACCTGGTTTATTAGGATGCCTTTTATTATTGAAGGTATTATTTATGCCCTTATAGGAGCGATCATTGGCTGGTTGGCTAACTACTTTATGATCTGGTACTTTGAACCTATTTTAGTTGATGGTAACAACCTCTTTTACTTTGAAATTAGCCAAATCCTCCTACCAGTAAGCCCAATTTTTATGCTGGAACTGCTTATGGCTCAAGTAGTGGTGGCTATTTTAGTAGGAGGACTTGGGTCGCTGTTGGCTGTCCGCCGCTACCTCCATCTCTAATTTCTACCCCACCTTAGGTTGTTAAGATGTTTACGAAGATATTAACTACTATCATCTTTATAGCCACACTGTTGGTCCTGGTGACTAATTTCCCAAGCACACCTTTTTTGGCTCAATCATTAGAAGAGCAGGACCGCGAATTACGGAACATTCAAAACCAGATTGTTGAAACTGAAAAAAAGTTGGCTGAAGCCAGAGGGCAAGAAAAAACCCTTAAATCCCAACTTGATTTTATTGATACCCAAACCAAATTAACTGAGCTTAAAATGGCTCAGGCTGAAGCCCAAATTATTAAGCTGGAGAAAGAGATCACCGATCTTTCCAACCGCATTATCAAACTTTCCCAAACAGTTGATTCCATCACTGAGGTGTTACTCAGCAGAATTGTCCAAACCTATAAATACGGTAATTACTCCACCATTGATCTCCTGTTTTCTTCTCATGGATTTTCTGATCTTTTAGCCAGAGTTAAATATATTCAGGTGGCCCAAACCAATGATAAAAAAGTCCTCTATCAACTTCAGGCAACCAAAGAAACTTATAATGATCAAAAGACGGACCGGGAAACCAGACAAACCCAGCAAGAGAAGTTAAAAAAGGACTTGGAAAGATATCAAGTTCAACTGAATAACCAGAAAAAAGCTAAACAAGAGCTTTTGGAAAAAACCAAAAATGATGAAAGCCGTTACCAGCAATTAATTGCCCAACTTAAAGCAGAGCAAGAATCCATTGCCCGAGCTATTTCTAATGTTGGTGCGGTGGTTGGACCGGTAGAAAAAGGTCAAACCATTGGCGCCATGGGCAGTACGGGTTGCTCCACAGGGCCGCATCTGCACCTTGAGGTTTTTGAAAATGCCAAAGTCGAAGGGGGCAGAATTGTTGGTACCCGGGTTAATCCCAAGCCTTTTTTAGACAACGGCAGGTTAGGACCGCCGCTTAGAGGTTATCCCGATGAAACCACTATTACCACCGAATATGGAGAGGTCTACTTTTTAGGAACTCACACCGGTTTAGATATTGCTCCGAAAAGTTATGAAGGTGTCGGCAGAGCTATTTTGGCTTCAGAAAAAGGTATAGCTTATTCCACCTCTGCCCCTTGTAAGGCAAATATACCTGGAGGCAGCTCGGTGGGTAAAGGCATTATCATTGATCACCAAAATGGCCTAGTCACCCTCTACTGGCACACTCTATAAGTTATTTCGTTTGGAAAATATTGATTAACATGATATGTTAAATTCATGAGAAGACTTTGGAAAACTCTCTTGTTGACCTCTCTTATTGGTGGATACTTAATCATCGCTTCAACAACTAAAGCCTCGGATATTGTCTTAAATGAAGTTATGGCCAAACCAGATGATGAAACCGAATGGGTAGAGATTTATAATCCCACTGATCAAACTGTTGATCTTACTGGTTGGATAATCAAAGATGGTAATAGCACTTCTGATGATTTAACACTAGATGGGGAAATCTCACCTTTAAGTTTTAGGGTGTTTGATCATTCCAAAGGGTGGTTAAACGATAGTGGAGATGGAGATACTGTCACACTTTTAAACGGTACAACCACTATCAATTCATATACCTACCAGAAGGCTTCTGCAGGGAAAACCTTTGGTCGTCAACCGGATGGCGGTTCTTGGGCGGAAAATCTAACTCCAACTAAAGGTAGTACTAATGGCGATCCTCCTACACCTACCCCTTCTCCTACCGAAACACCAACTTCTACCCCCACTCCTAGTGACACTCCTACCCCGACTAAAACTCTCACTCCTACTAAAACCCCCACCCCTTCCCCTACTGCCAAACCCCCCACTCCAACTAAAAATCCTACAAAAACACCTACTTCTGCAAAAAGTAGCACCGACAATTCCCAGGTTAATTTACCTTCTTCTATTTTATCCAGCAGCAGTGCTGAAGAATATTACCCCACAGTTTTGGGGGAATCTGTCTCTATTACCCCCGCCCAGGAAAATACCAACAGCCCTAAATTAAACCCCTTTTTAATCTTGGGAGGAGGCATACTTATCATTGTGGGGCTAAATATCCTTGTTTATCTGTATAAAAACCGCTAATATCCAAACCATGAAATTTATCACTTACTCAGCCGGTGAGACTCAGCAAGTGGCTAAAAATTTAGCCCAACAATATCATCAGGGAGGGATTATGGCTCTTTTTGGAGAGTTAGGAACTGGTAAAACTACCTTTACTCAAGGTTTTGCCGAAGGCTTGCAGGTTTCAGGTAAGATCATCTCCCCCACCTTTACTTTAATTAGAGAGTATCCCCTACCATCTCAACCACAGGCTAAACTTTATCATATCGATCTTTACCGCTTAGAAAGTCCTAAGGATATTGAGCAGTTAGGGATAAGGGAAATTTTTGATAATCGTCACAATATTGTGCTTATTGAATGGGCAGACAAATTAGGTAAAATCTTACCTCCTCAAGCAGTTAGAATCTATTTAAAAAACCTGGGTCAAAACACCAGGGAGATTGAAATAAGGTAGTAACTATTGGCTTTTACGTTTTTTTAGTAGTTCTAAAGCTGAGCTACTAGTAGCAGTCGTAGTAACGGTTGCAGTGATAGTCGGTGAAACCACTTCCATATTCACTAGATTTGGATCTGGATTAGAAACTGCCTCAGGAGTATTCCCCTCAACAGGGACAAAGATGCCAGAGGTCCCTCCACTCTCCTCTATCGGCACTTCAGATGGAGCTTGGGAGAGCGGTTTACCAATCCCTAAGATAAAATACGCTGAAGCTCCCCCCACCGCCAGCAGTACTAACACTCCAACCAAAATAATCCACTTGGGAAATCCCATAGAACCGGATGTAATCACCTGTTTCTCCTCTGAAGAAGTAGGAATAACCATCGAAGAAGCAGTAGTAACTGCAGAAATAGGAACCTCCAGGGGTGCTTCTTCTCCACTGCCAGTAGTTCCCACCAAATGACTTAAATCAGTCGGAGCAGCCTCATTTGAGCCAATTGGACTAACTAAAGGGTTAGTAGGGGCACCGGCATCTAAACTGCCACCGTCAGGGCTTGATCCAGTTGGAATGGAAGAAGGAGCAAAAGTCGGTGGGGGTTCAATATTACCAAAGCTTTGGGTAGTTGGGGCAGAAAAAGCTCCTAAGTCTTGAGAAGGCCAGGAAGGCTGGTAGACAGGGTTGCTATCAGGAGAAAATGTCGGTACGGGTGCCGGGGTGTTAGGATCTGCAGGAGCAGCTTCACCAAGCCCAGAGGCAGGTGGAGAGGCAGGAGATAAGCTGGGAAAATCTAAAGAAGGACCAGGAGCAGATAAATCAGCTCCGGAGGAAGGAAAAGCAGTTGCCGCTGGAGTATTATCACCAGGATCAGAAGAAGAAATAGGAGTAGGGGGAACACCAGGGGCAGAGGGATTGGTTGGGTTATTGGGATCCATAGGCAGTTTTAAATACTAGAGTTAGTTTATAGAAAATTACCTTACTAGTCAATAGTTATTACTTTTGTTAAGTTTACGATATAATAGGGTAGCTTGAAATTAGAAAGGTTTGTCTGATGTTAAACATTTTTAGCAGATTTATTGATTCCAATCAAAAAGAGCTCAGCCGTTTTTCTAAAATAGTGGCTCAGATCAACGATCTGGAAAAAAAATATAAAAAGCTGACTGACCAACAGCTCAAAAAAAAGACTGAGGAATGTAAAAAGCTCTTTTCTGAGGGGGAAAGCCTTGATCAACTCCTGCCTGAAGTATACGCTGCAGCCAGAGAGGCTGGCGTTAGAACGTTAGGGCTTCGCCTCTATGATGTTCAGTTGATAGCCGCCATGGCTTTACATGAAGGAAAGATTGCGGAACAGAGAACCGGTGAAGGTAAGACTTTCACCGCTGCCCCAGCTTTATTATTAAATACTTTAACTGGTCAAGGAGTCCATCTGGTAACTGTTAATGATTATCTAGCTAGGCGTGACTGTGGTTGGATGGGACCTTTTTATGACGCTTTAGGAGCAACCTGCACCACTATTATTCATGAACAAGCTTTTATCTTTGACCCCGCCTTTGTTGACCCAACTCATGCCGATGAGAGGCTCCGGCATCTTAGGCCTATCTCCCGCCAGGAGGCTTATGCGGCTGATATTACTTATGGCACCAATAACGAGTTTGGCTTTGATTATCTTAAGGACAATATGGTCTTTTCCTTAAAAGACAAGGCGCAACGGGGCCATCATTTTGCCATCGTTGATGAAGTAGACTCTATCTTAATAGATGAAGCCAGAACGCCGCTGATTATCTCCCGGCCGGCGCAAGAACCTACCAAAAAGTATTATGAGTTCGCTGCCTTAATGGAGAAGCTCTCCTCTTCAACTGATTATGTCATTGATGAAAAACAAAAAACAGCCAATTTAACAGAACACGGTATCGTCAAGGTAGAAAAAATGCTGGGCATCGATAACCTTTATGAAAAGGATTTCTCCACTCTCCATCACATCGAGCAGGCTTTAAAAGCCAGGGCCCTTTTTCAAAAAGACCGTGATTATGTAGTCAAAGATGGTGAGGTGATTATTGTCGATGAGTTCACCGGCAGGCTGATGCCAGGGAGAAGATATTCGGAAGGATTACATCAAGCGATTGAAGCCAGAGAGGGGGTGGAGATTCAACAAGAGTCCCAAACTTTAGCTACTATCTCTTTCCAAAATTACTTCAGGATGTATAAAAAGCTGGCGGGAATGACCGGAACTGCTGCCACTGAAGCAGAAGAGTTCCATAAGATTTACAAATTAGAGGTCTTAGTTATTCCCACCCACATGCTAATGGTCAGAAATGACCTCCCCGATTTGATTTACAAAACCCAAAAAGCCAAATACACCGCTGTTGCTCACTTAGTAGAAGAGCTCCATAAAAAAGGCCAGCCGGTGTTAGTTGGCACCACCTCCATAGAGAAAAACGAGTTTCTATCTGAGCTTTTAAAAAGAAAAGGTATCTCCCATGCTTTACTTAATGCTAAAAACCACGAAAAGGAAGCAGAGATTATCTCTTATGCTGGAGAAAAAGGGGCTGTGACTGTGGCTACCAATATGGCGGGGCGGGGAGTTGATATTAAACTGGGCCAAGATGTTACCAAACTAGGCGGGTTGTGCGTTTTGGGTACGGAAAGACATGAATCCAGACGGATTGATAATCAGCTGCGAGGCCGTTCCGGACGTCAAGGCGACCCCGGAAGTTCCCGGTTTTTTGTCTCTTTGGAAGATGATCTGATGAGGATCTTTGGAGGCGAACAAGTAGCCAGGCTTATGGATTTTCTAAAAATCCCTGAAGAATCTCCTATCGAACATGGAATGGTTTCCAAGGCTTTAGAATCAGCCCAAAAGAAGGTGGAAGGCCACAACTTTGATATCAGAAAACATACTGTGGAATACGATGACGTAATGAACCAGCAACGCCAGATTATCTATGGAGTCAGGAATAAAGTTTTAGAGGCTGCAGATGATCCTCAAATCCATGGACTCAAAGATGATGTTTTAGAAAAAATTGATAAGGCCATTGAAACTTTGGTCCAAGTTCATACTCAGGAAGGTCTGGAAACTGGTAAAATTTTTGAAGAATTTGCCGCGATCATTAATTTTGATCCCGCTTCTCAAAGTAAGCTCCAAAAACACTTGGAGGAAGCCGGTTCTTTAGAAGAGATTAACGATTTTATTATTAAAGTAGCTCATGATGCATATGAACAAAGAGAAAAAGAAGTGGGGGAAGAGGTCGCCAGGCAGATGGAGATCTTTGTTTACTTAACGACTATTGATAATCTCTGGATTGAACATTTAGACACCATGGATGATTTAAGAGTAGGCATTGGACTAAGAAGTTTTGGGCAAAGGGACCCGTTAATTGAGTATAAAAAAGAGGCTTTTGAGTTGTTTAGTAAACTTATTGCCACTATTGATTATGAGATTGTCCATAGAATCTACAAAGTAGCTGTTCAAAGGCAGCCTTTAGCATCTTCTCAGCCTATCCAGGTAGAGGAAAAATACCCGGTGATAGAAACTGGAATTAAAGAAGAAGCAGCAGAAATCAAAGAGGTAGCCCAAGGGAAACCTTTATCTAAAGTTTTAGAGGCAGAAGGGGAGACTACCAAAGTCACCGTTGAAAGAGACGGAGTGGTCAGTCAACAAATCTATGGATCAGGGGGACAGTTAAATAAAGCTCATGGCAAAATAGGCAGAAATGACCCCTGCTACTGCGGTTCAGGCAAAAAATATAAAAAGTGCCACTTAAAGTAGTTCATGTTAAAATACTTACGTGATCATTACTAAATCCCGACCCTTTACTAAAAAAGAAGTAGAAAAATTAAAAGAACAGTTTGATGTTTATATTAAAACAGTCATAGATGTAAAAAGGGACATTTGTTCAGCTGGTATGAACCGGCATTTTGAAGGGGAGGAAATATTATTAGAACAGGGTTCTAAACAATCTAATATTTGGGGTGGAGGGATAGATCTGGAAACAAAAACCATTGATTTTAACTCCTTCATTAACATTAGACCTAATGATAATAACAACAGCAACGAAATCCAAAGTAAAGATATAAGAATAAAATATGAGGAGTTAACTAAATTTTTCTTTCAGGAAGTATTATGACACAAAAATTGATTATCGAATCATTGTCCATGGATCTTTTAAGAGTAGCCTTAGGATTACACCGGGGTTCTTTTAAAATGGCAGAACGTTTTAAACAGGAAGCTTTACAAAGGCAATCAGAACTAGAGTCTCGAAAAATAAATCCCTATCTTAAAAATCTTTTAGATAAAACCAAGACTGCCTTAATATCCCCCAAAAAAGATAGAGATGAAGATATTTTAATGTACAGTATACTTTTCCAAAACTTTGCCAGGAAACAGAACAGATAACATCCTTAATCAACCTTCCCAAGCTTGACTTTGTATAAGATAAAGTTCATTATTTAGATAATGAAGGATAAACCTTCTTTTCTTACGAAAATGAACCAGAAAGGTGTTATCTATCCTTTGACCCTTTTATTACTAGCTGTGATGGGGTTACTTATCTTCCTGTTAGTAACCACTTTTTTCCCTTTTAAAAGTAGCCTTTTTAGTACTATTTATCCCAAGACAACTTCCCAAGCAGCCTCCAATCCAGACCCTAAAGTACCTGCCGCTCCCCAGGCTGTAACTATTACCAATCCTCCGAATAACTCAGTTTTAGAGACTTCTTCTGAAGTGATGATTAATTTTTCAGTTACTGATAATATTGGAGTTGTCAAAGTGGACATTACTATCAATGGGGAACTTTTCTGTAGTGTAGACTCACCGCCTTATGAATGCAGCTGGAGAGTACCTTCTCTAAAAGACACTTCTTATATTATTAAGGCGCAAGCTTATGATAAAGAAGGTAACATCTCCTCATCGGAAGTTATAGTAAAGTCAAGGTAGCTATATGAACAACCAAACAAAGAAAAAAATACTAGTAGCTGAAGATGATCAGTTTTATATTCGCCTTTATCAAAAAAGGCTGGCTGAAGAAGGTTTTGAAGTGATTGTGGCCAAAAATGGGGAAGAAGTTCTAAAAAAGCTAGCGAGTCAGTCGGTTGACTTAGTAATTTTAGATATTATTATGCCTGTAAAAGATGGCTTTGAGACTTTAAAAGAGATGAAGGCTGATAATAAGTTAAGGGATATTCCAGTACTGGTAATTTCTAATTTGGGACAAGAAGAAGATGTTAAAATTGCTTTAGAACTGGGGGCAGTAGATTACTATGTTAAAGCCAATATACCGATTTATCAAATGGTAGATTTAGTGAAAAAATATGCCCGCTAGACTGCCAGAGACAAGGAAAAGCTAAAAGTAGTCCCTTTCCCTTCAATACTGTTAACCCAAATTTTTCCTCCTAAAGCTTGAACAATTGCTTGGGAGATATAAAGTCCTAAACCTACCCCTTTGGATTCCATAATATATTCATTGGAAACTTTGTAAAATCTGTTAAAAAGATAAGGAATAGATTGAGGCGGAATGCCTTTACCGTTGTCTCTTATATGAACAATTACGCTCTGAGACTCTTTTTGTAAACTAATTATCACCCATCCCCCGCGGTGATTAAAATTAATCCCGTTAATGATTAAATTAGTTAAAACCTCTTTGATCAAATAAGAATCTCCCTTTACTTTAGGGAAATCAGCAGGGGGGTTTTCAAAAGTAAGTTTAACTTCTTGCTGTTGGGCAATAACAGCCAAAGCAGCTATTGTTTCTTCAATAATCGGCTCAAGGGAAAGAGGTTTTGCCTCTACATTCAATCGCCCTTTTTCGATTTTCATGACGTTAAGTAAATTCTCTACTAAAGTAGCCAACTGGTTGACTACAATCATAGCCCGGTTCAATAATTCCCTATCTTCAGTTTCTAATTTCTTGACCACTGATTCACTCAGTACGGCAAGGTAACTGCGGATGGTAGTGATAGGAGTACGCAGTTGGTGGGCTACAGAAGACACAAAGTCTAACTTCATCTCTTCCAGCTGATCAGCCTTAGTCACATCCCTTAAAACATAAATCTCTCCTTTAACCTGATTATTCTCATCTTTTAGAGGAAAATTCCGCACGTTTATGTGTGATATTTCCCCATCCAAGGAACGGAGATTAATTTTACCTTCCTTTAAATTACCTAAAGGGAGAACTTCTTCGATGATTTTCCCTTTGATTTTAGCTAAAGCAGTATTAAGAAGTTCCAAAGCCTTTCGGCTGGCCAAAAACACCTGACCGTTTTTGTCTGTGACCAGTACCCCATCATCAATACTGTGTAATACCTCCTCCAATTGAGCCTTTTCGGCAGACAACAATTGAAGATATTGCATTATCTCTTTTTCACTGCTTAATTTTTCTTTAGCTAACTGGAGGCTGGCAATTTTTTTCATCCTCCAGGTAACAAGATATCCTGCCAAGACAGGACTAGCTACTGCAAAGGCAGACTTAAAATAATTTGCCGCTAAAGCTTCCGTCTCCCCTTCTAATAGAAACAGGGTCAAAATAACCAAACTTTCTAAAATAGCTACTCCTAAAGGATTTATCAACCTCTGGTTGACACGAGCTAACAGCGGAACTAAATAAAGGGTAAAAAAGAAAGGGCTGTTTAAACCCCCGCTGAAAATTACCAATCCCAGGGAAAAAATAGTCCCGCCCAACGCTAAAACGGAATTGTTTTTAACAAATAACTCAAACAAACTACTCCTGGAAGTTTTAGGGGCGACAAGTACCGATTGAGCCATTTGAGGCTGAGATGCTAAATTAGAATCCATTCTGACTATCATGGTACCATTACATACTTCAACTTTACAAACTAAAGGCCGGGTATTATATTGTAGGCAGTGCCAAATACCTCACTTTTGCCAATTAAATGTCAACCTAAACACTTATCCGACTATGCATCAATTGTCCCGGAAGTGGTAGACAAGATTAAACAGACAGCCAAACCTTTAAAAGGAGTCAGGATTGCCCATATGAACGCTACCTCTTTGGGGGGAGGAGTGGCGGAGATGCTGCGCTCCGTTGTTCCCCTCCAACAAGACATTGGTCTTGATTCTCGGTGGTATGTCATCCCTCCAAATGAAAAGTTTTTCAAAGTTACCAAAGAGATTCATAATTTCCTGCAAGGGAAAAAGGGAGATTTAACCAAGCAACAGAAACAAACTTATCTTGAATATAGTAAATTTCTGGCCGGACTTTTAGCTGAAATCCCAGCTGATATCTTTATTGTCCATGATCCTCAACCAGCAGCCTCATTGACTTTTTTAAATGGTCAAAAACCCAAACTCTCTATCTGGCGCGCTGCCATATTGATACCTCCCAGCCTAATAAAGCAGTCTGGGACTTTCTACTTCCCTACCTTCAATCTTATGACCATTTGGTTTTTACCATGCCCCAGTATTCTCACCAAGCTTTTCCCCAAGATAAGATCAGTATCATTACCCCAGTGATTGATCCACTGGCTTCCAAAAATCAACCGATGGATAAGGCAGAAGCCCAAAGGTACCTTTTAAGCTTAGGATTAGATATCTCTCAACCTCTTGTTACTCAAGTCTCCCGTTTTGATCCTTGGAAAGATCCCCAGGGGGTAATTGATGCTTACCGGACAGCTAAAAAAGAGGTTTCTAATCTGCAACTGGCTTTAGTAGCTCAAATGGCTACTGATGACCCAGAAGGGATAGAGGTGTATGAGCAGGTTAAAAAATATGCCGGGGATGATCCAGACATCCATCTTTTAGTCAATCTTCCCGACAATGACCTGGCAGTCAACGCTTTTCAAACTGCCTCAGATATAATCATGCAAAAATCCATCCGTGAAGGCTTTGGTTTGGTGGTGACCGAAGCGATGTGGAAAGGAGCAGTGGTAATTGGCGGCAATGTAGGTGGAATTAAATTCCAAATCCAAGACGCAATAAATGGCTTTTTAGTCAACTCTTCCAAAGAAGCAACTGAAAAAATTATCTATATTTTAAAAAATCTTCACATTGCCCGCAGGATCTCTCAACAAGCCCACAAAACTGTCAAAAACAACTTTTTACTGCCTCACAAAGTGCTAAACTACTTAAATCTCTTGAACCAACTGTTAAAATCCCCTGTTTCCTTAGAAGAACCAGCTTTGACCTCTCCCTCTCTTGTTACTCCCTCTTAAGATCGTAGATGGTGCTATATTTATTGTTGATATAGTCAATAAAATATTGAGGGTATAATTGTTTTATTAGAGATCGGCATATCTTGTAGAGATTATACTCCCGGGCTCGAACAAAAAGAAAGTTAGAAATCCCACCCTTTGGATAGTACCTAAAAATTAAAAAATCGTCAAGGTTGACATTCAATATAGCTTTAAATATTATTCTATGGATGATCATCTCCATCGTCGGTACAGGGTACGTCGGTCTGGTAACAGGAGCTATCTTTGCTGATTTAGGACATAAAGTTTTCTGCATTGATATTGACCGGCAAAAAATTAAGGCCTTATCACAAGGGGATTTGCCCTTTTTTGAGCCGGGGCTGGAAGAGTTAGTCAAACGCAATATTATCCAAAAAAGGCTTTTTTTTACTAACGACTACTCTTTATCTGTCCCCAAATCAAAAGTAGTCTTTATCTGCGTCGGAACTCCAGCCAACTTGGATGGAGAAGCAGATCTGTCTTATCTTTTTTCCGCCGTCACCCAAGCAGCTAACCACCTTAAGGGTTATACCTTGATTGCTATCAAAAGTACTGTGCCTATCGGAGTTGAGAAAGAGTTGGAAAAACTGATCAGCCAGAAAGCTTCAACCAGGTATGAGTTTGCCTCCTGCCCCGAATTTTTAAGGGAGGGCTCAGCGGTGGAAGATGCTCAAAATCCAGACCGGATTGTTATCGGAACCAAAAGCAAAAAGGCGGCCGATTTACTGTTAGATCTTTACAAGCACATGAATGGACAAAGAATTATTTGCGACCTTCGGTCTGCCCAGATGATCAAATATGCTGCTAACTCTTTTTTGGCTACTAAAATCTCTTTTGCTAATGCCGTAGCTAATCTTTGTGAGGCAACTCAAGCTGATGCAGAGGTAGTACTACAGGGAGTAGGCTCGGATAAAAGAATCGGCCGGGCTTTTCTTTACCCGGGAGTAGGATATGGAGGCTCTTGCTTTCCCAAAGACATTTCAGCTTTCATCTCTTTAGGAAAACGTTACAATTATAACTTTGACTTACTTAAAGCAGTCAATTCCATCAATTCACAACAAATTGATTTTTTTGTAGAAAAAGTGGAAAAGGCCTTGGGTAATTTAAAAGGTAAACAGCTGGCTGTTTTAGGCATTTCTTTTAAACCAAATACTGATGATATTAGGGAAGCTCCCTCTATCAAAATTATCCACTCTCTTTTAGAAAAAGGAGCTGAAATTAAAGCTTATGATCCAGTCTCTGTCAACAATGCCAGGAGAGTCCTGCCTAAAGAAGTAATTTTTGACCATGATCCTTATACTGCTTTAACTGACTGTCAGGCTCTACTTTTAATTACTGAATGGAATGAATTTAAAGAACTGGATTTAGAAAAGGTTAAAAGGTTGATGAAAAAGCCGGTGATTATTGACGGCAGAAATATTTATGATCCAGCCAAAGTTAAACAACTAGGGTTTATTTATCAGGGCATCGGCAGAAGTTAGGCTTGAGCTACATTCAGTATCTTCCCTACAAACCAACCAAAAACAAAGCCCCCCACATGGGCAAAGTAGGCAATACCGCCCATATCAGAGGTAGCAACAGAAATAGCTGCCGCTCCACTAAAAAGCTGCAAGATCAACCAATAAAAAAGCATTAAAGAAGATGGGATTTCAATAACCGTAATAAAAAGAAAAAGGAAAACCAGAGTTTTAACTTTATTACCAGGGAAAAGGGCCAAATATGCTCCCAAAACTCCAGCAATAGCCCCGGAAGCCCCCAGTGTGGGAACTATAGAATCAGAAACAAAGATATACTGTAGGGCTCCTCCTGCCAGACCAGATAATAGATAAAAGACAGGGAAAAAAAGAAAGCCTAATTTATATTCCACATTATCTCCAAAGATCCATAAAAACCACATATTAGAGATAATATGTAAAAATCCTCCATGTAAAAACATACTGGTCACAAAAGGGATTAGGCTGGAGATATCCAGAGGATCTACTAAAGCTGGAATTAAAGCAAATTGAGTAATAAAAGCATCAGGACTCGGAGAAGTCAGTTCCAAATAAAAAACATAAATATTTAATAAAATTAAAACAACCACCCAAAAAGGGAATTTGCCAGCAGGCCCACTGTCACCAATAGGAAACATATGATATCAGTTTATACTTTCACTTCAAGCATTAATTCTAAAAAGGGTAAGAATATAGCAAGAGGTCAATCTTTTGGTTTAATTTCTGAAAAACCAGTAAAGGGTCTCAAAACTTCAGGAATAATTACTGAACCATCTGCCTGTTGAAAGTTCTCTAAGATCGCAACAATAATCCTCCCTAAGGCAAAAGCTGTGGCATCATTCATATGGACCAACTCAATTTTTCCATCTTTTCTTTTGACTCGCGTTTTTAAACGTCGTGCTTGATAATCGGTTATCAAATCCGAAGTATGAGTCTCTCGGTATTTGCCTTGACCTGGCATCCAGGTTTCAATATCAAGTTGCCTAGCATCAGGTCCTCCCATATCTCCTGTACAAATCATTACTACTTGGTAGGGAAGATTTAAAGATTGTAGCAAATATTCTTGAATAGCCACAATAAAATTCTGTTCTTTTACAGAGTGTTCAGGAAGAGTAAAGCTCTCTATTTCAATCTTGTCAAATTGGTGTACTCTTATAATGCCTTTGGTGTCTCTACCATAAGAGCCCGCTTCTCTTCTAAAACTAGTTGAGTAGCCAACATAACGCAGTGGTAAATTTTTCTCCTCAATAATTTGGTCCATATGAATAGGACCCAATGTATGTTCAGCACTTCCTATCAGATAAAGGTCATCACTGGCCAGATAATATCTTTCTTCTGCCTGGAAAGGATCAAGTCTAGCCATCTTAGTATAGACATCAGGACGAACCATATCAGGGGGCAATACTGGGACAAAAGGTTTAGGATTATAACCCGGTTCAATCTTTTCAGCAATATCTTTAAGGATTGGTTCCTTGGCAAGAATCTGAAAAGTATATTGAATAATGGCAAATTGCAGTAAAACTACTTCATTCTTTAAATATGCAAACCTTGTACCAGCTACCTTAGACGCAGTATCAATATCAATAACATCCAATATTTTCCCCAACTCAATATGATCTTTAGGTGTAAAAGTAAAGGACTTAGGTTCTCCCCATTTTCTAATCACTTGGTTCCCACTCTCATCCACCCCCTCAGGAACATCTTCCATAATGACATTGGGGACTAAAATCATTTGCTCATCAAATTTCGTTTCTACCTCTTTAAGTTGGACTTCCAGGCCTTCAAGTTTACCCTTAATCCCCTTACCTTTTTCAATATCTTTATTTGAAGCAGCAACATTTCTTTGTTGCCTTAAATCTTCGATAGTTTTAATCAGCTCTCTTCTTTGATTATCCAAAGTCAACAACTTCTCAAAATCAACTTTTGCTTTTTTCTGCTCAATAGCTTTTCTAACCTTATTTTGATTTTCTCTGATAAAATTAATATCTAACATATTAAAGCCCTAACTTTGGGGCAATTCCCTGCATAGCCTCCAATGATATTTTAACAAATTCAGGAAAGGGAATCTCTAGTTCTGTTTCACAAAGCAAAATCTGTTCCCTTTTGGCTCCTGCAGCAAAAGCTTTTTCTTTAAATCTTTTCAGCACTGAGTCCGTAGTTAGACCAGCCAGTTTTTTATCAGGTCTGACTAAAGCAGCGGCGGTGATTAATCCTGAGAGTTCATCACAGGCAAAGACTGCCTTTTCCAGATAATTTTCCCTCTTAGACTTAATAGTATCTGAGTGGGCTTTAATCCCATTAATAACCTTCTCTGAAGCACCCAAAGATTTAATCCTCTCTTCAGTAACCAATGTATGCTTTGTTAAATCTTTACCGGTAATTTCATAATCAGCATCATGAAGTAATCCCACTATCCCCCACTCTTCTTCATTAAATTCCTCCCCAGAAAGTTCAGGATGTTTCTTCTTAAGCTCCTTCGCCAAAGCCCTCATAATAGCTTCAACAGCTAAATTATGCTTCTGCAGATTCTTATTCTGCAGCATCTGGGTCATTAAGGTATAAGCTTGATCTCTATTCATCTCATTTGATTTTAGCCTCAAAAGGCCTGGTCTTTAAGGGTGTCCCTTTATCTAGCTTTGTTTTTCTTACTTTCAGGTTTTAATGTTGGGAACAAAATGACATCTTTTACTGTGTGTTGTCCAGTTAAAACTGCTGTTAATCTATCAATACCCAAACCAAAACCTGCTGTTGGTGGCATTCCATATTCTAATGCCCGGATATAATCCTCATCCAAAACTTGATGCTCTTCTAAACCCTTCTTTGCCAAATTCATCTCCTCTCTCCATCTTGTTTCTTGTTCTTGGGGATCATTCAATTCACTATAGGCATTAACTAACTCATAGCCCATTACAAGGAGTTGAAAACTTGCTGACTTGCGGGAATCGCCTTCTTTTCTCTTACTCAAGGGTTTCATTTCGTAGGGATAATCTATCAAGAAAATCGGCTGTTGCACCGTAGGACGAGCTACTTTTTTATAAAGCTCATCAATAAGCGGTCCCATACCCACTACCCCTTTTAGATCCAATTTAATCCCCTTCCCTTTAATGTCTTTTAATAATTCTTCCTCGGAACTTACTTTTTCCAAATCTATCCCGCTATGGGTTTTTATCAATTCATTAAAACCGATTCTTTTAAAAGGAGCTGCAAAGTTAAGCTCCATCCCTTCATATTTAAATTTATAGCTTCCATGAATTTCCTTTACTAATTTAGAGATCATCTCCTCACCCAATCTCATTAAATCTTCGTAATCAGCATAGGCCCAATAAAATTCCATTTGAGTAAACTCCGGGCTATGCTGGCGGTCTATTCCCTCATTGCGAAAATCTTTGCCTATTTCAAAAACTTTCTCATAGCCTCCAACTATCAATCTTTTAAGATATAATTCGTCACTTATTCTTACATACAAGTTAGTATCTAAAGCATTATGTTTGGTGATAAAAGGTTTAGCTGTTGCTCCCCCGTAAATAGGTTGCAAGATAGGAGTTTCTACCTCTACAAATCCTTTATCTTCTAGAAAACTTCTTATAAACCGTACTATTTTATGTCTCGTGTCCATAACCTTCTTTACTTCCGGATTAATAATCAAGTCAACATATCTCTGACGATATCTTTCTTCCACATCTTCTAATCCGTACCAAACAGAAGGGAGTGGCCTTAAAGATTTAGCCAAAAGCTGGTAATTTTTGACTCTGACTGTTTTTTCTCCAGCCTGGGTTTGAAAAACCTCTCCCTCTGCTTGTAAGAAATCTCCCAGGTCTAAATTAGCTAAAAAATCATATTTATCAGGAAGTTCTGTTTGAGAAAAGAAAAGCTGGATTCTGCCTGATTCATCTTCTACATCAGCAAAGGTGATTTTACCATGAAGTCGGAGGGATCTGATCCTGCCTGTCACAGCTGCATCTTTGCCCAACGTCTCTCTGGCTTGAGCAATAACTTGGTTTCTTTTAGTAGTAGCGGGGTAAGGATCTACCCCTAAGTTTTTAATATTTTCCAGCTTTTTCAGCCGTTCCTTTTTAAGATCATCTAAAGCCATACTTGAAGTATACTCAAGGAGAATCAGGAAGACAATATCTTCTAACTTTCAAGTTTTTACCTAAGAAGCTTGAGCGAGACAGTTATCTGGATCACCCGTATATTGGCGAACGAAATCCCTCACTGTGTTAGTTTTTGTCTTCTCTAAATTTACCGCCCTCTTCAATCCCTCAACAAACTCTCTGGCCGAGGAACTTATGTCATCCAAATCACCCACCTCAATAGTGCCGTTATCGGCGTTAACCCTAATATTTCCTCCTTTTAAATAGAGACCTTCTACAAAACGATAAGCCCGGGCATATGCTTCATTAGGTTTTTTTCTTGATTCATTGGTTTCTGCCAAGTAATTCTCATAATCAGCTCTCAACCAAGCTAAGGAAACGCTAATCAATATCTTCTTTACTTCGGGATCAACCAGCTTAGCAGGTAACCCCAGCGCTGCCATATGAGTTAGAATCTCACTGGCAAACTCTTTAATAGAAACATAATCTCCCTGTAAAGCATCACTCATGGTCTCATCAAAGGGAACCTGAGAATGCCCATATCCCTCATGGAGAATAAGATCGATAATGGCAGCTTTCCTAGCCTTATATTCCCATTTGTTAAACTGAGTTACTTCTGGGATATATTTGAGCAAGTTGGGTTTAATCAGGTTCTCAAATTTTTGTATTAAAACATTATAAAAAACATAACTCGTTGATCCGATCTCTCTTCTTAGATTATCCTCTGAAGGTAAAGTGTTCCCCGACCAACCACCTCTCCTCACTGGCAAACCGCTAAAAGCTGCAGCTTCCCCCACTACCACCCGATGTTTTTCTTCTTCGCGTGTACCTTTTAATGATGTCTTTAAAATCAGATTATAATAGCCTGTTAAGGCATCATCCCTGTTTAAAACCCATCCCTGACTGGCGTATTTTATTCCCCAGGGATCTATATACCGATCGAACAAAGATGCCAAAAGTACAGGATTTGACAGATTGCGCATGTTGATATGTTCAAACATCGCTTTCTCAAATTGTCCTGTTTCCCAAGCATAAATTTGAGGTTTGATAGTATGCTCAATCAATCTTGCTCCTAGTAAACGTTCTCTATTTGCGTATTCGATGGCGTCTCCCATTCTCTCCACCATCGACTCAACAATTTTCCTTGTTGCCGAATCTTCAAAATAATCTACACCCTGTAATTTTTCCCCAGGAAAAGGCCACCCCACTCTTCTCCATCTTACTAGTGTATATGGTGACAATAATTTTCCATCTTTCTGTCCAGCCTTATTTAAAGACTCATGGCTCAAATTTAGAGGGTAAAAACCTAGGCCTTCCTGAATCCTAAAAAGCTCATGACTAAGGCCAAGTACCCTCAAATACCTATCTATTAGCAATTGAGGGTGCTGAAAGGGAGCAGCACTTTTCGCTGCAAGTTTATCTAAAACTTCCGGATATTCTAATATTTTATCTTTTGATTCAATAGCCATCGTTTAAATCGAATACTCAAGTGGTTAATTATAGCAAAACTAAAGGAGTTTTTAAAGAGTAAGTTTGATATTTTTAAGATTTTTTGCCAACCTTTCAAAGTTATCTAGTTGGGCATTTTTCTCCACAAATTCCTTTGCTTCCTGATAACTTCCCTTCTCTAGTAACCCCACTAATATCTCAGCTAATGCTTCAATCTCAAAGAAGATTTTAGAAAAATTAGGCCAGGAAATTCCTCTTTGTTCTTTTAGGGCTCCGCTAACTAAATAATAATGCAAATCTATGGCATTTCCGTAAACATAACTTTCCATCGCTTTACCATTTTTATAGAGCAACCAATCAGCAAACATCCAAACAATATGAATAATAATAATCGCCTCTAATTCATCCTGAGAAATTAGGCCCTTGACTACTAAATTTTTAGCATGTTGAATTCCCGAAGCAAAACCATTTGCCTCATCAATCGGTCCATAAAACTCACTTAGTCTCTCTCTCGCTCCAATAAACTTATGCAGCTGCCTACCAAGCTCATAAAGTAGAACATTCCAAGCAGTAGCTTTGAATAACAGCTCTTTGGAGTATTTTGAGGCAAACCGTTTCTCGAAAATTGATTTAAAAATTGGGTAATGAACCCTCTCAAACTTTTCTTTTAACTGTGGCTCATAAATTAAAATTTTTGACCCATATTGCTGCATAATCTCCAAATCAGAAGGAAAGTGTTCCCCGGAAAATAAAACGTCAGCCATGTAGCCTGAAGTGGAGGGAGTTTCCTCTACAAATACATTTACTCCTTTTCGGGGAATATTTGTGGAGTGGTGTTTATTATGGCTGATTTTAGCAGAAATAAACAAAGTCTCTTTAATCTGATTGGCCTTTTCTGTTAATTCTTGATCGACAACCCCAACATGAGCTTGGAAAATGCGCTTACGAAAAAATAATTTATCTAGGTATCTTTCAAAAGGGCCTACACTAAAATCAATAGCTGAATTTCTAACACTAAACCAGACAATATCGGCAGTTTTATAATCGCCACTAATCAAAGATTTTGCTCGAGCCCTAAGGTAATTTCTAAAAGAATGGTTGCTAGATATCTTTGCTGCTGTTTCTATTTTTTGAGCAATAGGTTGTAAATACGAAGCATATTTTTGATGAAAAGGGACTGCTTTTAACTCTTTATTTTCCAGGGAAACATAAGTAAAAGGAGAAAGTAGCGTAGCATTTTTCCTACTAGATTTTTCAATTTGATCCCTTGAAACACCCGAAGGATAGAAACCATCACTTAATTGTTGTTCATAGAGTTGAGCTACATCCTTAACTACATCCTCTAAAATTTTCAGGATTCTCTTATCTTCCCCAGATAATCTCAAAATAACAGCTTTACTCAATTTAAATTTGCGATAAATCATTTTATTTTCAAAACCTTACATTTATATTTCACAATCGGGGTAGATACCTCTACCACTTCACCTACTCTGGCCCCTAAAAGGGTTGCCCCTAAAGGAGACTCATTGGAAATCCTCTTTTTGGCAGGATTGGCTTCCATCTTTCCTACTATAGTAAATTCATCAATCTCCCCATCCATCTCCACAGCGACTGTAGAACCAATAACCACAAAATCACTCTTCGGTTCCTCGGTAATTAACTTAGCATTTCTTAGGACTTCTTCCAGGTAAGCAATCCTGTTTTCTATCAGAGCTTGTTCATCTAAAGCAGCATCATACTCAGCGTTTTCGGAGATATCACCAAATTCCCGGGCTTTCTGGATTCTATCTGTCACTTGGGCTCTTTTAGTACTTTTTAAGAAAAGCAACTCTTCTTGAGCTTCCTCAAGACCTTTTTGGGTAAAATAAACTTTTTTTTCTAAAGCCCCTGCTCTAACTGCTTTGGTCATCTAATTAACCATACTAAACGTGCTAATTCTATTAAAGCTAATAAGATATGTCAATGAATATCCTTACACCATCTCAAGGGGAAGTGTTGGACTTAAAGTGGGTATTTTGTTAAAATTTACCTTACTCTGATCTAATCAGAGCTTGCTTGCCGCCATCGTCTAGTGGCCTAGGACATCGGATTCTCATTCCGAAAACCGCGGGTTCAAATCCCGCTGGCGGTGCCAAAAAACAGCAGTAAATTGACAGTCCCCTATCTTCATTGGTACGATTATTCTAATGAACCAGATGGCCACTCCTCTGCCAAGCTCCGTTAGATCTTTTTCCTTTAAAAAAAGCTTGCGCCTTAAAATAGTTTTAGTTTTATTTTTGACAATCCTCTTTTCTGTTATTACTGATACTTTATTAAACTATCATTTACAAACCTTTCTCTGGGGGGTTATTATCCATCTTCCCATAGCTTTAATTGGTTCATTAATTATCTTAAAGTTTTTAAAACCTTTGGAGCAGATTTATCAAGGATCACAGGTATTGGCTAAAGGAGAATTAAAGCACCGTTTTAATATCCACACCGGAGATGAAATTCAATCAATTGCTGAAACTATTAACGAAATGGCTCATAACTTGGATCAGACCTTACAAGGTGTATCCCAAAATAAAGATTATGTCTTTTCCGAGAAAAACAGATTAAATGCTGTCATTGCCTCTATTACTGATGGGGTGATTGTCTTGGACTTACACCGAAATGTCGTGCTGGCAAATAAAGCAGCCGAAAAAACCACCGGTTACTCTATGGATGAGATGGTAGGCAAACCGACTGAAGCCCTTTTTGTCTTCAAAGATAAAAGCGGAGCGATCATCTCTTTAAAAGAGAACTTTCCGGTTCACTTAATGGATGAAAAAAGTGAGGGAGGAGCATCAAATATTGTCCGTTTAACCAGAAAAGATGGCTATGAAGTAGAAGTTGAACTGACTCTGTCACCTATCATCGACAGCATCCAATCGGATTTAGGGGGAATCTTAATACTACGGGATGTTACCCAAAAGAAGGTTTTTGAACAGATGCAGATAGATTTTGTTTCCATGGCTTCACATGAAATCCGTACCCCTTTGACGAGCATTGTCAACTACCTCTCGGTTTTAGAAGAAGAAACCGGTAAAAAACTGGAAGCAGAACATAAAGATTTCTTAGACCGGGCTCTAGTTAGCGCTCAACAACTGGTTACCTTGGTGGGGAATTTACTCAACGTCTCTAAGATCGAGCGGGGATCGTTTGCCGTTTCTTTACAATCTATTGATTGGAAGAAAAATTTGACTGAAGTAGTAGAGAACAATGTGACCTCAGCTCTCCAGAAAAACATTAAAATCAACCTCAATTTAACCCCTGGACCCTTACCTAAAGTTATGGTGGACCCAATCAGAATCAATGAGGTGATCAATAATTTAATCAGTAACGCTTTAAATTACACTAAAGAAGGAGGAAAAATTGCGGTTTCCGTCAAAGTAGTCAAAGATGAGCTTGTCACCAGTATTGCTGATACGGGAGTGGGTATTCCGCCTGAAGCCATCGCCAACCTTTTTACCAAATTTTTCCGGGTCACCGGAGCGCTGCAGCAAGACAGTAAAGGTACCGGCTTGGGCCTTTATATCTCTAAATCAATTATTGATATGCATCATGGCAAAATCTGGGTAGAGTCTCAGGTAGGGAAAGGTTCTACTTTCTACTTCAGTCTGCCACTAGCCAATCCAAGTCTGGCTACCCCAACTATTACTAAACTCAATGCCTCAACTTAGTTTAGCTTAACTTAGCTTCCACTAACTTGACAAGTAACTGAAAAATCCATAACATAAAGACATGAAAGACATAGCTGATAACCAAAAAAAGATTCTTCTAATTGAAGATGAAAACTTTATAGCTGATATCTACGCCAGAGAGCTAACCAAAGCAGGTTTTGATGTTAAAATAGAAAGAGATGGGATAGCCGGTGCTAAAGCCTTAGAAGAAGGCACTTTTGATCTGCTGCTTTTAGATATCATGCTCCCTGGGATGCATGGACTGGAGTTACTCAGGCAATGGAAGGTCAAGCACCCCGATAACCAGATGCCAGTGTTACTTTTAACCAACCTGGGACAAGATGAAGTTATTAAAGAAGCTTTTACCCTAGGAGCCAGAGGATACCTTATTAAAGCTTCTTACACCCCTAAACAAATTGTGGAAGAGATCATCAACACCATTGCCAATAAACAATCTGGCACTCAACCCCCTACAGCTTAAAAGTATCCTTGAGGAATCTTTTTTAAAAAGGGATGGTATTTTCTGGGATTTTCTTAAAAAATTTAAAGCCCTTTAGCCACTGAAATGAAATCCTATCTTAAGAAAGGTACTAACAATAATGCCACAATGTTAGCTACCTTAATCATTGGGTTAATAGCAGGTCCGGCAGTATCTTTGTATGGATCACCAACGGTATCACCGGTCACTGCTGCCTGATGAGCTGGGGATTTTTTACCGCCTAAATTACCGGCTTCAATATATTTTTTAGCATTGTCCCAAGCTGCCCCACCGGTAGTCATGGAAATAGCCACAAAAATACCAGTGACAATAATCCCCACTAACATTCCCCCTAAAGCTGCCGGACCTAGGACTAAGCCTACAATTACCGGAGCCAAAACTGGAATAACAGCTGGCAAGATCATTTCTTTTTGAGCAGCCTCGGTAACAATAGCTACAGCTTTACCATAATCCGGCTTGGCTTTACCCTCCATAATACCTTTGATCTGCCTAAACTGACGCCTCACCTCATTAACTACTGCATAAGCAGCCTTACCTACTGCTTCCATGGCTAAAGCTGCAAAAAAGTATGGCAAAGCCCCTCCTAAAAACAATCCAATTAAAACATTGGGGTCAGAGAGGGAAAAAGTAAGTCCTCTGCCTACAGCCACCAGTTCCTCAGCATATGAGGCAAACAGCACTAAAGCTGCCAGGGCAGCTGAAGCAATAGCGTAACCTTTAGTAACAGCTTTAGTAGTGTTACCCACAGCATCTAAAGGATCGGTCACCGCGCGGACAGAATCTGGAAGCTCGGCCATCTCGGCAATTCCTCCCGCATTATCTGTAATGGGACCATAGGCATCAATGGCCACAATAATCCCGGTCATGGAAAGCATAGCCATAGCAGCCACAGCAATTCCATAAAGTCCAGCTAAAGCATAAGCTACCAAAATAGCTCCGGAAATTAAAATAATAGGGAGCAGGGTTGATTTCATAGATACTGCCAGCCCGGCGATAACATTGGTTCCATGTCCAGTAGTGGAAGCCTGAGCAATAGTTTTAACTGGATTATATTTAGTAGAGGTAAAGTATTCGGTAATCACTACCATACCTACAGTTACCACCAAACCTAAAAGTGAGGCCCAATAAAGGTTGATCGCCTCAAATTGTCCGTTCCCGCTCATTAACCAAATAGTTATGGGATAAAAAGCAATAGCTGCCAAAACTGCCGAGACAGCTAAACCTTTATACATGGCCATCATGATATTTTTACCATTACCCAGGCTGACAAAAAATGTGCCAATGATAGAAGCCAGTATCGAAACTGCTCCTAAGGCTAGGGGGTAAATCACAGCATTGGGGAAATTAGCCAAAACCAAGCTTCCCAATAAAATTGTGGCTACTGCGGTAACAGCGTAAGTTTCAAAAAGATCAGCAGCCATACCTGCACAATCCCCAACATTATCCCCAACATTGTCAGCGATGACCCCCGGATTCCGGGGGTCATCTTCCGGGATTCCCGCCTCAATTTTCCCTACCATATCAGTCCCTACATCAGCTCCTTTAGTAAAGATGCCTCCACCCAACCTGGCAAAAACCGAGATTAAGCTTCCTCCAAAACCCAAACCTATTAGGGCTCTAATATCACTGGCTAAAAAATAAAAACCAGCTACAGACAAAAGACCTAAACCTACTACCATCAGCCCGGTGACAGCCCCTCCTTTGAAGGAAACATTCAAAGCTTTTTCCAAACCGCCTCTGGCAGCTTCAGTGGTTCTGACATTAGCCCTCACTGCCACATTCATGCCAATGAAACCTGCTAAAGCTGAGGCCACTGCCCCTACCAAAAAACCTAAAGCAGTGTTGGTACCCAGGAAAACCCACAATACTATAAAAAGAGGAATGGCTACTAAGGCAATTGAACGGTACTGTTTATTAAGGTAAGCCCCAGCTCCTTCTTGAATAGCTTGAGCAATCTCCTGCATTTTTTTATTACCGGCAGGTAGCTTTAAAATCCAAGAGATTAAAGCTCCACCATAAGCTAAAGCAGCTACAGCAGAAGCTAAAATTAAGAAGTTTAAATTAGATACAACAAATTCCATGGCCCTAATTTACTATGAGTTTACACTATCGTCAAGATAGTATTTGCAAAGTAGTTCCTACAAATACATTAGCTTAAATCAGCCATTTGAGTCAATGATAATCTTAGGCAATAGCGTGGATGAGACGAGAAGGAGTATGGCGGGGAGAGGCAGGAGTAGGAGGCCTGGTTAAGGCTACCTCTAAAACATCATCCATATGTTTGACAAAAACAAACTCTAAATCTTTTTGTACATAATCAGGAATATCCTCTAAATCTTTACGATTATTTTCAGGAGCAATAACAGTTTTTACTCCTGCCCGGTGGGCTGCCAAAACCTTATCCTTTAAACCACCAATTTCTAAAACCCTTCCCCGTAAAGTTACCTCCCCGGTCATGGCCACCTCTTTACGGACCGGAATTTTGGTAAAGGCCGAAACAATGGCAGTTGTTAAAGCAATTCCTGCTGAGGGGCCGTCTTTAGGCACTGCCCCCTCTGGAACATGGACATGAATATCTACTTTATGATAAAAATTCTCCGGTAAACCTAACTGCTTCCAGTGGGATCTGACATAAGATACTGCCGCTGTGGCAGATTCTTTCATCACATCTCCAAGCTGTCCAGTCAAAATCAATTGTCCTTTTCCTGGCATCAGTGTCACCTCGTTAAATAAGATATCTCCACCGGCTTCAGTAACTGCCATGCCAGTAGAAGTGCCGATACTATCCTCCACTTCAGCCAGTTGAGGGGTAAACTTGGCAGGTCCTAAAAGTTTAGTTACTTCTTGGGGAATAATAGTAAAGCCGGCGGATTTTTCTCCCTCAGCAATCTTACGGGCAATCTTACGGATAACGGCGGAGAGCTCTCTTTCTAAATTCCTCACTCCGGCCTCACGGGTATATTTTTCAATAATATGATAAATCGCCTCGGATTCAAAGCGTAATTGTTTCTCTTTCAAGCCATGAGTAGTAATCTGTTTAGGAAGAAGGAAATTTTGGGCAATATGGAATTTTTCATCCTCAGTATAACCGGCATATCTGATCACCTCTAACCTATCCCTCAAAGCCGGAGGGATCGTATCTAAGATGTTAGCCGTGGTGATAAACATACAATTAGACAGATCATAAGGAACCTCCAAATAATGATCAGAGAAGACATTGTTTTGCTCTGGGTCTAAAGCCTCAAGGAGGGCGGCTGAGGGGTCACCCCGGTAATCCATACCAATTTTATCAATCTCATCCAGCATAAAGACTGGATTAATACTTCCAGCCTGCTTAATCCCTTGAATGATCCGTCCGGGCATAGAACCAACATAAGTTCGGCGATGTCCGCGGATCTCAGCCTCATCGCGGATTCCTCCTAAAGAAACTTTAACAAATTTCCTGCCTAAAGCCCGGGCGATAGATTTACCAATTGAAGTTTTACCTGTTCCTGGTGGCCCCACAAAACAGAGGATCGGACCTTTGACCTTACCGGAGAGTTTATGGACCGCCAAATATTCCAGTATTCTTTCCTTGACTTTATTTAAACCGTAGTGATCTTCATCCAAAATCGTCTGGGCCTTTTTTAGGTCAACCCGGGTCTTATCTTTGGTTTTCCAAGGCAGATCGGTTAGCCATTCCAAGTAATTTCTTTTATAAGAAGCCTCGGGGTTATATTGAGACATTTTAGCCAGTCCAGCCAACTCTTTTAAGGCCTTTTCTCTGACCTCTTTAGGCATACCAGAGCGTTTAATCTTATTTTCAAACTCCCTAACTTCCTGGTTTTGCCCATCGCCATCACCTAACTCTTCCTCAATAGAACGCATCTGTTCCCGCAGGATAGCTTCTTTAGTCATCTTGGAAACTCTCTCTTGAGTTTTGGTGGAGATGTTTTGGGAGATCTCCAGAATTTTGATCTCTTTAGCCAATAACTCCGAGAGTCTTTGCAGTCTTTCCACAGCTAAAACCATCTCTAAAATCTGTTGTTTATCAATAGTTTTAAGGTCTACCGCCTGAGCAATAGAATTGACAAGAAGGTTGGGGTCATCGTTTTGAGAAACTACAGTCCAACTAGCAGCCCAGTTAGATAAAGCACTGGGGTCAAAGAGAGGATTTCCTCCCAGTTCAATAAAACGCCTAAATTGATCGCGGATAGTCCTCATTAAAGCTTCCGTCTCTTCAGTTTTCTCAAAAAGTTCGGGGATTTCTTCTACTGCTGCTTCAAGATAAGGTTCGTTTTGAGTATAGCTTTTAATGAAAACCCGGGTTAACCCTTCGGCAGACACGGTGTACTCTCCATCCGGATTGCGGATCATCCGTTTTAAAAGGCAGACTGTGCCCACCTGATAGAGGTCTTTACCATCTGGATCTTCGATACGGCTGTTTTTTTGGGTGACGAAAACTATTTGTCGGTTAGTAGACCAAGCCTGGTCTAAAGCAGATTTAGATTTTACTCTGCCTGAAACAATGGGCAAAGATGTTCCGGGAAACATCACTGTGTCACGTAACGGGCCAACTGGCAGTTTTTCCGGTAGTTTTAGTGGTTGGGAAGTATAATCCGTTATCATGACTTTAAATTAGCCTCCAAACTAGCAGAATCATAACACGAGTGCTAAATATTGGCAAGCCCCAAATTAATTGACTATTCATCCTTGTTAACAATCTACCATAAATTATTAATTAATTCAGTAATCTATCCCTACTTTTGCTAAAAATCCTTTTTCAAAAGGATGCTTGATAGCTTGCATTTCAGTCACCAGATCTGCTTTCTCTATTATCTTTAGGGAGGCGTGATGGCCTGTCAAAACTAAATCCAGCTTCTTCGGTTTATGGTTGATTAATTTAAGTATATCAGAAATTTTAAGAAGTTTACCGGCCACCGCCCCAATAATTTCATCGGCTATCACTACATCCCACTTACCAGAAGTTGTTTCTTTATACAGCATACCAAAAGTTTCCTGGGCCACTTTTTGATGCTGAGATAAGGGCAGTTTATCGTTTAAAATTTTGACAAATCCTTTTCCTCCCTGGATTAACTTAACATAAGGGGATAACTTTTTAATACCCTCAAGCTCACCAGTAAACCAAGCTTTACCGAATTGAACAATCAAAACTTTTTTCTTATATCCTGCAGCCCTTAAAGCCAACCCCAAAGCAGCAGTAGTCTTCCCCTTCCCTTCCCCGGTATAAACAATCACCAAACCTTTTGTCTGCTCTTGGAATTTCATAATAGGAATTTTGATGGTAGATGATAGGGGTAAAAGTACTACCTTCCATCTTCCATTATCTATCGTCAAACTCTAACACATTGAATAACCACAGCTGTGGCACTTTTTGCACCCCTCCTCAAAGACAAAGGTGGCTTGGCCGCAGTCCGGACAAAGGTCAGCTATCTGTTTTATAGGCTTAGATAAACCCTCCCCCAACTCAACTGAAAAAGGCAAGCTCTGTGGTTGAATATCAGCCTGTCCGTCAGAGACCAAATCAAGAGGCAGGGTTTCTGGTCTCTCTTCCTCTCCTCTTGTCTGCAAATGAGCTAACTCTTCAGCTAAGGCTTTAGCGATAGCATCAGCCAAACTCATCACCCTCTCCTTACCAAAACCTATCTGAGACGCTCCACCAATCCCCCGCAGTTGACTGACAATTTTTTGAGCAATCGTCCGGGAGTTAGGGCGGGAAACCCGCAACGCCAAAGAAATCATCCTTCCTAAGGCTTCAGCATCTGCCGAAGTATGCATTCCTGCCTTACCAATGGTCACAAAAACTTCAAAAGGGTGGTCTTTGTCATCTCTGTTGATAGTCACAAAAGCTTCACCTACCGGAGTATTTATCTTATAAGTCCTGCCCCGTAAAATCATCGGCCTCTGGCTTATTGTACCCTGTGTTTCTAGTGCTGGTGTTTCTACCGATAACTCAGACAATTTAACACCGCCTCCCCCCGATAACTGATCGTAGTAAGATTTATCTTTTTTGACCTCAAGAATCTGCTTTTTCCTTGAACCGTCCCGGTAGATGGTTATTCCCTTACAACCCGTTTCATAAACCATCATATAAGCGTTTCTTACGTCATCTATCGTCGCCTCATGGGCAAAGTTGATGGTTTTGGAGATAGCGTTATCCACATGCTTTTGAAAAGCCGCCTGAACTTTAATATGCCACTGGGGGGCAATATCATGCGCTACCACAAAAACTTGCTGCCACTTTAAAGGCACCTCTGTCAAACCTTGAACAGACCCATGATTCTGTTCAATCTTTTCTAACAATTCTTCTGAGTAAAAACCCTCTTCCTGAGCTACTTTTAGAAAGAAAAGATTAGTATTAAATAGCCTTTTACCTTCAATGGTATTTTTGGCATAAGAGATACCAAAGTAGGGTTCAATACCCGAGGAGCAATCAGCCAACATAGCAGTAGTCCCGGTTGGAGCAATGGTGGTGATGGCGCCATTTCTTAACCTTAAGGCTTCTCCCCGAAAATAGGGACTATGAGGATCATAAATAGACCCCTCCCAAGAGAGGAAAACACCCCTTGTTTTAGCAAGCTCCTGACTAGCTATTTTAGCTTGTTGTTGAATATACTCCATCACACTATCTGCTATTTTTAACCCTTCTTCTGTGTTATAACCAATTTGCAGTTGGACCAACATATCTGCCCAACCCATCACTCCCAAACCGATCCTCCTGATTTTTCTTGTCATCTCATTGATAGCGGAAATGGGATATCTGTTCATATCCAAAACGTTGTCTAAAAAATGAGTAACGGCTTGAACCGTCTCCCCAAGCCCTTCCCAATCAATCACTCCTTCACGCACAAATTTACCCACATTGACTGCCCCCAAAGTACAAGCATCATAGGGTAAAAGCGGCTGTTCCCCGCAAGGATTGGTCGCCTCAATCATCCCCAAGCCAGGAGTAGGATTGGCATTAGAGTTATTAATTCTATCAATAATAATCATCCCTGGATCACCGTAATGCCAAGCCAACTGAGTGATGAGCAGAAAAACTTTTTTAGCGTTTAGACGGTCGGTTACCTTTCCAGTTCGAGGGTTAATCAACTCATAACCCTCATCTTCCTCTGTCGCTCTCACTAAGTCGTACAACATCTTCACACCGTCTTCGACTTTTTTTAATTTTAAGTCAACATCACGGATCGCTTGAGCTGCCTTTATCTGGTCAATAACCTCTTCCCAAGCAGGTTCTGTTTCGACATACGCACTATCTTTTTTAATTTGCTTCATCCAGTCTTCGGTCACCGACACAGAAATATTAAAGTTAGTCAGGGAAAATTCATCAACTTTCATCACCGCAAAGCGCAAGATGTCAGGATGGGTAATATGAATTATCCCCATATTGGCCCCACGCCGTACTCCTCCTTGCTTCACCTGTGAAGTTACATCGTTATATGCTTGCAAAAAGGAAATTGGACCCACGGTAGTACCGCCGGAAGAGTTGATGATATCACCATATGGACGGAGTCTGGAAAAAGAAAATCCGGTACCACCCCCCGATTTATGAATCATCACCATATCCACCAGAGTTTGAGCTATTGATCTCATATCATCTTCTATAGGTAAAACAAAACAAGCCGAGAGTTGCTGCATTAATTTACCAGCATTTAACATGGTAGGAGTATTGGGGATAAACTTCTGCAAGGCCATGATGTGGTAAAACTGCTTGGCATAGGAGATCATCTGCTCCTTGTTGGGATTAAACTGCAAGTCGGCAGCAGCAATATTGTAAGCTACCCGCCAAAACATCTCTTTAGCAGATTCAATCGGCTCGCTTTGATCATTTCTTCTGGCATACCTAGTCTTGCCAATATAAAGAGCAGTTTCCGAAAGCTGAGGCTCAGGAAGATCCTCTAAAACAGCGGGAATATCTTTTCCTATTTCCCAAACTTGTTCCCGGCTATAAAGGGCTGGTTTAGAATGAAGACCGTTGTGTTTAACACCGTTACCCTTTCCGTCACCTCGAATTTTAGCAGATCCTTGGGTACTTGGGGATATTTGTAAATTAGTACTGGTATTTTGCTGAACTTTTTTAGTAGATGTTCTCATATACAAACCTTTCAACTTACCAAAGACCTAACCTCTTTGGTAAAATCTTCTGGTTGTTCAAATTGGCGGTAGACGCTGGCAAAACGCAGATAAGCCACCATATCCAGCTTCTTAAGCTCTGAAAGCACCATCCGTCCAATACTTTTAGTTGTCACTTCCTGGCCTCTTTTGGCCCTAATCTTTCTTTCTATTTTATTGGTTAAATCATCAACCAAACTCAAACTTGGCCTTTTCTCTAAAGCCTTAGCCAGTCCGGCCCTAATTTTTTCTTTATTGAAAGGTTCTCTTCTCCCATCCTTTTTAATGACTAAAAACTCTAAATTGCCTATCCTTTCATAAGTAGTAAAACGCCGGCTGCACTTTAAACATTCACGCCTTCGCCTGATCTCACCTAAGCCTTTAACGGCTCTTTTATCCACTACTTTATTTAAGGGGCTATCACAAAAAGGACACCTCATCTCCTATCATATACAATCTCTTGTATGATGCTCACTCAGTTAAACAACATACATAGCTTAACATGTTTCATAGGTGAGTCGTCAAGACACTATATATTGGATAAACTGCCAATACTTACTTTCCTCATTACATCCCCAACCTCAATTTTTTCCACCACCTCCATACCGGAAATAACCTTACCAAAAATGGTGTATTGAGGAGGCAGAGGCTTGTCTTCCAACATAATAAAAAACTGCGAGCCATTGGTGTTGGGTCCAGCATTAGCCATGGCTACTATACCTTTGGAGTACGGCTTAGTTACCGGTTCATCCTCAAACCTATATCCTGGTCCCCCTGTCCCATTTCCCAAAGGATCCCCTCCTTGAATAACAAATCTCGGTTCCACCCGGTGAAAGGTCAAGCCGTTATAAAAACCGTCTTCAATCAAAAAAATAAAGTTGGAGGCAGCTTTGGGAGAGTCAGTAAAGATTTCAAACTCAATCATTCCCTTGTCAGTTTCAATAACAGCCTTTTTATTGTTTAGCCTCTCCAAAGATAAAACCCCGGGAAATTGTTGATATTGCTTAATCATCTTTCTAGTTGGCGATAAATCCTCAGCTGGTATTGGCTGATTGTCAGCCGCGTTTCTTCCTGGGTTAAATTGTTTCTCTCCTCCTTTTATACGTAAATCTTCTTGAGCAGGAGTAGGTGAAGGATCCATTTTGACGCTTTCTTTAAAAGCGCTTACTCCCGCCCATCCTAAACCCGCTATAATTATACCCACAAAGATAACTATGAAGGGCCTTTGGTTCATCAGTCTTAATATATACCACATAAATAAAACACACTGCAACCTCTTGCCAATTTCTTACCGTCTTTTCACTGTTATTTGAGCTCGGATAGTTACTATAAACCTTCAAAGGGGGTGAGAATATGGCAAGAAAAGGTCGGAGTGGAAGCCGTGATAAAAAACAGCAGAGGGAAAGGTCTACTAAAGAAAAAAGTAGAGATAAATCCGGGAAGATAAACCAAACTCTCAAGGATTGGATGGACCTTGGGTAAACAATCTAGTTACCAGCTCCCAGTTTAGCAAAGGAATAGTCCAAAAGAAGTTTAGCTTCGGCTCTTCTGTCCTGAGAATTTAACAGCACACCTAAAATTTGCTGTCCCTGCCTTCTTGCTAAAGTTACCAGGGTTAGACCAGCCAAGGGTGTATAGCCTGTTTTAAGACCCAGCACACCGGGATAAGTAGTCAGTAAGTTAATCCCGGAGTAAAGATCATAATCTTGATGGGTGGAAGTTTTAGGGATATAGCGGTGGTAAGTGCTGGAGATCTCCACTAAAGAGGGAAATTGCTTGATGGCATAGCGGCTCATCAAGGCCACATCAAAAGCTGTGGAATACTGCTCTTTGTCATCTTCCTCAAGACCGGAAGGATTTATAAAAAGCGTGTCTTTCATCCCCAGCTGAAGAGTTTTTTTATTCATAGCCGGGATAAATTCATCCCGGTTACCCAAAACACCTTCAGCCAAAGCTTCAGATGCATCATTCCCGGAAACTAAAAACATCCCATACAATAGCTCTTCCACTGCCAATATCTCTCCCTGCCGAAGATCCATTCTATCCGGCTCCATCCCGGCTGCATAAGGGCTGACTGTTATCTCCTCATCAAAGGAAGTATTTTCCAAGGCAACAATGGCTGTCATAATCTTTACCAGCGAGGCAATGGGGAGTTTCTGATGGGAATTTTTTTGATAAAGCACCTCCCCGTTTTCCGTATCGACAAAATAGGCCGCTTGAGCAGTAATCTCAGGGAGATCATCTTCTTGAGAGGTAGCTGAAGCTTTAGGAAACCATAAATTTAAGGCCATCCGGGGAGTAAAAGAGAGCGGAGAAACTAAACTGCCGCTAGGCTGCAAAACAAACGGTAGGTGGATCATTAAAACCATGAATCCCACAACAGAAACAGTTAAAAGAATCTTTTTAAACATAACTTTAAACATAACCAGGATGAGTTGGTAAAAATATAGCATAATCCTGCCGTCTTGACTAACTAAAGCAATAACTCCACAATTTAGGTGATGCCCAAGCTTCTGCCCGTTCTTTTAGCTATAGCAGTATTTTTAACTGCGGTTTACTTTTCTCTACCGTTTAGCCGAGAGATTGTCTACAAGCTGGGTATAGACAACGACCCAACTACTTCCTGTTGTCAGGAAGAAGAAATTTTACAAGCCAGCGGGGAGTTTGATGAAGAGGCTAATTTAGCCATCTTTAATAATCAGATTATAGATTATCCTAAAACTTCTTTAGCCCAAAGCCTGCTTATCCCTTCTTATGCTAAAACAGATGTTTTAGGGACCAAAAATGAGGCAGGGGAAGACAAATGGATCGAGGTTTCTTTAAGAGAACAGAAACTGCGGGCTTGGGAAGGGAGTAGAATAGTCAGGGAATTTCTTATCTCCTCCGGGAAATGGGCTCCTACCCCAGAAGGGGATTATGCTATTTGGTATAAAACCAGAAACCAAACTATGAAAGGGGGGTCAAAGGAGTTAGGCACTTATTATTACCTGCCCAATGTTCCCTACAATATGTTTTTCTATAAAGGTTATGCTGTCCATGGGGCTTACTGGCACAACAACTTTGGGCAACCGATGAGTCATGGGTGTGTTAACTCCCCCATCTCAGAGGTAGCCTGGGTCTTTGATTGGTCAGGCCCGGTAGTTCCTCCAGGGAAAAATTATGTTAAAGCCTCAGCAGAAAACCCCGGCACCAGGGTTTTTATCCACTAAACTTACTCCTCTAACTGGGCGTCGAGTTTGGATTTGAAATCATCATAGGGTAAAACCCCGGGGTATCTTTGATCATTGATAAAAAAAGTGGGGGTAGAGTTAACTTGTAAGGTTAGCCCATCCTGTCTGTCTCTTTCAATCTTAGTATTATACTTACCACTTTCTATATCAGCTTTAAATTTGTCTGTATCTAACCCTAAATCTTTGGCATATCCTACAAACAACTCTGGGGCATTATCTTTACCGCTCCACTCCTCTTGAGTAGTAAAAAGCCTATCCTGCATCTCCCAAAATTTCCCCTGTTCCCCGGCTGCTTCAGCTGCCTTAATAGCAATTAAAGCTTTAGTGTGTTGAGGAAGTGGGAAATGACGATAGACAAACCTGATCCTGCCTTTGTACTCCTCCAAAATCTTTTTGGTAATAGGATGGGCAGCGGCACAAGCTGGACACTCCAAATCGGAAAACTCTACCACTGTGACTTTGGCCGAGTCAGAGGAAATTTGATAGCTGTCATCTTTATTTAAAGCTCCTAAAACATTACTATCGACCTGGGTTTTAGTAGCCGGGGAAGAGGATTTGCCCAAAAAGAAAATACCGCCCACAGTCAAGATAGCAGTGACTCCAAAAATAACTAAAAGGATCTTGATTTCTTGTGTCATCTTTTTGAATTTAGCCTAGTATATAATATCACAAAACCTATAATAAATGCAAATGACAGGAGGGACAAAAAGGGAAAATCAATAAACCCTAGTAAATTCAAATACCGAGTAGTACAAGAAACTCCAAAAGTACAAGGAGTAGCGCTTTCAGGAATAAAACCTGCCTGAAGTAAGACCTGATAAAAAGCTACCAAAGCTCCGAAGATAGCTAAAGGAAAAACATACAAAGGTAAATTTTTGTCTTTCTTTAAGATGCCTACGATAAGTATAGGGATTAAAGGATACATGGCTACTCTTTGATACCAACACAAAACACAAGGGGCAAACTTTAACACCTCGCTGGCATAAAGGCTGCCTAAAGTTGCCATTAAAGCCTGGATCAATGCCAGATAAAGGAGATTTTGCCTCAGCCACTTTTTCATAGATCAAAGGATAATTGTCGCAACTGTAAAGTAAATCGTCAAGCTGACTAAATATTGGATAGCGGTAGTAAAAGGTCCGCTGCCAACCGCCGGATCTTTACCTAACCTATTTAAAACAGTTGGAATGACACAGGCTAAGGTGGTAGCAAAGCTGATGGAGAGAAACAATGACAGTCCTACCACTAAAGCCACAGAAGATGACTGAGACAGAAGATAGGCAAAAACAGCGCTTAACAACCCTATGATAGAGCCAATCACCCCACCTACAAAAAGTTCTCGAAACAAATAGTTTAAAATTTTAAATCTGAGTAAAGTAAGTGAACGGATAAAAATTGTCTCCGTTTGAGTACCTACCGCATCAGAAATATACCCAATAATAGGAATAAAGAATACCAGGGCAATGTTTTCCCTTAAAGATACCTCAAAAAGGCTGATTACAAAACTGGCAGTCAGACCAATCGCCAGTCCTACCACCAGCCAGGGTATTCTCACTTTAACCAAATTCCAAATCCCTAAATTCATCAAATTAGCTAGGGAAAAACCTTTTCCTCTGATACCGGAAAAACGCAGGAAATCTTCCAGGTGTTCTGAGTGTAAAACATCAATAATTTTTTGGGCAGTAATCACTCCATAAAAATGATGATGTTTGTCAACCACCGGAATAGACTGAAGATCATTTTTAACAGCTTCGGCCGCTACCCGCTCTTGATCAACCTCAGGGTCAACTATTGCCTTAGGTCTCTCCATCAGCAAGCTCAAAATCTGATGTCCTCTAGCTGACAGCAGCTTAGATAAAGGAATTATCCCCAGAAGGTGGCCCTCCTCAGACAGAACATAAATAATATGAACTTCATCCCAATCCTTTTGAGCCAGATGTTTTAATACTTCAGCAACATGGGAATCACCTCTGGCTATAGGAATATTGGTAGTAACCAGTAAGCCAGCTGTTTCTTTTGCAAAGTTAATCAATTTATCCATACATTAAATTTTGTTCACTGAGCCAAAAACCTCTATCTTATGTTCGACAACTTTTTGCACCTCTGCTACTACCGGGCCCTCCAGCTTATATATTGCATATTCAGAAGGATTATTCTTTAAAACCTCTTCTAATTTATGACGGAAAGCCTGACGGATTTCAGTATTAACATTGACTTTAATAACTCCCCGCGCTATAGCATCTTTCACCTGTTCATCAGGGATTCCTGAACCTCCATGAAGAGAGAAAAAGGTTTTGGGTAAAATACCGGCTAAACTTTCTAAAACAGCCAGATGTAAGTTTTCTCCTCCCTCTTCAAAGACCCCATGGACATTACCAAAAAAGGCTGCCAAAACATCCGCTCCTGTCAGCTCAATAAACTCTCTGGCTTTCCCGGGATCAGTAAATTTACTGCCTTTCATCTCTTCTTGTGCAGAACCACTATGGACCTCGGAAGAACCAACTATATGATCCATTTCTACCTCTACTACCAGACCTTTTTGATGAGCCAGCTCCGTTATCTTTTGAGCCAGTTGTAAATTTTCTTCATAGGGAAGATTGGAGCCGTCAAAATGAATCAAATCAAAACCTAAATCTATAGCCTGTTGGCAATCTACAAAACTCTCAGCATGATCTAAATTAACCAGAATTGGTATCTCATACATTAAAGAAAAGTTGTGGGCTAAATCGACTACATTTTTCATCCCCAGCCAGGAAGTTTCCCCGGGGGAAACTTCAATAATCACCGGGGATCTTTTTTTTGAGGCAGCCTGGGCAATAGCTTTAAAGGTTTCAATACTGCCTACATTAAAGGCCCCTAAAGCCCACTTCTCCTCTTTGGCTTTTTGCAACCACTCCCAGGCAGTCATAAATTACTTCAGCTCCCTTGGTGTAATTTTGGAGTTTTCTTTTAATTTCTTCTGCAGTATATCGTAAGTCAAAAGTCCTGTCTGAGGACCAATTTGTTCCACAACTGATGCCCCGTTAGCTGCTCCCCACCTCATCGCTTCCTTTAGATCCTTACCATAAAAAAGCCCTGCCAGAACTCCGGTAGCGAAAGAGTCGCCCGCTCCTGTCATATCCACAAGCTTGGCCGGAAAAATTTCCAATTTATAGTACTCTTCCCCATCATACCCATAAGATCCTTCTACTCCATCAGTTACAACTAACATTTTAGGTCCCAGTTCCAATAAGGATTTAAGTAATTTTTTCATTTCCACCCGCTTTCCGCTTTCTATCTTTAAAATCAACTCTGCCTCTTCTTTGTTAACAATTAAAAGTTTTGTCAAAGACAGTAGCCGAGGGAATTTTTTAATTCCATGCTGAAGTTCAAAAGTTCCCGGATTAAACATCAAAGCAGCTCCTGTTCTTTCCAAATAATTTTCTACCTGGGGAAAAAAGTTACTCTCCGATGCAGACCTTCCCATAGAACTCAGATAAATCCAGCGGGATTTATCTAAATCCGGCAACTGATATTTAAAATCCTGATGGTAAGTTAATATTGTCCTTTCTCCGCGAAAACTGATTAAGGCTGAAACATTTGAATCCACACCTTCATTGACTACCACATATCTACTATCTACACCTTCTTCTTTTAACTCAGCCAAAATAAATTTGCCAGCCAAATCTGACCCAATATTTAAATAAATTGCAACTTTCAAGCCCAACCTCTTGGCTCCTACGGCATTATTGGAATTGTTGCCTCCCAAAATCTGGCGGTACTGCTCAACCGGCAGTTTATCCCCAAACTTAAGGCATAACTGCTCTCCGCTCTTCTCTTGCTCTAAATGGGCGTCACGGATTTTAAAGAAATGGTCAACTGCAGCATCACCAATGGAGATTAAATCAAACATTAAACTTAGTGTACAACAACTGAGGGCTTATAACCAAGGTTTTTGATAATTTCCAGCATTTTTTCTAACTCAACCTTCTCTTCATCAAACTCTACCTCAGCTATTTGTTTGGCATAGGAGGTTTTGGAAGATATAACTCCTTCTAAATCTTCCAGATCCATATCAATAGACATTGCACAGGAAGTGCAGTGCATACCTTCAATTTTAATTGTTTTCTTAGTGATTTTAGCCATTTTAAAAGTTATCAATGTTACCTTACCCCTACACCCTAATTAACTACCTCTATCACTCCACTGTACATGCCCATAGAACAGGAAAAGACAATCTTCCCCTCTTTTTGAGGAGTAAACTCCACTGATTTCTTCTCTCCTGGTAAAACATTTTTTCTAATTCCTAAAGAAGGAATGGTAAAACCAGCAGCACAACTGTAACCTTCATTGTTAATAACATCAAGTTTAACAGGAATCCCTGCTTTGACCCTGAAAGAATTAGGGTTATAACCATTTCTTAAAACCTCAGTTGCTATCTCCTGTTTACCGTTAACCAATCTGGCTGCTACCCCACCCTCATCCTCTTCCCCTCCTAAATTTATCTGAATAGGAACAGCGTCGGCAATAGTTTGAGCAGTGATGAAAGACCCGGCTAAAACCAAAGATCCATTCACTGAGTTTAGGCCCAGATAAACGAGCAATATTGCAGCCAGTTTTAAAAATTTAGCCCTGAAGGTATCCCCCAAGGCAGTGGTAGCATATCCCAAAAGGAAAAAGAGGGGAGTGGTACCTAGAGTAAAGACTCCCATGATAGCTGCTCCAGATAAAGGGTTACCGGAGGAGATAGCTAAAGCCTCCATAGCCAAGGTAGTGCCGCAGGGTATAAAGACAGTCATCGCTCCCAAAAAAGCCGGCGCAAACAGCTCTTTGCTTTTAGACTGGTTTTTAATCCTCTTAAACAAAAATCTGGGAGGTCGGATAATAACATAACGGAAAATGGGGTGAACATTTAAAAGATTTAAAGCTACTGCTAACATGTAGATTCCCACAACAAACTGCATTAGAACCTGTACTTTATCGGAAATCTGTAAAGCCTCCCCAAAGACTCCTAAAGCCAAACCTACCAAAATATAAGCAAAAAGCTTGGTGGTTAAAAAAGCGGCTACCGGCCAGGCAGTATGTTTTTTCTGGCTTCCTTCTTTAATATCCTCACCTTCCCTGGCAGTAATCGTCGAAGCCAAAAGACCGCCCTGAACTGCCATACAGGAGATACCGCCTACAGTTAAACCAGTTAAAAAAATAACCCACAGATCCATAGCACAGTAAATTGTAACATGAAGGGGAAATCCTACAAATTAAATCTTTACCCTCTTGAGCAGTAAGGAATTAGAAACTACTGAAACTGAGCTTAAAGCCATAGCTGCTGAGGCAAAGATGGGGGAGAGCAGCAGACCAAAGAAAGGATATAAAACCCCCATGGCTACCGGAATTAAGACAACATTATAACCAAAAGCCCACACTAAATTCAGCTTGATTGTCCTCATGGTCTTCTTAGAAAGAGTTATTGCTGCTGCGACAGACCTTAAATCCTTATTAATTAAAGTAATATCTGCTGCTTCAATGGCCACATCTGTCCCTGTACCCATAGCTATCCCCACATCGGCTGCAGCTAAAGCTGGGGCATCGTTGATCCCGTCCCCCACCATCGCTACCATCTTACCTTCATTTTGTAACTTTCTGACCTCTGCCTCTTTTTGATCAGGCAAAACTTCTGCCAAAATCCTGTCTATTCCCAATTGTCCACCAATAGCCTTAGCCGTTCTTTGGTTATCTCCGGTAATCATTACCACTTCTATCTTCATTTTTCTTAAAGCCTCTATTCCCTCTTTGGCGCTCTCCTTTAAAGTATCCATCACCGCGATTAAACCCACTAACTTTCCATCCACAGCGAGGATCATCACTGTCTTCCCTTCTTCCTCTAGACTCACCAGACCAGGTCTGGCGTGCGTAATATCAATTTTTTCTCTTTCCATCAGTCTCTGGTTTCCTAAAACCACTCTTTTTTTATCAATAAATCCTTCCACTCCATGTCCAGGAATAGCTTTAAACTTATCTACCTTTTCTAATTTCACTTTTTCCTCATCAGCCTTGCTTACAATGGCCTCAGCCAAAGAATGTTCAGATCCCTTCTCCAAAGACGCCGCTATTTGTAAGATATTCTCCCCCCTTCCCCCTTCCCCCTTCACGCTTACCACGTCAGTAACCACCGGCTTCCCTACCGTCAGTGTCCCTGTTTTATCAAAGACCACCACTTTTACTTTGTGGGCTGTTTCTAAGCTCTCGGCATCCTTGATTAAAATCCCATGTTCTGCTCCCTTACCGGTTCCCACCATAATGGCAGTAGGGGTAGCCAGCCCCATGGCACAGGGACAGGCAATAATGAGTACTGCTACAGCATTAAGCAGGGCAAACAAAAAAGCCGGAACAGGCCCAAAGTCAAACCAAATGACAAAGGTTAAAATAGCTAATATAATAACAATGGGTACAAAGTAAGCTGAGATTAAATCTGCCAGTCTTTGGATAGGGGCTTTGCTTCCCTGGGCTTCCTGGACTAATTTAATAATTTGAGCCAGCATAGTTTCTGATCCGACCTTGGTAGCTTTATAAGTAAAGGTTCCGGTTTTATTAATAGTGCTGCCGATCACCGTATCCCCGGAAGTTTTATCCCCCGGAATACTCTCTCCTGTAACCATAGATTCATCAACAGAAGAATCCCCTTCTAAAATCTCCCCGTCAACGGGAATCTTTTCTCCGGGTCTCACCCTGATCATATCGCCGATCACCACCTGATCAATAGGTAAATCTATCTCCTTACCATCCCTTACCACTCTGGCAGTTTTGGCCTGCAGTCCGATCAATTTTTTAATCGCCTCAGAAGTTCCGGCTTTTGCCCTAGCTTCAAAGTAGCGCCCCAATAAAATTAGACCGATAACTAAGGCCGAAACATCAAAATAAGGCATGGGGGCAATTCCCACACTTTCAACTATCTGGGGAAAAACAGTGACCAAAACCGAATAACCATAGGCTGCCGTAGTGCCTATGGCAATCAAAGTGTCCATATTGGCAGTGCGGTGGCGAAAAGCCGGGATAGTGGCTTTATAAAAAGGCAGACCTGCCCAAAATTGTACCGGAGTAGCCAAAATCAACTGGACCCAAATATTTTTCAAAAACCCCGGAGCCAGGTTTTCTAACCCGGGGAAACTTCCTAAAATAATCAAAGCAGCTAAAGAAAGGCTAAAGACAACTCTTCTTTTTAAATCCGCTAAGTTCTTTTTCTTTTCAGCTTCTTCGGCATCTTCGGAAACTGCCTGCTCTTTTACATAAGCCTGATAACCGACATTTGCCACAGAGGAAAAGAGTTTTTCATCACTGACTGTTTTGGGGTCAAAAGTCACGGTAGCCGTCTCAGTAGCCAAATTCACATTAGCCTCACTTACTCCGGGGGTATTTTTTAAGGCATTCTCAATGACCCTCACACAAGAGGCACAATGCATCCCTTTAATTTGAAAAATCTTTTTTTCCATGTCACCTAACCACTATCTTTCCGTGATACATTCCCATGCCACAGGAATAGGGAAACTCCCCTCTTCTTTGAGGAGTTACCTCCACAGTTACCTTTTGATTCAAAGGCAGCTCTTTTCTGATTTTAAAATCCCCTAAAACTACCTCTGACAAACAATCAGTTGGATCAGTCCTGAAAAAATTTATTTTGGTAGTTTTACCCTGAGGAATAGAGATTACCTCCGGTGAATAACCGCCGTTTACCGTAATATCTACAGAATCAGACACTGCCACCTCCCTACCCCGTTTCATCAAAAAAAACCAATAGGTTAGTACTATGGCTAAAGCCCCAAAGGCTGTAACTATAACTTTGTCTAAATTTTCCATTTGTCCTTACTTTTTCTGGATCTGCTTCCAGAGCCAAATTCCTAAAAGAATCAGGTCAATCAACAAAACCAACCAAAAAATTAAGCCTAACCCGAATAAGGCTCCTCCTCCACCCCAGCCCATCATCCCTCCGTTACCATATCCCCATGGCCCCATCATATCTCTCACCTCCTATACTAAATCTTACACCTTTTTGGACAACCAATAAATAAACCCGATCACACCTAAAGCAAAAACTACATTTAAAGTAAGATTACCTCCCACATAACCGTTAACGAAACTGCCGGTGTTTTGAATCATCTTGGTAAAACCTTCTACACTGCTCATCTTCAGTCTGCCGCTTAAAGTCAGCGCTAAAATAAGCCAACCGGTGACAAAAAAGATGAAAGAAGCGATCAAGTTACTGGTCAAGATGTGAAACTGTTTACCTAAAATATTTATGGTAGCTAAATTTTTCCGCAGTAATGCCACTGCCGGCATTTTCCCTGCTAAAAAGATGGAGATTAAAAGTAAGGGGGTAACCATCCCCAAAACATACATTGACCCAATAGTTAAAGCTCCAAAGTAGTTAGGTGACAAAAATGTCAGAGTTAAAATCCCAATTAACACCGGGGCACAGCAAGCACTGGTTATCCCGGAGACAACTCCTAAAGTAAAGATTGATAAAACATCAGTTTTCTGAGGGTTAGTGCCGGGAAGCTTGGGCATAGGCAGTTTAATTCCTAAAAGGGTTACAACTGCCGCAGACAGCATTACCAAAGCTCCAACTATATAAATGGGGTCATGATATTTAAATAAAGCCTGAGACAAAGCGGAGATACCTAAAACTGCCGGCAGTAAAACAATAAAAATCCCCGCCCCAAAGACTAAGGTCATCAAAAGCACCTTTTCTTTTTCTTTAAAAACATTAGCCAAATACGCCGGGAGTAAAAAAGTGATGCAGCAGGGAGCAAACAGGGCCACCATACCGGCCACAAAAGCCGCTATGAGTGATGTTTGAAATAAAATAGGTTCCATTTATGCGCCACAGCCGCCTCCTTGGCTTTGTATACCGGGTACTCCTTGAACTGCTTGTTTAATTCTTTGTGCTCCCTGGGCTGAGGCATAATCAACTGACAGCGCAAGTTTTGGATCCACCTCTTTCCATTTAGTGCCTTGTTTTGCAAAATAGACTGCCATCTCCACGTAATTTTGGGGAAACCAGAAAGAGTTAAAAGCCAAAAGATCTTTATAAATTTGCCCCTCAGACAAACCATTGTACACTGCCCACTCGATATAACCTAAAGCAGCCATGCCGTGGTTGCAATCGGGAAAAGCCGTACTGTTACCACAGCAGGATCTAAAAACTCCTTCGGCAATCTTTTTTACCAAATCCTGTTGCTGGGCAGTTAAGAGAATGATCTCTTGGGAGGAATAAAGCTCCATCGCTCCTTTACTGCCTAAAGTCCACCCGCCGGTGGAGGCAAAATTGCCCGCCTCAGCCCTGCCTCTTTGCATCATCGGGCCTTCATCTAAAACCTTGCTTTTTTGCACTAACCCCAAAGCCCACAAGGTATTGACCATAAAGCGGGAGTTGCTTTCATTGATCGCCATATAATCATCTGACTCCCCTTCCAGGTGTTTCATCTCCTCCTTCCCGTTTCCTTCAGAAGTGAAAATAGCCTCATATTTTTGTTTATCAATGGCCCCAGCTTCCACCAGCTGTTTACCTAAACTTTTCCACTTTAGAGGCGTGATATACCCTTTCGCCGACAAGACTTCCTGTTTTAAAATGTTTACTAACTCTTCCGGACTTTTGGTGGTTTGAGCCAGCTTGGATAAATTTTTATTAAACTCCTTTTTCATCAGGTAATATTCACCCAAAGCAAAAGCCATGGAAGAATTTAAGGTAATTAACACCACCATCCAAAGCGGTGTGGATTTGGTCAAGAATTTAGTCAATTTACTTTTCTTTTTTCCCATCATATTATTCCCTATTCTTTCACCACCGTTCCGGCAACGGAAAAGTCTAAAGTTTTATTATTAGGGTCGTTAGTCTCTACAGAAACAAAGCGGTTAATTGGCCCTACCCCTTGTGGTCCATGGTAAGCCGGGTCAAAAATTACATCCAGCTGAGCTTCCCTACCCGGGACCACTTCACCTATCCAAGAAGAAACGGTGCTCATACCAAAGAAAGGACTGCTTTGCCCGTCAATTTTTACCTGGGCCTGGGTACAATGGCAGGAAGTTCTAATGTTGATCAGTTTTAAAGTATCTGTTCCGGAGTTTTTAATGGTAAAGGTTTTGGTAACATTTCCTTTATACATAGGAATATTTCCCCAATCAAAGGTTTTTTCAGCTGCTTCCGCTTTAACATTTTGGGATATTTCCACCTGGCCGGCAGTGGATGATTTGGTCAAAAGAAATATTCCTCCCGCTAAAACCAAAGCAGTTACCACAACAAAACCGATAATAACTTTTTTCTCAGACATAAATCAGTTTCCGTTTTTAAGAACTTTCATAATCTCTTCAATAGAATGATCAACTTTTCCGGCCTTGATATGATCCACTACACAGGTCTTTAAGTGGTTTTCTAAAGTTAAAGAGTCAACTTCTTTTAAGGCACTTTGAACTGCTTTAGATTGGGTAATGACATCAATACAATACTCCCCCTCCTCCACCATCTTAATAACCTTTCTAAGATGTCCCTGGGCAATTTTTAACCTGTGAAGTATTCTTTCTTGAGTATCTTTAGGTCTAAACACGATAATCCCCCTATAGGGGATATAATAAAACAAAAAAATTCTTCTGTCTAGTAGGGGAAAACATCTTTGGGGTTTTAAACACTGGAAGGTGAATCAACTACTTCAGCCACTTCTTCCATCATATCCTCAAAAACCATCCGGTAATAAACCTTCCGGGTCAGTTCAACATCTTTGAGGCAATATTTGCAAATTTCCTTTAATTTTCCCTGTTGATAATAGGGCCAAACCATCGAGCCATCCATTTCATCCTTAGATGTTGGTAATCCTAAAACTTTAGCCAAAGTATCCAGTTTTTGGGCCCCATTTGACCACAATTCCCAAACTTTCATGGTGTCAAAAATAGGCTGGTTTCTATATCTGGCAAAGGTAATATCTAAACGGGGTTTGACTCCTAAAATAATTGATCTTTTATATATAAAAGGGAAATCAAATTCCCAGATGTTATGACCCACAAATAACTCCACATCTTGGACAATTTCCCAAAACTTCTGTAAGATTTCTTTTTCCTCACCACATAAAACGTCTTTAGTAACTTTTCCATTTTCCTTAATATAACCAATACAGCAGATCCGTCCAAAAGTTCCTTCAAAGGAAGTGCTAAGATACAACGCATCATCAGATACCGGTACAACCTCCTTCTTCCGGCTTTTCTTTTTCAAAATAGGCAAATACTCCTGCCTTTTACAGTCATCACAAGGCAGAGTTTCAATATCAAAAAACAGTTTAATCATAGTTTTAATAAGATAGTGTTATCTAGATTAAACCCAATATTCCCCAAAGTCAAGATAAAAAATATGAGTATAACTCTCAAAAAATTCCTCCAAGACTAATCTTCCGTAAACTCTGGGGGTAGTATTACTCCTGCTCCTTCTTTAGCCACTCTCTCTATTACCTCTTCCGGAGTTATCCTTATCCTTTGAGAATATGTCACTACCGCCCGGGATATATTTAATGCCTGAGGAGTTCTCTGAAACCTCATTGCCAGCGGTAAATCTACTAAATCAACACCGCCTTCTATCATAGATTGGGTAGTTGCTAACCATTCACCAATAGATCGTCGAATCTCTGATGCTTTATCGGAACGCTCTATAGCTGCAGCAAAACTTCCGGCAATCTTCTCACCATCTTTTTCCACTATCTCTTCAATACATGATATACAGGCAGTTGTTTCATCTTCAAAACCTAAATGAGGCCTCTGGTGTTTTTGGCAATACATCCCACTTTCAATAGAACAACTTTCGCAAGCTAAAGTATCCAGTCTTCCATCAGACTGTCTTTTAGGAAGTAAAATTATTAAATCAGGATCACTGCCACATATTTCACAATTCATGCCCCAAATTTTACTACTAAAGCTAGGTAAATACAAAAATCCAAAACAGAATCAAAAAGTTTTCTAGATTGTAATCAAAGTTTTCCTTGAAATGCTTGATGTAAAACTGACTGCTGCAAAGCTTCTAATTCTTGTAATTGTTCTCGCTGAAGTTTTTTCGCTTCTCCAATTTTTTCTGAACTGTGGCCTGCAGAAGTAATCAGCAAATCTCCAATTTGAACCCTTTTTAAACCTTTTAACGAATCTTGTTTGACAAAACCCTTATCACTCTTACCCCAATTAATGCCATTTTTCAAATGCATTTTTTGTTTGTTCATCTAAAAAGTTTAACTAAATTAGAGAACGTTTGAAGTTTATGTTCCTTAAACTTCTCCTCGGTTACATAAAGACAATCTACAGTTATTTTTGACCGGGCTTGATTAACATCTTTACACCATTGTTTTAGCCTTTCCAACTTTAATAGGTCATCCAAGTCTTCTCTTCCTTTAGTTTCTACAACCCAAATTTCCTGATTATTTACTTTTACAAAAAAATCAGGATAGTAATACGAGATTGACCCCTCAGAATTTTTATAATCTATCTTAAAATGTATATCAAAATAATTCTTGGCAAATGATAAAATATCATCACATTTTTCGAGAAAATCAGCAAATTGGAGTTCAAAATTACTATCACCTACAATTTTATTAAATATACTTTTCTTAGGTAATAAATATGTATTGTCATTTACTACGAAAGGTTTGCACTTACTAATCTTTATATAGTTTTTTATTTCTGCATTACCTTTATCCTCAATAGTAAGATCATTAATTTCCTTTTTGAAAGTTTCAGTTATGGTTTTTGTAACTTCCAGCTCTGATAAATTACGTAGTATATTCAAATCCTCTAAGTTAACGTGATCTACAAACAAATAATCACTAATGAATTCTTTTACCTGACCAAATAAAATATCGTAACAGCCAAATAGACGCAGTTCCCTCATGATTGTTTGAGCAAAAAAACCGATGGCGCTTTGATATCTTGGCTCAATATTGGTATCTAAAACTGTTGTGTGGTGAATTTTATCAGCCACAACCTCTTTAAAAATTATTTCCTTCTTTTCTTTGTCGCTAAACTGTTTAATTGGCATTTTTTTGTGTTTGAATTTAGAAACATCTAGATTTGAAAGATTTTTATATTCTCTCTGAATACGGGGGGTAAGAATAGGCAGTTCTATATCAAGCTTTTCAATATCCTTTTTAACATTTTCACTATCCACCTCAACAACAACTGGTGTAATCGGCTTTGCTCCTATATCCATTGCCCTTTTTTCGAGTATCACACCTTCTATGTTGATAGATTCAACGAAATCCATAAATGCCGGAGTACCAATAATACTAACGTATTCCTCTATATCATCTCTGCCAAAAAACATCCTTCTTAGACCTCTACCTAAGGTTTGTTCGGGTAAAATATTTGCAGTTGATGAATATGCCCGTAGCCCAACGATAGTAGTTACATTTTTTACATCCCATCCTTCCTTAAGCATGAGTACTGATACAATAGCTTTAAAAGGACTCTCGTTGCTATCTATAGTATTTGCCTGTTCTCTTAACTTAATCAATTCCTTCTCGTCCTTACCTTGAATAGCTTCTGATATCTCCCCACTTTTATTAGTGTGAATCGTTAAAACTGCATTTTTAAATTCAGGGTATGTTTTTTCTATGTACTCTGCTACTTCATCACAATTTTTTGTATCGTCAGTCATTATAAAAAGTATCGATTTTTTACCAGTCTTTTGAAGTTCTTTATAAGTTTTTCTCCATTCAATAACACCGAGATTTATATAATCCTCGTACTTCTCAGTAAATAGAGAGCTTTGATTTTCCTTAAGTTTTGCCCTACTGGCCTGATCTGGTAATACAGGATTTTTAACAACTCTTTGATGAATTGCTTCAACTAGTGGGTAATCAGAGATAACCTGGACAAAAATATTTCCATTATTATGTTTTGGAGTTGCAGTTACATCTATCTGTAGCGCTAACTCACCACCCTTTAGTTTAAGCTTATTATGAATATCTTGAATTGATTTAAACCAGGCTAATTTTTCATCATGGATATGATGCGCTTCATCGTTAATAACTATCAACTCATTGATCTCGCGGACTATTTCACTTAAATTTACTTTTGAGTCGTTAGTTTTACCTACTGGTTTTGGTCCCAAAAAATAGTTCATGCTGTCTTCATCTTCGGCACTCAATCCATTAATATTTCCCTCAAAAACGCGGTGAATATTTGTTAAAAAAATGTTTCCGGTCGTGGATATTAGACCTACCTCATCTTGTAAATGAAGCGTTACTTGAAAGTCATCTTGCCAATTCTGCCCTCCATACCCATTATCTGGAAGTATTGGATCAACGTGGAAGATTTTCAAACCCGCAAAATCATTTTTAATTCTTTCAAGCACAATAATATTCGGAGTAATTAGTAAAAAGTTTCGTGCCAGTTTAGAGTCCGGTTCATAAAGCTTATGAAAATATGCCCAAGCTAAAATTAAACTCATTACCTTTGTTTTTCCGCTGCCTGTTGCCATTTTAATGACAAACCTGAGCCAATCCTCATCAAACATATTAGGACTTACCCTACCCAATGAATCAAACTTTATTAAGTCATACTTACTTTTAACTTTTGCAACTTCGTATAGCCATACGACTGTTTCAACTGCTTCTCTTTGGGAAAAATAATATCTAAAAGGGGTAGATACACCATTCTGGTCAAATATTGTATGTTCCTCTTTAAACCACCAATTCAAGAGAGCTTTTGAAGTTTCAGAAGCATCTGCATAATTACTGTTACGCCACTCCTTTACTTTTTTACGTAACTCCGAAATAAAAGGAGGTAGTAGTCTTTCATAACCACCTTTTTCTCTTAAATCCTCAACAGCGGGGAACCATCTTATATCTGGATCTAAAATAACGTATGGGTCTTTTGGAAAATCTTTATGTAGTGCCATATATCATTATCAAAGCCATCTGAAAATGGAAAATGAGTCCTTTAGCCTCAAAAATTCAGATTGTTTTACCTATTTTCAACCCCCTTTGAAAACAGACTAAGTTGTTGCATATTCTCTTTAGTTTTTTGCTGGATTGTTTTTTTTGCTTTAAGAATAAACTTAATTGGCAGATAATCCTGTGTTAATCCCCAATATTTCAGTTTTCCTTCCTGTTTTTTCACCTCTATTACCCCAGCATCTCTTAATGGATTAAAATAATAACCAGATATATTTGAGGGAGCTTTTTTTAATTGTATGGCTAAATCTTTTTGAGTTACATAGTTACTTGATGTTGCTAAAAATATTAGTAGTTCTTCTTGTTCTTTTGTTAACTCGCTTTTTTTAATCACCTCCCAGCGTTCTTTACCAAGTAACAGCATTGCTTCATCAACACCCAAAGGCTCCAGTACTGTTTCAGGTACCTGACTGAGAATATCCTTTAATCCATTCATAATCGAACGGGCATCTCCCTCGTATAAATCATATAAACTGAAAATTGCCTCATTTGAGAATGGTGCTATATATTTAACGACATCAGGAGATTTTAATAGCTCCATTCTTTCTTCAAACGCTTTAATTATTTCTAATTTACTAAGTGGATTAACCACTAACGGTGATAAGTGAAATACACTTTTTAAACGTTTCTCTACAGATATAATATCTCTGAAGAAATGCTTTGGCCCTAAAAATAAATAATAAACATCTCTTGTTTGAAGAATATCCCGTATTTCCTGAAAAAATCCTATAACACCCTTTTTTTCTTTTGAGTCGGATAGCACAATATCAAAATTATTGATATGAACAATAAGACCACCAAACTTTTTCCCTGCTATTTCATGAGTCTTTATAAACTCCACAAGATTAGAAAAATAGTTTTCGAGCATGGTATTTGATATACTTGGGGGATATTCTGTTGTTCCTGTTTTACCGAACTCTCCACCAAACCCCGCAATACTAATTCCTGCGGAAATATCTAAACTTTGAGTAATATCAACAAGTTTTTCTAGTTTTTGAAGTAATTCTTCTTTTTTGATAAGATCAGGGTCAAGAAGTCTGATCTCCCTAAGGGTAGATCCGATAACCTCTGTTAAGAAACTTTTTTTGTTTAAAAGATTTTTTGATGCTTCTATTTCCCTTCGGAACGAAAAAAGAGGTTTCTTTTTCTCTTCATATTTAAATAGAAACTTATGGAAATTAGCCAAGCTTGTTTTGCCTACACCGACATTTCCAAGAATTGTCAAACAGGCTCTTGAATCAGAAAGAAAGATATCCTTCAGGCTTTGAAGCTCGACAGTTCTTCCTACAAATGCTTTGTGGATAGGTAATTCCCCACCCTCTATAAGAGGGAGAGTATCATAAGGGTTGCTTCGTAATCCAAATTGCTGCCAGTTAATCATATGTATTTTCTATATATATAGTTATTTATACAAATCTCTATATATTAAATTTGCTTTATAATCAAGTAGCCACACTTAATAGTATTCATGCAATTAATTTATTCCTCTTTTATATAACTATATATTTACCTCAATAACTTTTGTTGTGTCGTTGCCAAAAATATCTACAACTTTTACTGCAAGTTTGCGTGATCCCTTTGAGACTTCTTTAGCTGCCGAAATTAATTCTAAACTTCGATCTTTTTTGGTACGGAATGATTGCCATTCATTTTCAAAAATATAGTTTCCCGTCCAGGCATCTTCTTCATCTTCATTTTTTTGATTCCTTATTCTTATGAATTCCTTTTTACTTTCAAAGTTAAAATCTACCGCCCAATAATCAACCCAATCTGTCCATTTCGTTGTTAAAACCTCACGGTTAATAACCTCTGAATCCTTGCCTTTACTAAGTCTTATAACTTGACCATTTTCAATCACAACCTTACTGCCTCCAGATTTTAACTTTTCTTCAACCTCTCCTGTATCATCTTGGTTATAAAAAACACTAAAATCACTTAATTCAATAGCTACAGTATTCTTTTTGACAATTGGTTTAACCTCTATAAATGCCACCTCGTAGAATTTTACTTGTCCCTTTTCAACAGCTTTTTTATCAAATACCTCTCGTGGTATTACTCTAAGTTGCAGATCAACTCCTTGATTTTTAAACTGATCTACTTCAAGTCCCATCTCCCAATCAAACCCAAGTACGTCTACTTTGGTAATGTTTTTCTCTACACATTCAACTACTACTTGATGTAAAAAGTCTCCGGAAACAGGAAAGTTTATTGGACCGATAGCCACAAGGCGGTCTCTTTTTTTACCGACCATAGTTAAAAATGAATCCACAGGTTCCGCTTTGTATGCTGACAATATCAATTTAATAAATTCTTTTTCTTTTATGTCTTGTTGTAATTGTCTTTCTTCTTCTCTTAAATCTGGGTTTACTTGGATAAACAAATCCCGTTCGTATGTTCCTATATTCAAAATTTCAAAGGCTCTAAAATTCTTACCCACTTTTTTCAGTTCTCTTTGAACTCCAATCATTCTTTTACGAGTAGTATGAATAGCAAATCTTCCCAAATCAGAACCAATCCATTTTCTACCCAACTTCTCGGCAACTGCTAATGTAGTTCCAGAACCCACAAAAAAATCTGCAACGATATCACCTTCATCAGAAGAAGCAGTGATTATACGTCTAAGTAGGAATTCAGGTTTTTGTGTAGGATAATCAAGCAATTCCTTTGAGGAAGTTGCAACCCCAAATCCTGGAATGTCTGTCCAGATAGAATCCTGGGGAATTGTGTATTCATCTAAATAGTATTTTTTATATTTTTGCCCACTTGAAGAAACATAAATTAACCCTCTTTCTTCAAAATCTTTTATCGATATTGGTGAATAATCGCCAAGAGTAGTTCTTTTGAATTTTCTACCATCAGGATCTTGATATCTAAATTCATTGAGTTGCTTATCGACAAGAGTGCCACTTTGAGGGTGAAATATATGTGAGTCTGATTTTGAGTAACAAAAAATTATATCAAACGTTTTTGGCCAATGTTTTGCTACTGCTTTTGCACCTTTACCTACAGCATCTTTTTTCCAAATAATTTCTCCACGGTAATTAGCACTACCAAACAATTCATTTAGAATCATCCTTAGATAGCTGTTAAGTCGCCAATCGCAATGGACATATATACTTCCTTTATCTGCTAGTAAATCAGCCATTAATTTTAATCGCTCATAAATCATTGCAATAAAACTGTCAGCTCCTTTACCCCAAGTGTCCCGATAAGCAACTTCTTCTATAATTGAGGGTTTCTTAGTAAATTCTTCATCACCTATCTGTACATTCATGGAAAAATCAGCACCTACATCAAATGGTGGGTCAATATAAATGAGTTTTATACCACCTTGAGCTTCAATTTCTTTACGGAGGGGACCGTTTTTAAGGGAGGACAGAATTAATTTATTGTCGCCCCAGATAAGTTTGTTTGTCCAGCCTTGGATTTGATGACCGGAAGTGTCAAAAAGAGTTTGTTGCATTTTTATCTCCGCTTCACTTCTTGGCTCATCAATATGCTCAATTGTTTGAAAAGGGAGAACAATATTACTAACCTCATTTGTCTTCCCATTCCACACCAACTCAACCTCCCGTTCATCATCAAAAAGAAGAAACCTGTACTTATCGGGTAATGGCTTACCTGATTCAAGGTATTTTATAACATCACGTTTTTCATTGTCAGATAGTTTCATATTTTCATGCCTATATTAAAGCACAAATCTTGTCCTGCCTGCTATTTTAGTACTTAACCTGGGTGAAAACAATGTAAAGAGGTCTTATCTTGTAAAAAGGTTTTGAAGTACTATGATTATCCTAAGAAGTGAAGGGGTGATTATGAAAAATCTGTTAAAAAAAGTCAGGAAGTTGGTGGAAAAATTGTTGCTTCGGCTGAAGCTGTATTTTAAAAAACTACTGTTTCCCTTATACCTTTTTCCTTTAAAGATTGCTACTTATTCCCTGTATTACTTGATTTTATTTATCATTAAGCTAATCCTGGCTTTATTGGGGCTTCTTTTTGATGCCCTAAAATACCCTTTTAAATCCATGAAACATTTTTTAAAATTTGCCCTGCTTCTGTCAGCATCTTTATACCTTGTGGCATCACTATTTGTGATTGCCGACTATTTGCGCATCCAATACGGTTTTTATGGCAAATTTTTCTGTGCTTACGGTACCAAAGAAAAATTATTAAGCTCAGTTGTCCGGATAGTGGGTGGTTATTCTGAAGGTTCGGGCTTCTTCATCTCTGAAACCTCGGTATTAACCAATTTCCATGTTATTGCCGATGAACCAAGTCCAAAGATTATTTTTCCTGACGGCAAATTTATTACCCCTATTAAAATCCTGGGCGATAAAAATGCCGATTTAGCAGTTTTAATTACCGATAAAAAGTATCCTGAAAAAGTATTATCCATCCCTAGTCAAGTAGAGTTTAAAGCAGATGAGCCACTGATCTCTGCAGGTTATCCGCTGGGAACAAATCTGACCGGAAACGCTACTGTAGTGAGGGGTAATTTTATCGATTTCCGCCATTCCAAGAACAACCCGGTTTATTACATCCAAACCAACATCAGCTTAGTAGAAGGCATGAGTGGAGGACCGCTAACAGATCAGTGTGGAAAGGTTATGGGTGTAAATACCATGAGTTTGGCAGGATTATCCCTGTTTATCGGAGCTGACCAGGTAAAGTCTATGGTTTCCAGTTTTTCAGACCAGGGGATAACCAAGATCGAGGTTGATCCATCCGCTTCCCCGGAGGATTCAGTCAAAGCTTTTTACACTTATCTTAAAGCCAGGAGGATGGAAGATGGCTTTAAACTGTTAAGCCAGGAATATCTTAAGAAAACGAATTTTCAGGAATGGACCAGCAGGTTTAAGGATATTTTGGATGTCAACATAATTAAATCAGAAAAGCTTGAAAATTCGCCAGATTCGGCTTTTATTAAGTTTTCAACAAAAAACTGGATAGATAATGAGGCGGAGGTGCATTTTTACGAAGGGACCTGGCAAACAGTTAAGGAAGATAGGGTGTATAAAATGCTTAAAAGTAATATTAAGGAGATCTACAACCCCGGCTATTTATGGTTTTATGAATAAAATTATGTTTTCCAACCCCAAGGGTTGTTTGGCTTCTAACCTCGGGTACTATGATCTAAAGCATTATAAAAAAGTTACGCCAGATTTTGCGCGTGATTTGCGCAAGATGTGATATAATTATCCGAAAGGATAATTAACAGGTTCTGCAAGCAAGCTGTAAAATTTCTCTACAGCGAGCGAAGCAAGTCCTTATAATATACCTATGTTTAAGCCAAATTACACCATTACACCCCTCATTCTCTCCCGAATAGCCGAAACTGCAGAAATCAAAGCTGCCGTGGAAAGATCCAGAGTTTTACCCCTTAATGAAGCCCAGTTAAAAAGACAGGCAATCCTCCGAATGGCCCATACCTCTACTTCTATTGAAGGTAACAAATTGGCTCAATTTGAAGTTGGCAAAGTGCAGGAGGGTAAAACAGTCAGAGCTCCCCAAAAAGATATTTTGGAAGTAGAAAATTACTTAAATGCCTTAAAACTTTTAGATAATTTATCTAAAACAAAAAATCATCTTACCATCCAGGAGATCCTGACTATGCATAAAACAGTGATAGACGGGCTGGTGGATGAGGAAAAGTCGGGTAAATTTCGCCCGGCAGATGTTTATGTCATCGATGATTTAGGAGGAGGTAAGGAAATGCTAAGATTTAAAGCTCCTCCGGCAAGCAAAGTTGCTGGGTTAATTGACGACTTACTCCGCTGGATTAGATCCGCCAAAGAAGCTGGAACCCATCCGATTGTGGTAGCAGGGATCTTCCATATGGAATTTGTTTCCATCCATCCTTTTACTGATGGAAATGGCAGGGCAGCCAGGCTTTTAACCCAACTTTTGCTCTACAGGATGAACTGGGACTTTCGAAAAATTATCGTTTTGGAAGACTATTACAATAGGGATCGTTTAGCCTATTACAATGCCGAGCACTATGATGAGGGAAAGGAGTACCAACAAGGCAGAGATTTCACCCATTGGTTAGAGTATTTTTCCACGGGTTTTTTAGTCGAAGCCAGAAAAGCGCTGGAACAGATCCAACTAATAGGCTACGGACAGGTTAGTAAAAAATCAGAGACTGTTTATTTAGATAGAGACGAACTGCAAATAATGGATTTTTTAACAACAGTGGGGAGGATTACTTCCGAGGACATTGTGGATATTTTAAAGGTTTCAAAACGCACAGCTCAACTCAAGCTTAAGAAATTACTGGATTATGGCTTGATAAAGCGTCACGGCAGCACCACGGCTACTCAGTACACTCTGAAAAAATGATTTCGCCAGATTTTGCGCGTGATTTGCGCAAGAACTTTCAACTTAACCCATCAGCAGCCATTATCCATTAAAGTGCTTACCTTTCATCCTCAAAACAGTTAAGATTCCTTTTATAATCTCTTTACCAGTTAAACCATACTTTTCTAAAAGTTCTGCCCCTTCCCCTGACTGGCCAAACTTATCCTCTACCCCGATAATCTTAACAGGTATAGGGTACTGTCCGGATAAAAATTCTGCAACTGCTGACCCTAATCCCCCAGCTGCTTGATGTTCCTCCACAGTGACTATACCTCCCGTTTCCTCTGCTGCCTTAAGGATTGCCTTTTTATCCAGAGGTTTGATGGTGGAACAATTTATTACCCGAACACTAATATTACTCTCTTGTAACTGCCTGGCTGCCAAAAGCGCTTGGTACACCATCTGGCCGCAAGCTATCACCGTTACATCTTGGCCTTCCTGAAAAACCTCTGCCTGACCTATCTTAAAAGGAGTATCTTTGGTAGTCATAACCACTGTTTTATCTCGCAGTAACCTTAAATAACAAGGCCTTTTAAGTTTGGCTATCTCTAAAGTAGCCTTTTTAGCTTCTAAACTATCACAGGGGGAAATTACCACCATATTTGGCAAGACCCTCATTAAGGCAACATCTTCTAAAGCTTGATGGGTAGCTCCATCAGCCCCCACATTTAAACCGGCATGGGAACCGATAATTTTAACCGATTGGTTGTTGTAACAGATAGTTGTTCTGATTTGTTCCCAATTCCTGCCAGGGGAAAAAACAGCATAAGAGGTCATAAAAGGTATTTTCCCTACTGCTGCTAAACCTGAAGCCACTGCTGCCAAGTTTTGTTCTGCTACCCCCACCTCCACAAACCTTTGGGGGAACTTTTGGGCAAAAGCTTCTACTTTAGTAGACTCTTCCAAATCTGCAGTTAACACCACCACCTGAGGATTTTCCTCACCAGCCATTACCAACCCTTCCCCAAACCCCTCCCTCATGGAAACCATTTCCATATCTTCATCAAACAACTTGGGGTTTAATTTTGTATTAATCATGATGTCCTGGCTGGATCTTTCCTTGCAAACTTCTTAACTCTTTTAAGGCTTTTCTGGCTTCTTCTTTATCAGGCGGCTTACCGTGCCATTGAAAGTCATTTTCCATAAAGTCCACCCCTTTTCCAGGGATAGTGTGGGCGATAATCAAAGTAGGTTTTTCAAAGATTGCTTTAGCTTCTTCAAAAGAACCAATAATAGCCTCAAAGTTATGTCCGTCAATCTCCAGCACATGCCAACCAAAAGCCTCATATTTTTCTTTTAAGGGCTCCAGGGGCATAACATCTTCCGTAAAGCCGTCTATTTGAATATTATTACGGTCTATTAAAGCCGTGAGGTTGTGCAGTTTATATTTACCGGCAAAAAGTACCGCTTCCCAGACATTGCCGCAGTCCTGTTCAGCATCAGACATTAAACAGACCACCCTCCATTTAGCCTCATCCCTCAGCCCCGCTAAGGCCATACCTGAGGATTGAGAAAGCCCTAATCCCAAAGGACCGGAAGTAGTCTCCAGTCCCAACAAAGAGCCGCGGTGAGGATGGCCTTGCAGTCTGGAACCTAACTTCCGAAGAGTCAAAAGCTCATGGTGAGGAAAATACCCGGCATGAGCTAAAGTAGCATATAAAACCGGACAGATATGGCCATTGGATAAAACCAGTCTATCCCTATCCTGCCACTGAGGATTTTTACAGTTATGCCTTAAGATATGGAAATAAAGGGCGGTGAAAATATCAGCCATACCCAGCGGTCCGGCACTATGGCCTGAACCAGCTTGATAGAGCATGGTGATAATATCCTCACGGATGAAGGTGGCTTTTGCTTCTAACTCCGCTATCTTTTGGGCAGAGAGACTCATATTAAAAACTATTGAATGGCAAAACCGTCTTCACTGCTTACCTTCATTGCCTTGTGCCTGTCTGCTTCAACTTCATCCTCAAATTCGGTAATCGCCTTCAACACCTGATAGGGGGTAGTGGCAATCTTAAAAACTTCTAACTCCTCCGGACGAAGCAAGAGGTTAGCTTTTAAAGTTCTCATAATCTTCTGCCAAAAATCTCCATATAAAATTAGCGGTTTATGATGACCAAAATAAATCCTGGCCAGCCCCCAGGCCATCCCGAACTCAGACATTGTTCCTGAAGCTCCGTTAAAGACGATATAAACCTGTCCTTCTTTTAATAAAGTCAAGGTTCTTTCTATATAGGTGGTAGTTTTAATCTCTTCGTCAATGGGATTACTAACATCCCGACCTTCAAAGTGGTCGGCATCTTTAGGATAAAAAGTGACACCGATAACTTTCCCCCCTCCGGCCTTAGCACCCAAGGTAGCTGCTTCCATCACCCCCGGACCTCCGCCATCAACAACTGTATAACCGGCCTCAGCTAAAGATTGACAGACCTTATAGGCATCCTTGTAAACCTTATCGGCGGGCTTGGCATCGGCAAAGCCAAAGACTGTGACTTTTTCAATAGCCCGGGCTTTAGGCGGAGGTTGCGGCTTGCCTAATTTTTTCCAAATTCTGAGCAATGTTTCCATCAGTTAAATATTGTCCTATGATTAGATTATCAGCTCCCGCCTCTACTATTAGTTTAGCATTTTTCTCAGTAATGCCACCATCCACCTCTATTTTAAAGTTTAACTTATTTTGACGTCTAATATCAGCAGCCTTTTTGACTCTTTCTATAGCCCGCATATCAAATTGCTGCCCCCCAAAACCAGGATTAACACTCATTATAAGTAAAACATTAATGTCATAAAGATAAGGATTAAGTTCTTCCATCGGAGTATCTAAGTTAATAGCTAAACCACTTTCAATACCTTCATCCTTAATATGCAAGCCATGATCTTCAATATAATCTAGATTACTACGAACATAATCCTCCCAACGTTCACTTCCTGGTGATCTGGGGTCAGATTCAAGGTGAATAATAATTCTTTCAAATTCTTGTTCTATCAGCTCTTTTATCCACTCAATCGGGTGAAACACCATTAGGTGAGCCTCTCTTTTTAACTTAGTAGGATAACGGGCAACTATGTCCAAACTAATACTTATGTTTTGAACAAATGTATTATCCATGAGGTCTATTTGTACCCATCCTCCCTCAAACTCCTGACAAGAGTGGATCTTCTCCAGCTTTTGACGGTACTGTTTCTCAGTGGTGGCTAAAATAGCCGGAATAATTTGAATTTTAGTCATACTGCTTCTCTACTTCTTCAATCTTTCCTAAACGGCGAATATGACGGGGATCTTGAGAAAAAGGAGTTTGCAGAAATGTTTGGACAACTGCCCAAGCCATCTGCTCCTTTAAAACATCAGCCGGTAAAGAAATAACATTAGCGTCTTCATCTTCCCTGGCCTGTTTAGCCCGGGCGGTATCAAAAACTAAAGCTGATCTTATCCCGGGGACTTTATTGGCCACCATATCCACTCCAGCCCCCGAGCCACAAAAAAGAATTCCTTTGTTCTCTTCAGATGTTACAGTAGCTTCAGCTACTTTTAAAGCATAATCAACATAATCATCAGCAGGGTTCAAGCGGTCATTTCCTAAATCAGTTACCTCAAACCCTTCATCAATCAGCCTTTTCTTGATTCTTTCTTTCAACTGGAAACCTCTGTGATCTGCACCAATGTAAACCATAACTTAATTTAACTCAAACAGCCGCTTAAATACAAGGTAGGTAGCCTTGGCGTCATCCAAAGCCTGATGGCTTTCTCCTCTCTCTAATTTTAAATATTTACAAATTTGTCCTAAACTAAATCTTTTAAGAACTCTTTTGTTAAATAACTTGAGATAAACCATCGGCATCACATCCAGCCGGTGGTAATAAAAAGGATCTTGCCTTCCTAAAGCAAAATATGCTTTATCTAACAACGCCCAATCATAAGTTACATTATAGCCAACCAACACTCCGCCCTGGGCAAATTGATCCAATTTCTCCAAAGCTTCTTTCAAGGTTAAAGCATCTTTCCAAGCCTCTTTAGAGTACCCTACCATCTTCAACGCTACTTTGTCAGCCGCTGGCAAATTATCAGGTTTAACCTTAATAGAGAATTTATCTAAGATTTTAAATGGTCTTTTAGAGTTGACTTTGACTGCCCCGATCTCAATGATTTCATGTTTTTGAACCTCCAAACCAGTTCCTTCAAGATCTAAAAAGATTAGAGGACGATCCCGCATCACCGTTTTATGAGCATCAGTCTTAATATCCATAAATCCTGTTTGATATATTACGACAGAGTTGACCAGTTTTGCTAGGGGTGATATAAAATTATCACCTGATAATATTCCTTATTGAGTAATTTGACTCAAACAAAAGTTTCCGGTAGTTGGGCTTTTAACTCTTCAACAGTTGTATCTCCTCCATGACCAGGATAAACCATAGTCCTTCCTGCCAGTTTCAAAATTTTCTTGACAGATTTTGCCAGCTGGGAAAAAGAAGCATACCGAAGATCAGTTCTTCCCACTATCCCCCCAGCAAAAAGCAGATCCCCGCAAACTAACAGATGATCTTTTTTACTGTAAAGACAGACTCCTCCTGGGGTATGTCCGGGTGTTTCTATCACCTCCAGCTTCTCTTCTCCTAAAGAAAGGGTTTTTTCTTCCGGAAAAGGGAATGGTTCCACAAGCAATGGATCTGCTTTAACAGCGGTAAAATGTTCAGCACTATTTTTGGCCTGTTTTAATAAAAAGAGGTCTTTAGGATGAATATAAAAAGGAATTTTACAAGTTAAAGCTATTTCACTCACAGCTAAAACATGGTCAAAATGCCCATGGGTGGCTGCCACCCAAAAAGGTTTTAAGTTTAATTTGGCAATCTGATCAATAATATATTCCCCATCATCCCCGGGATCAATAATCCCGACATTACCTGAAGCTTCCACCAGATAACAATTAGTTTTAAGTTGTCCAACAATTAAAGGAATAATTTTCATAAAAAATATCATACCATGAAGCATCAAACCTCAATCAAGCTTCCATCCAAGATCATTTGATGCTAAAATGAGCAAAGCTCTTACTTCATAATAGGCTAAATATTTGGGGGTCATCTAATGGTAGGATAATAGGCTCTGAACCTATCAATCATGGTCCGAATCCATGCCCCCAAGCACTTCGAGTACAATTAGAACCGCTTTTGGTATACTTATTTTTGTGAAAAATCTTTATCAAAATTCTCAACTATTAACCCAAAAAGATTTTAAAAAATTAGAAAAAGCTTTTGAATATGCATGGTCAAAAGAAACAACTAGTCCGATTATAGAAGACGAATGGTCAGAAGATAATAAAGCATACGGACAATGTGCCATTACAGCTTTAATCATTTGTGATTTATATGGAGGTAGAATAATTTATGATAAAGGTAACTTACACGTTTGGAATGAATTACCCGATGGAACACAACAAGATTTTAGTAGAAAACAATATAAAGAAGATCTAATTTTTACGATTTACAAATATAAAACTAAAGGAGATTTGTTATCTGACAATTATGGTCGAAAAACGCAAATTACCCCAAGATACCAATTACTAAAACAAAGACTAGAAGCAAAACTCAAAAGATTAAAATTCAATGTTAATTCATTAGTAATTTTACTTCCCCTCAATCGATTAAGATAATTAGATTTTCTTTAAAGTTTTTGTTTGTTTTGAAGTTTTTTTTACTTTGATACTTTTTACAGCTTCAAAATCTAGGACTGCCTTACATTTTCCCATTTTTAAATACCTCCTTTCTTGGTTTAAATTCAGATTTATAACTATGAGTATAACATATCAATCAAAAAAATGAGCTACGATATTATCGTAGTCGATAATATTTCTCATATTACTACGGCTTACATATGCCTGAGAATTTTCCATTATTTCTTTGAAAGCTGATATTTTAGCATCTAACACTTGTTTCTTTAAATTAGAAAATGTTTCAGTAGGATATTTGCAAAGTGCCAATTTGAGAGGAAAGCCATACCACGGTAAAACATATCCATTTGGTAATATATGTAAAGAAGGTATTGTAAAAAGAACCTTATTTTTTTGTAATTCAGTCTTCTTTACAAGATTTGAAGTCAAATAAATATTATATTTCTCTTTCAGACGTTTAAGCGTACTATTAAGTGAAATCAAGTGTTTTTCATCACAACCAATTGTTTGTTTGTGTTTTATTGCTCTCCCATAAAAATCAACGTGAGAAAAACGAATTGCCCGAACTCCTTTATCGATACATATATTAACTACATCTTCCATATAAGGAAGCGTCTGAGGAGTTACCATAGATTGCACAAAGACAGGAATTTTTTCGACCTGTAATAGGCTAAGGGCATCAATAGCTGCAACATAACTACTATCTTGCCTTCGTAACCAATCATGAGTTCTTTTACATCCATCGATACTTATTCCTACACCGTCTACATACTTCTTAAATCTGTGCAGGTTCGTTCTATTAAGCAAAATGCCATTTGTAAAAATGTAGACTTTTATTTGGCTATTGAGTTGCTTTATGTATTTTACCAGAGGAACAATTTTCTTTAACACCAAGAGAGGTTCACCCCCAGAAATCGTAAATGCGTTAAAACCATTATCTATTAAATCTTTAAGTACTAATTTCCAATCATCCAATTCCAATTCCTCAGCTAAAGAATGTCCTGCTTCCGTAAAACAATGTAAACATTGTAAGTTGCATTGTTTGGTAATTTCTAAGAGAACATGACGGTGAAAATTATAATTTTTGACTAAAATATTATTCATTATCTTGTTTTTGCTAATTTCATATAATTACGAAGTGTTTTTGGACAACCACCACGATTCAGGCAAGCAGAAAAGTGAGTTGAAGATAAATAACTATAACCACAATAGTCTCTATCTTGTATTTGTTGATGAAAGTTAACATTGGTCTTCAATAAATCCTTAATATTATCTGTCACAAGATTACCTATCTTGTATTCATCAGAGAGGTATGACAATTCAACGCAAGGGTACAAGTCCCCTTTATAAGAAATAAACAAGTCACTGTTACTACATTCACAACGGAATTGATAATTTTTTAATATTTTTTCGTGGTAGATACTCTTAATAATATTTATTAAGTATCTTTGATCTTCGATTAATGGTCTTTTTAGCTTTAAAATTACCTCATTATCGTTGGCTCGACCATTGAAGACAAAATCATTAATTTTAATTTCATTTATTCCTGTATCTTTTGCAAATAATACAAGCTCTTCAAGATCGTTAATAGTAATATTTGATACGGTAGCACTAATAACAACTGAAATACCTAATTTTTGAATTTTTTTAATATTATTCATAATAATTAACACTTTATCTCTTTTTAAAATCTTATTATGCTCGTCCACTAAAGAATCAAGACTAAAAGCTACAATCGAAATATATTTTTTAAAATTTACTAAAAGTTTGTTAGTAATTAAACTCCCATTAGTAAATATTGAAACTAGCATTTCTTTTTGGTGTGCGTATTTAACTAAATTCCAAAAATAATCTTTTATTAGTGGCTCACCTCCAGTAAATTTAAGATGTCGATAACCATATGGATATAATTTATCAATTATATTTTTGGCTTCTATCTCTGTTAATTCGTCAACCTTTTCTTCTCCACCACGAACACGACAATAGATGCAATTTAAATTACATTTTTTAGTGATTTCCCAGTTAATGCTTAAAGTATTATTCATTTGAGCGAAGTGTTATTGCGCGTGCTCCTAATAATTTTATTAGCATATTTTTTGTACCTACGGTGCTTAAAGATTTATCTTTTGCGTAACGTAATATTTCTTGAAAAGTATGCTTTCCATTTAATACTTCTTTCAAGAGGAGAACAGATTGCAAATCAATAGAAATTGTTTGATGTCGAGTAATAAGTAGCTTATTTTTATGTGTAAGATTTAGTTTTGTGAATTTATCTGGACAAATAATATCCTTTGCTTTTATTCTTGTTTTATGATCCTTATCTTTCTGCTTCGTCATAAACATTTGTAGTCTTTTTTGCCATTGAACCTTCGTTATTGGTATTTTTTTGTAATTTCTGACTGCATAATCAATACAGTATTTACCCTTTTGACTATTGTCCACTTTACAACCACCTAAGCACTTATTAAATAAAAAGCAGTCTTTGCAAGGGACGATAACCCATGATTTATTTCGGAATTCATCAAGATTTTTATCCTTCCAAATCTCAATTAGATTATGTTTAAGAATATTTCCATATGAAGTATCCGATTGGTTGCAGATTCTTACTTCTCCATCAGGGCTAATCACTAACAATGATACTCCAGCGCCACAATTAGCTAATAAGCCATACTCAGGTAATCTAGCATCAAGACAAAATGGAACTGCAGTACAAAAACCAATATGGAGCTTGGTTTTATCTTGAAGTCTAATAATTTGATCTATAATTTTTTTAAAATGATCTTTTGAAGGAACTAAATCAGTAAAATTTGCTACACCTAATCCTGCTGGCTCAAATTTGTTTATAGAATATTGATATATTCCCCATTCATTAGCTAAAAAGGCGATTTCTTCAAAATTATTATAATTTATTGAAGTTAATGTAAAATCTAAATTGACTTCAAACCCATTAGAAATATATTTTTTAATATTCTTGGTTATTTGTTCCCACTGGCATATTTGTTGAAGTTTGTCATGATATTTTTTCGTGCCATGAAGTGAAATATATATTGATGCCAAAGCGGGAGTTAAATCTTTAATATAAATAATCCCGTTAGTTTGAATAGATACATTGGAATTTTTACTTAACTCGTTAATAATTTCATTTAAAAATTTACTCGGGAGAAGTGAAACTTCTCCACCAGTTAATTGAACATGAGGAATGTGGGATTTTGTAACTTGATGTACGATTTTCCTTAATTTTTTGTAATTTGGAGGATTATTCCTATTAGGGTTGTAGCAAAATGAACAGTGAGCATTGCAATTATATGAAGTTTCAATTTGTACAAAATGCGGAATCTCTTCGAAAGGAATTTTTTCCATAATTTTATTAGCACAATTATTCATCATAACGATGAATCACAAATTGACTTGGATTATAATCAATCCCGCCCTCCCCAATAATATCTCTAAAAACTTTTTCGATGTATTTTACTGATTCTTTTGGATTTACTTCGAAAGTATTATCTTTATATATTGAGGATCTAGTATCATCCCATTGATCAAAACGCTCTAATAATTCTGGTTTAATCAGACTATGTGTTCTTGTATATAATTCTGTGCCTGGAAAAGGAATTAATACAGATAATCCAATATAAGACGGTTTTACTTGACAAACAAAAGCTGCGATTGCTTCAATATCTTCTTTTGTTTCAGTTGGTACACCAACCATAAAAAAACATCCTGGCTTCATGCCTACTTCTCTTGCCCAAGTCATTGCTTGAGTCGCTTGATCTATACTAATGTTTTTACCTAAATAAGTTAATAACTTTTCAGTTGCAGCTTCAATGCCAAAATAGATTTCTTTACAACCAGAATCGTACATGGTTTTTAATAATTCAGGATCAACAGTGTTAACTCTTGCTTGACATGACCATGATACCTCTAGACCCTTAGACTGAATTTCTTGGCATAATCCAAGCATGACATCTCTCTGAGTTGACAAATTGTCATCAAAAAAAATATATCTTCTACTAAATTATAGTCTGAAGTAATTCTCTCCATCTCATTTACAATTCTTGTAGGAGAATTGTGTCGAAATTTACGACCAAAAATTGTTTTATCACAAAAAACACATGCGTATGGACAACCTCTTGATGGAAAAATTGATATTGATCCCATCCCACCGTTTTTTTTCCAAAGCTCAATGTATCGACTCGCATCAATTGCCTCTAAATCAGGAAATGGAAGAGTATCTAAATCTTGAATTTGTGCTCGTGGGGGATTTATTTTTATCTGATCTTTGGTAAAAAGTACTGTACCCTGTATATCATCAAATATGTATTGAGGTTTAAGCAACTCTTTGCTTCGGTTATCAGAACCTAAAAAGCGTTTCATAATATTAGCCCATGTTAATTCTCCCTCACCTTGGCAAACAAGATCAACAGAATTACCAGTATAACTATAGAATTGTTCAGGTGATAAACAATTCGGACCAGCACCTCCAAAAACTACAGTTGACCAAGGATTTGATGCTTTTATTTTCTTTGCTAACGCAACAGAATCTGGAAGTTGCATTAGCGTAGCCGATATCCCAACTAATTGTGGGCCTTTTTTATCAAGTAAGTTTGCAATTTTTTCTGGGAATTCGGAAAATTGACTATCAATTACATTTATTCCAATTCCGTTTTGTATTCCAATGGCAGAAAGATATGCTATACCCAATGGAGGATATGGAATGCCACTATGCATCCATTTAGCTGGAGGTGAAATTAGATGAATAGTACTTAATTCTCGTTCTGATGTCATATTATTATATACAGTTTTTCTTACATAATGGGCATAAATTTATAGTAAATGTTATAATTCAGCGTATTATAACAAATAATTGATTTAAAACATTGATTAAGGCTATAAGATATAAAATTTCATATGTTATGGGGTGTGCTTACTAAGGCTGATTTTACAAAAGAGGTTAAAGAAAAAACTGTCATTATTCCAATTGGTGCAATTGAGGCACATGGAAATCATTTACCTGTAAATACAGATTCCTGTATAGTTGAATACCTAGCCGAGAAAATTGCCAAACATACTGGTTGTATTGTGGTTCCTACAATCTATTATGGACCTTGCGAAACCATGCTATCATTTGCTGGAACTATAACTATTTCTGAGAAAATTAGCTATAAAATTATTGAAGAAATTATAAAATCTATTATTTGCCAGGGATTTAAGCAAATTTACATTTTGAATGGACATGGTGGGAATAATGAATTTTTGGCAAGAATTGCTAATAAATACTCAAAAAAGCTCAATGTTAAGACAAAAAACTGGTATGATTTGGAAATTATTAATAAACTCAAACAAGAGAATACTAGTTATTGTGGAGATCATGCAGATAGATTAGAAACTGAAATTATGTTGGCAATAGATAAACAGAAAGTCAGAATGGAACTGGCAGTTGATGATATGCCTAATTGGCCAGAAAACACTGAAATGTTGACAGATTATAGTAAAATAATGACATATGCAGTTGAAGGATATCCTTCAAAATCAACTCTGAAAAATGGAAAATTACTATTACCTAAAGTAATAAAAAGTTTATGTGAAGATATTGGTAATTTTCTATAATATGACTAAGGAGCGTTTAGAAAATATGGATGATAAAGACAGAAAAAATTTCTTAGTTCCAGAACAGGAACCATATATTTGTGGCAATTGCGGTATTGAAATTATGGGAGGAAGATACAATAATCATTGCCCACAATGTCTTTGGAGCAAGCACGTTGATGATAAAATTCCAGGAGATAGAAGCTCTGACTGTCAGGGGATGATGAAACCAGTTGGAGTTTTTCAGAAAAAGGGTAAATGGAGAATCAAACAAGAATGTACAAAATGTGAGCATACTTTTATTATTGATAGCTCTCCAGAAGATGATTTTAGCATCATTATTGAACTCTCAAAAACCCCTTTACGTTAAGAATTAAAGATTTGTCACTAAAAAGACAAAGGATTCTAAATTTACTGGTTGATATAGCTTAACACCCTATAATTAGAGTTTGCAGATCGTAAAATACCCTGCGGCAGAGACCACAGGGAGTCTCTCATCCTTGAAAAAGTTTAAATTATCTCGCAAGTATTGCACCAAAACAGGCGTAAGATTACTTTTTGGGAGTTTAATATGGTTATTTACTATTATTGTTAAACCACGCAAAAGGAATATCTAAAAAATACCGAAAAACTCCAAAAAAGATTTCAACGCTTAGCAGTCAAAATAGAGAAAGAGGTGGAGAGAGATATAAAAGGATCGCGATAAAAAGTTCATGTATGATCCTTCGAATTTGCTCACCATACAAGGTTAAAAGCCAACTAACCCCAGGGGTTGGAACCCTTATTACCCTCCGGGTGTGAAATGCGTAGTTGCCCAGAGCCAGCAATATCTTGTGGTTACCTTCTTAACTATTCCCCTTTTGAGATGTAAAGGCGTTAATGCTTAAATACAAAGCAATACCAAGTGGTGCTGCATGCTCTATAGCATCCAAAAGTCCACTAATATTCATACTACTTAGCAAGAGTATGATAACTGTACCTATCCAAATGACTGCCCAAGTATTAATAAGTTTAGGTAATACTCGAAAAGCGATAAATATACCAATAATTGCATCATGTATACCTATCAGCTGAATTGGAACTTTATCTAGTATGTTTTTAAAAATTACTGAATTAGCAATTACATCGCTGATTTCATCTGGAGAGATAAATGCTTTAACCGCCATGGCCACAAAAGTCAATGCAAGCCCCAGACTAAGAATGTAGATATGCCACCTTTGCATATTCATGTTTAGTTGATTTTTAAGCCACCTACTTTAATATTAGTAATAAGTTCCCACAGAGTCAACCCAGATTAAATCGGAGCCAACCAGTGCCAGCAAGCTGGGCCAAGCAAAACTGACTAAGGTTAACACTTAAAATTAGAAACTGTGGTATAATACACAAGCATTGAATAACACCACCACCATCTCCGCTTCTTTAAAATGCAACCAGTGTGGCTGTGAACTCATTCTCCAAAAAACCGGTATCAGAAATACTCAAAATTGCTTCTTCCCTACCACAGTTATTACCTACCGCTGTTCTAATAAATCCTGTCAGGAGGAAATAGATAAGAAAACTGTTAAAAGAATCGAATTAAGACATGAGCAAGAACTAGCCAGACAAAAACGTTTGGAAAATATGACCAATAGAAAGTATAATCAACCAAAAACTGTCTAAAAGGGCACCGGTTTACACCGATGCCCTTTTTTAATTAATGACCTCGGCGGTTACCTCGGAAATTCCTATTAGAAGAAAAACTTGGTTTGTTATCTCTTCGATCAAACCCTCTTGAGAAATTCTCATCTCTTGGTTCTCTTGGCCTGGCCTCATTAACCACAATAGCCCGGCCGTCTAATGTCTGGCCGTTAAGCTGTTGTATTGCCTTCTGTGCTGCTTCATCATCCATTTCTACAAACCCGAAACCTCTTGATCTACCGGTAAATTTATCATTTACGACGGTTGCTGATAAAACTTGTCCCACTTGAGAGAAAAAATCTTTTAATGATTGGTCGGTGGTATCCCACGAAAGTCCACCTATAAATAGTTTTTTAGTCATACAGTTATCACCTCCAATTTATTCACGATCTCTGGCAAACTGTATAACTAACACTATTTAAGAAGAAGGATAACTTTTCTTGCTAATAAGTTATATTAATACTAGTTACAAAAAGAGTAGTGAATTCTTATCCAAGTATATCATACTAATGCATTTCAAGCAACTAACCCGTAGTAAATTCGGGCATATTAATTAAATAGACTGATTTGGCTCTTTTTTATAATTTTTGTAATAGCTTCATCTTCTACTTCTAAAAAATTGGGGTGTTCTAATAAAGTTTTAAATCTGGAAACCTGATTTGGTTTCTTTTGGCGTTTTTTAGCATACAATAAATACAGCTCTTCCTTAGCCCGGGTCATAGCAACATAAAGCAAACGTTTCTCTTCCTCTAAATCTGCCTCATTCTTTATGTAGGGAATCAAGCCTTCTTCAAAACCGCAGATAAAAACAAATTTAAACTCTAACCCTTTGGCAGCATGCATGCTTAATAGTTTGATATGGTCTCCTTCTACAGGTGTATCTTCTTTAACAATCTGATAGGGCATCCCTGATTCCTCAAACTGCTTTCTTAAAACACCGCTTAGATGATGAGCCCGAAAAACTACGGCAAAATCAGAAAAATTTACCTGGGTTACCAGATGTTGAGCCTTAAGTAAATCAGTTCCTCCGATTTTGTCACTGATAAATCTGATAACCCAGTCTGCCTCGGAGTATTCATTTAAAGTCTTAACTAAAGACACTTTTCCACCTTTCTTTGAGGCAGGTTGTAGAGTTAAAGACTGAGGAAACAACAAATTACTTATTTGTACAACATTGCTGTGACTGCGGTAATTAATACCTAAAGTTTCTTCACAAACTGCTGAAAAATCATCTTTTAAAGTCTTAAAAACCTCGGCACTGGCTCCCCGAAAGCCGTATATTGACTGAAAAGGATCGCCAATTACAAAAAGATTAGGACTATCCTTTAAAATCATTTTAATAATTTGATATTGCAAATCATTAGTATCTTGAAACTCATCTATCAAAATATATTGATAAAGATTTTTTAGTTGCCGTCTCTTATCATTTTTCTCTTCTAAGCTCTTGTACATTTGCATTAACAGATCATCAAAATCTAGAAGTTGTTGCTGATTCAATGCCTTATTGTAATCTACAATAAGTCTCTCCATCTCTGAATCTTTTTTAGAAGGGTTAGTCGTACTTTTATGTTGAGAAATAATTACAGACAAAGCGCGGGGGGATATCTTAACTTTACTTTTTCCAGCAACCTTTTTTAAAAGAGTCTCCTGATCTTCTTCAGAGATAATCTTAATCTCCCCAACTAAACCAGTTAAAAAATTAAAGGCCAAACCATGGAAAGTGGTTATTGTTGGCAAGTTACTTCCCAATATTAGGTTTAATCTCTCCTTCATCTCTAAAGCTGCCCGTTGGGTAAAAGTAAGAGTTAGAATATTTGCTGGGTTAATATGCTTTTCTAATATTAAATATGCCACCCTGCTTATTAAAGTTTTCGTCTTACCGGTTCCTGGGCCAGCCTTAACCATGACTACTCCGTCACCTTGTTCTACAATCTTCCGTTGCTGATCATTTAAATCCAGAAAATCCATAATTTTTTATAGTAGGCTCATTTGTCCTGATAACTTTTTCCTCTCCTCTTTATCTTGGAAAATCTTTATAGTTCCATATACTCCGTCATAGCCTGGCTCAATAACAACCTGCCCTTTTCTCATCTTATCAATAGCAAAGGAAAGATCATCAAACCCGGCCTTTTTTATGGCATCAATAGAAAGTCTTCTTAAAATATTAAACTCATTGCCCAATATTGAATAAACTTTTTCATAAAGCCCCAAAACAGGTTTGGAGCTGACCCCAGTACCTTTTACTTCAGCAATAATTTCAACTAAGGGAATAATATATTCTACTAATTTATCATTTGGGGGTTTGTAATCTGTGGGGTGATTAGCTAGATCATCCACCCGATGATCTACTCCCACTGTTACTGGTTTATGACAAACCGGACAGATTCCCTGATGTTGTTTAGTTTCTTGAGGAGAAAAACGGACATGATGATCCCTATGACCATCATAGTGATATTTACCTTCCTGAGGGAAAAACTCAATGGTCCCTACCACTCTTTGGTCATTGGTTTTTATACCTTGGACAATATCAAAGTAATCCAGCTTGGAATCTATCACTGTAGCCTCGCGTCCAAGTTTTGAAGGGGAATGGGCATCGGAGTTAGAGATAATGGCAACTTTTTGTAACTGGTCAAGCCGCCAATTCATAAAAGGATCCGAAGAAAGACCTGTTTCAATAGCCTTAATTTCCAAAGACAACTCTTCAAAAGCCTCTTGGATAGAATCAAATCCAGAGTTGGAGCCAAACAAGGCAAAATAGGGTGTCCAAATATGGGCTGGAATGAATAAAATATTTGGGTCAGTTTCCAGGCAAATTTTTAGTAACTCTTTACTATCAAGACCCAATATAGGCCTGCCATCAGCTTTTAAATTACCGATATGGGACAATCTTTCACCAACTGCCGACACAACTTCAAGAGTTGGAGCCACTATTAGATTATGGAGTTTTCTGACTTTGCCATATTTACTATAAATATTGCTGATCTCCACAGTTAAAATAAAGCGTATCGCCTGACCTTGAATAGATTGGGGAAGGCTAGCATCAACTTCTAAAGCATATTTTTCTTTTAGTCTAAAAAGTCCTGGCTCTGCCGGCTCTAATTTTTCCTGAAGTTCTAAATACCAGCTTGGATGAGTAAAATCCCCGGTGCCGATAATACTGATTCCTTTAATCTTTCCCCATTTATATAAACCCTCTAATGTAGAGTCACGGCTTGTAGCTCGGGAGTAATGAGAATGAGTATGCAGGTCAACAATTAATTCCATTTAATAATTATACCCTGAAACTTTCCACTTTTTCACACCTTCTCCAGCATCAGACGTAGCAACTTGTTTCTAACATTACCTCCTGCTATTATTTAAGGAATGAAGGTTTTGATCAACTGGCTAATAAGCACCTTAGTCATTATTATTGCTGCCTATCTTCTACCGGGGGTTAAAGTTCAAGATCTGGCCACAGCCTTAGTAGCAGCTTTAGTTATCGGAGTAATTAACGCCTTTATCAGACCTATCTTAATCTTATTGACCTTACCAATTAACATTCTCACCTTAGGACTTTTTACTTTAGTTTTAAATGCTCTGTTAATCCAGTTGGCTAGCTCTATTGTAGCAGGATTTACCGTAGACAATTTTTTGTGGGCTTTAATTTTTAGTGTTGTTTTATCAGTAATAAATTCACTTTTGCATCAGTTGTTTAGAAGTTAGTTTTTAATTTTTTTACTTTTTTGAACTCTTTGTTTTCCTTGTTAATCCTCTCTTCTAGGATCTCCCACCAAACATCTCATCCTCATTATCAGAAGTCAGGATTTTTTTAAGATAGGCAAACCAGTCCGCTCATTTTCTACCACTTTAAACCCTGCTGGAACATTATCTAAAGAACCAGATCCAGCCTCCTTGGCAAAATAGTAGATGGTCTGGTTACGACCGCTACGTAGTTTTACCTCTTTGGAATGCAGATAATAATCCACACCCTTTTTATTGGTATGTTTGTAGGCCATTTTCCATCCTTTCTTTAAATTTTCTAGATTTAATCTTAATCTTAGTACTTGAGAAAATAACAATAGCTTTGTAAGAATATGGTAAGGAGAAAAACTCCCTTTCATGAAAGGTTGCCTTAATATAAAAAACCTTTTAAAAATATGTAAGAGGAGGGTTGTGATTATTAATTATAATTGGTATAATTGTTTTGTATGGCTAAGACTATACTGGTAGTCGAAGATGATGCTGCTTTGCAAAAATACCTTAAAGAACTTCTGATGAGTGAAGATTTTGCGGTTCAAACAGCTTCGGATGGGGTGCAGGCATTAAATACTATCCAAAAACTTCCTCCTGATTTAGTAATTTTAGATTTGGGGCTGCCCAATATGAGTGGCGAATCAGTTTGCATGGAGATCCGCAAAAAATATCCAAATCTGCGGGTAATTATTCTTACGGCCAAAGATGGGGTAACGGATATCATTCATGGTTTAGATCTGGGAGCTGACGATTATATCACCAAGCCCTTCTTGGCAGATGAGTTGCTAGCCCGTATCAAAGCCAGACTGCGTTACCAAAACGGCAATGAAAACACCCTTAAAGTAGATAATTTAGAGCTTGATAACAAAACCTTCGAAGTGAAAAGACAAGGCAAGCAAATTCAGCTTACTCCCCAAGAGTTTAAACTACTCCAGTACCTAATGAGCAACAAGGGGAGAATTTTGACCCGGGAGATGATTTTAAACCGGGTTTGGCTTTTTAATCCGGATATTGAAACTCGGGTCGTTGATGTCTATATGGGATACCTTCGCAAAAAAATCGATACGGGATATGACAAAAAACTCCTTCATTCCGTTAGAGGCTTCGGCTACATGATTAAAGACTAGCCGCCCTCCGGCAGTCTGACTATTGGTAACCTTATCTCTACCAAAGTACCCCGGTTGACTTTAGAATGCAAATGGATCGAGCCGTGGTGTTCTTCAATAATACTTTTGGAAAGATACAAGCCCAACCCCATTCCCTTTTGGGAAGACTGGCTTCCCTTATAAAACCCGTCAAAAACCCGTGGTAAATCTTTTTTAGCAATCCCTTCACCTTTATCTTGGACCTGAAGAATAAGGCAAGGTACCTTCACCTTTAAAATAATAGAGACCAAAGTATTAGGCGATGAAAATTTAGCTGCGTTATCTAAGACGTTGGTTACCACTTGTAATAATTTACCAAAATCCCCCACTACCAAAACCCGCTTTTTCCCACTTTCATCCTTAAATATGACCTTCCAACCGGGGTGACTAAAATTAAAATTCTTTATAGACCGGTCAATCACTTTCCTTACGTCGCATTCCTTCCAATCATATTGGAGTTGTCCGGCCCTGATACGGCTTGTTTCCAACAGTTTGTTAACTAAGGAGGTAAGCCTCAGAGTTTCCACATACAGGTCCCTTACCCACCTGGCCTGAGGGGTATTTTCTTCTTTCATCTTATTATTAAGCAGTTGCATATAACCGTGAATGGTTGTGATAGGAGTCCTAAGCTCATGAGCGGCCATAGAGATAAATAAATCCCGTACCTCTAAAGCTTTTTTTGTTTCAGAATATAGCTGGGTTTTTTTGATTACTAAACTAACTAGTAAACCGAAGAGTTTCAAATCATTCTGCTGTTTAGCCGTAAGCTTTTCATCTCTAGGAGAATGAATAATTAAAACTCCCATTGTACCCTTGGGGTAGGAAAGAGGTATCAAAACATGGGATTTGATATCTTCTCTGCCTAAATTTCCCAGTATCATTTGCGGTCCCAGGGCTGGTTTAGTAGAAATTTGTCCATCTCGAAATACTTTGGAAAGGGAATTATGTTTATTGATCCTTAGTCCAGAAGGCAAGGGGAGAGAGCTGTACGTAACTTTAAACTCTCCTTCTTGTTGTAATATTAAAGAAGCATGTTTAGCCTTTAATAAAGTCACTCCTTCTTTGACTATAGTAACATACACTTCTTCTGAAGATAAAGGCTGCAAGAATTTTAAAACCGATTTGTAGATTTTATTTAATGTACTATTCATCACTACTGGCTGCCGTTACCGTTGGCTATTTCCATCCTTTGAATATTTGCCCCCAAACCCACTAACTTTCCTACCACATCCTCGTACCCCCTCTCAATCAACTCAGCCCGGTTAATAATGCTCTTCCCTTCAGCTACCAAAGCCGCCAAAACTAAAGCCATCCCCGCCCTAATGTCAGGTGTTTCTAAATTCCTTCCAAAAAGTCTCGTTGGTCCGGAGATTAAAACCCGGTGCGGGTCAGCAATGGTGATATTGGCTCCCATACTGATAAGTTTATCTACAAAAAACATCCTTGACTCATAAACCCAATCATGAAGAAGTGAGATCCCCCTTGCTTGAGTGGCCAACACTATCATTACACTCATTAGATCCGTGGGAAAACCCGGCCAAACATTAGTAATAAGTTTGGAGATGGCAGCAATCTTTTTAGCGGAAACCTTTATTACTCGCTCGCCACGAGTAATCGATACACCCATCTTTGATAAAGGCCAAATGACGGGCTCAAGATCTAAATTATGACAATTTTCTATCTCTATCTCCCCGCCTGTAATCGCTGCAGCAATAGCATAAGTCCCAAATTCTATATTATCTGAACCAATAGTAAATTCTGTACCTCTTAATTTTTCTACGCCGTCAATAGTTAAAGTGGAGGTCCCTATACCTTCAATAGAAGCCCCCATAGAAATTAACATTAAGCAAAGGTCGATTACATGAGGCTCACAAGCAGCGTTGCGGATAACTGTTCTCCCTTTTCTTATTACCGAGGCTAAAATTAAATTCTCTGTTCCTGTGACAGTAGCTATCTCTAAAAAGATTCTGGCATCCGACATGACATTTGTACCCTTTAATACTTTATAGTTGTGATCATTAACCGAGACCTTACAACCAAGTTGTCTAAATCCTTCTAAATGGAGGTTTATATCCCGTTTACCGATAACATCTCCTCCCGGATGAAAAAACTCTATTTTCCCTGTTCTTGCCAGCAGCGGCCCAACCAATAATATGGAAGCCCTAAGTTTACTAGCTAACTGTTGAGTTAAGACAGAATTTTTTATCTTACTGCATTTCACTTTCACTTCTTGATCGCGGGTTTCTACTTTTGCTCCAAATTGCATTAGTATTTCCGTAAGGACCCGGACATCAGAAATCATCGGCACATTTTTTAAAACTACTTCCTCCCCTGTAAGTAATGATGCAGCCAGACAAGGTAAAATGGCATTTTTATTTCCCGAGATTTTAACTCGGCCTTCTAAAATCTTTCTTCCTTCAATGATATATCTAGTCATATTTTTAGTAACAAGCCAGTATAATTACTACGTAATTATACTCCATTAAGAAAAATCCAAAAATATGGCTTAAAGAAGGCTAAATTAGGTTTATCTCAAGATATTTTAAGTTGTTCTTAAAGCGCTCTCATCTTCAAATTCTACGGGAACTACCAAACGGGGCTCTGCTACTCCCTCCACCAAATAAAGAGTGCTCATATAAAAAAACAGTATTCCTAAAAATATCAGCAACAGCAAGCCAATAATAAATCTGGCTTCCCTAGACCCTATTTTGGTCTGAGACAGGTAACTAAAAAGGGAATTCATTATAGCTATCTTAAGGATATAAAGAAATAAATCAGTGCAGAAAGGGTAAGAATTTTGTCAGAACAAAATTATTGTGATAATGTGATTATCTAAAGAATTCTATAAGAGCCTTGGATATTTGGAAACTAGGGATTTTATTCTGGCTAAAGTTTCCTCTTCTCCCAAGATTTGGATGCTTTCAAAAAGGGGAGGGGTGACCAGTTGGCCGGAGACGGCAACTCTAATCAGTTGAAAGATACTGCCGGCAGGAACACCTAATTCTTCAGCTAAATTTCTAAAAGTTTTTTCAAACTCTTCACTTTTCCAAGGTTTTTTTAACTCCTCCAGTTTATAAACCACCTTATCCAAAACATCTTTTATATCTAAATTATCCAGTTTAATCTTTTTAAAAACCTCCAGATCATATTCCGGCTTCTCCCACAAAAAATCTGTTAAAGGTATAAAATCGGATAACTTTTTAATCCTTTCCTTTATCAAAGGCACCACTTTTTCAATCTCCTCTTCTGTAGGGTGATCCTGGGGAGTTAAAGTACCTTCTGATAACTCTCTTAAATACTGATAAATTTGAGTTTTGAGTTTTGAGTTTTGAGTTTTTCTAATATATTCTCCATTCATCCACTCCAGCTTGGTAATATCAAAAACCCCCGGTGCTACATGGACATCTTTGATATCAAACTCTTTGGCCATCTCATCCAGTGTCAAAAATTCCTTTTCCGAAGGAGGAGTCCAACCTAAAAAAGCCATATAGTTAAGGATTGCTTCCGGTAAAAAACCATCTTTGCGAAATTCAGAGACCGATCTGGCCCCATGTCTTTTAGAGAGTTTGGATCGATCTGTACCTAAAATAAGAGGGAGATGCGCATACTGCGGGACATCCCAACCAAAAGCCTGGAATGTCAGGATGTGTTTGGGGGTGGAAGGAAGCCATTCCTCAGCTCTAATTACAGGATTTGTTTCCATTATATGATCATCAACCACATGGGCTAGATGATATGTAGGAAAACCGTCAGATTTTAGTAGAACAAAATCTTTCTGACTGTTGAAATCAAAAACTACCTTTCGACTTCCAATTAAATCATTAAACTCAACCTTACCGTCTTTAGGTATTTTAAACCAAATCGCTCCTTCTTGTTCATAAGCCATACCTTTATCAACTAACTCTCTGGCATACTTTTGATAAAGTTCTTTTCTCTCTGACTGGATAACCAGCCCTTCAAAATCTAAACCCAACCACTTTAAACTATCAATAATATCTTCTGTTGCCCCCTCTACGAACCGGTTACGATCAGTGTCTTCAATTCTTAAAGAAAAGATTCCACTATTTTTCCTAGCTACCAGATATGCATAAAGTGCAGTTCTTACACCGCCAATATGCATCATCCCTGTAGGTGAAGGGGCAAATCTTGTTTTTACCTTATCCATATGAAAGATATTATACAGCCTATTCTTATTTCTGTATAATAAAAGTAATGACACTATCTCAGACTACTGCTGTAACCAGAAAAGGAATAGTCTTTTTTGGCATCTTCCTGCTTTTGGTGACTTTGAGCTTAATTGGTTATAACCTCTATAAACAATACGAACTGGCTCACCGCAAACCAATAGAGGAAAAACCGGAGATGAGATTTGGTACCCTGCCCAAGATTAAATTTCCAGCCCAAACTGTCTCCTCTTCTAACTTTACCTATTCTTTGGATACCACCACCGGAGAACTCCCTCAAGTGCCCAAACTTTTAAAAGTTTATTTTATCCCTCAAACCGGGATCTCTTTGATGGATGCCGATTATGCCAAACAATTAGCTGAAAAGCTAGGTTTCCCTCAGGGTCCGCAAATTCTGGCTACCACTGAGTATAAGTTTACCAATGATCAAGATGCCAGCCTGATTATTAATATCACCACAGGCAACTTCCACTTCCAAAGACAGGTTATCCCCACCAAGGATGACCCTCCCCAAGGTTCATTCCCGGAGAAAGAGAGATTAATTGGCGATTTTAAACAGTTCTTATCATCTAAAGACGTTCTGCCTCCGGAGTTACAAAATGGCACAGGAAATGTCACTTATTCAGGTTCAGGTGATGAAGAAACAGCCCATCTTTCCCTTTGGCCAGCGGATATTGATAAAATGACGGTCATCACACCTCAGTTCACTCAGGGATTAGTCCGGGCCACTGTTACTAAACATACCCTGGAAGCCAATAAATATATTGATATTAATTTTATCTTCTGGCCGGTTGATAAAGCCTCATCCTCCACCTATCTTCTTAAACTCCCTGCCCAGGCTTTTTCTGAGTTAAAGATCGGGCAGGGATTTGTAGCTTTAGAACCTGACCAGCCCCAAGTTTCCATCTCTTCGGTTTATCTGGCTTATTATCAGTCGGAAAGCTACAGTCCCTACCTTCAGCCGGTCTATGTTTTTGATGGCCCGCAGTTTATCGCTTTAGTCCCAGCCATAGGCGCTTCCCTAACACCAACTGATGCTACTCCCAAATAAAGTTATCAAAAGTCCAGTTAATCAAAGATTGAGTTTCACCAAAACGGTCATCGCTTCCTAGAACCACAATAAGTATCCTGTGTCCATCTCTTGCTAAAAGAGTTACTAGATTCTCCTTAGCTGCAGGAGTAGTGCCGGTTTTAACCCCTAAAACCCCGGGTAAATCCAACAAACGGTTAAGATTTTTTAAAAAATGGACCTGGCTGTTATCCGATGAGGCAACAGTGGCTTCTTTAGTAGCAAAAATACGGGCTAAAGTTGGATTTTCGGAGGCGATGGCAGATATTTTAGCCAAGTCAAAAGCTGAGGAAAAATGGCTGGGGCTGTCAAACCCGGCTGGATTATCAAAAAAAGTATTGATAAGTCCCAGCTTCAAAGATTGTTGATTCATCTCTTGGACAAAGGTAGAGACTCCTCCGGGATAATTTTTAGCCAGAGTGTAGGCTGCATCGTTTCCAGAGTTTAAAAGCAGTCCATAAAGCAAACTGCGGAAGGTCAACTTCTCCCCTTCCTCCAAACCCATATTAGAACCCTCCACTAAAGCTGACTTAGGAACGGTTAAGCTATCATCTGCCTGGTAATAATTGGCTGCCACCAGCGCGGTCATAATTTTGGTGGTTGAGGCAATAGGCACTCTTTTGTTGGGATCTTTGACAAAAAGCAAAAAATCCGCATCCAGGTCCTTAACTAAAGCTGCAGTAGCTGAAATTACCGGAGCTTCCAGCCCCAAACTTTGCGGAGTAAGATTGACTCTTTTGGTTCCAGCTACCTGGGGTCGATCATTTTGAGCGTAAACAGTGTTATTAGGCAGCCCCTTAGCCACTATTTGAGTCTGAGCCACGTCCAAAGCTTGGGGTAAACCCAAAAGGACAGTTATCGAGACCAGTAGAATTGCTAAAGCATAAACTATGGGCATTTATCTACATTTATTTAATGGTTGAAAGTCTCACATCAACTCTTTCCATATCCCTGGGAAAAAGCGATGCTTCTCTAATATTTGCTAAACCAAGGATGTGCATCACAATGCGCTCAGAGCCAAAAGAAAAACCTCCCTCTGGGGGCAAACCGTATTTAAAAGCCTGAAGATATAGCTCACTCTTTTTTAAATCTACACCTTTCTCTTTAGCTTTTTCCACCAAAACATCATAGTTATTAATTCTTTGACCGCCTGTCAGCCATTCCGTCCCTCGGCCAATTAAATCAAAACTTAAGGTGTATCCTGGGTCATCTGGATCTTCATAAGTATAGAAAGGTCTCTTTGACACGGGATAATGAGTCACAAAAACAAGCTCTGAACCATGCTCTTCAAGTGCCCAACGACTGATTTCCCGCTCATCTTCCGGCTCTAAATCTGGTTCTTCTCTATTATCACGACCAGTTCGTTTATAAATAATTTCCTGAGCTTCACGTAACTTTACTCGGGGCAGCTTTTCAGAAATCTGAGGAGCAGATGTCTTAAACATTTTTAATATATCTACACATTCTTTATCTACACGATCAAGAATATACTTAATAACATACTCCACCATATCCATTACATCTTGCCAAGATTCAATAAAACCAAACTCTCCATCTAAAGTAGTTACTTCTGTTAAGTGGCGAGTAGTTACTGAGGGCTCAGCACGTAAAGTTTTATTTACAGTAAAAACCCTTTCAAACACCCCCACCATAATTTGTTTATAAAATTGTGGGCTTTGAGCAAGATAAGCTTTATGATCAAAATATTTCACTTCAAAAACCTCTGCCCCACCTTCAGCGGTTTGGGGAATGATCACCGGGGATTGAAATTCGGTAAAATCTTTCTTTTTAAGGGCTTCCCGGAAAGCATCAATGACTATTTCTTGCACCTTAAACACCTCTTTGACTTTAGGATGTCTTAAAGTTAAAGCACGGTAATCCAAAAGGGTTGGCAGCTGTAAATCCAGCTCTTTACCCCCCATGTCAAAGGGAAGCTCTTCGGCTTTAGATAAAACTTCTATCTTTTCTGCCTGAAGTTCAATAGTACCTGTTTCTAAATTTGGGTTAATCAGTTTTTCCGGTCTTTGGGCAACTTTCCCTTCAATGCAGACCACATCCTGAGAATGAAGATCCCCAGCCACTTCCCCTGTAGCTACTACCTGAATTACCGCCGATCTGTCTAAAACATCAAGGAAGACTATCTTTCCATGGTCACGCCTGACCTGCACCCAACCACAGATTTTTACTTTCTCCCCAACTTTATTATTACAGTCTAAAATCAGTGCCCTCTCCATCGTGGTTTGATAATAACAACTCCTACTTACCTTGGCAATACTCTTAACAGAAAACTATTAGTAATATGGAGTATTCAGAGTGCTTTCCTGTACTCCGCTAATAAGTACATCTGCAAGTTGATCCACGGCTTTAGGATCTCCTTCAACACCCTTAAGCAACTCTTCCACTGCCTGCCGATAGTTGAGAACGCAAAGATTTCGAGCCTGGCTGAGCGCTGTCGCTACAGTCACCACTCTTGCATTATCTGGTTCACCAACTTGTGGTGTTTCTTCTGACTGTCCTCTTAGATATTCTTGTTTGCACATTTTATTTACACCTCCTTTCAAGTAATTTTTAACCACAAAAAAACCTCCCTTGCGGGAGGTAGGCTTCTTTTATCCTGGAAAACTTTTTTTAAGTTCTCAGGACACCAACCAACCTCCCTTTAGGGGGAGTAAACCAAAAGTAAAAAAAATTTGGTTGGTTGCTTAACATTGACTATTAATAAAATAGCAAATCTTGACAGTATCGTCAAGTAGAATACAAACTGAGACTGCTTAATGGATAATTTTAATTAAGCATATAAGCTTTTTTGATCCTTCTTTTAGCTAAAGAGGTAACCACAAAGCCTAGCCAATCCCGGCTGGGCTTTTTTTTAGGGTCTTTAGATAAAGTCACCTCTACTATATCACCATTTTTTAACTTTGTGTCCAAAGAAACTACTTTACCATTAACTTTGACCCCCATCACCTGATTCCCCATCTGAGTGTGAATATGGTAGGCAAAATCGATAGGTGTAGCCCCAGCCGGCAAATCTTTAACATCACCTTTGGGAGTGAAACAAAAGATTCTTTCTCCAAAAAGATCTGTTTTAATGGTTTTCAAAAATTCTTTGTCGTCAGTAATCTCAGTTTGCCAATCAGCGAGTCTTTTAACCCAGTCCAGTTTTTCAGCTGAGGCAGCAAATCCTTGAGTGATTTTTTCATCAGATAAACCACTCTCTTTTTTCTCAGCATAGTTCCAGTGTGCTGCCAATCCATATTCTGCTTCCTCATGCATCTTTCTGGTTCTTATCTGAATCTCAAAGGGCAGATCTCCCGGTCCATAGACTTTAGTATGTAAAGATTGATAACCGTTAGGTTTAGGATGGGCAATATAATCAGAAAAAGGACCGGGTAAAGGTTTAAAAAGTTTATGGACAATATCTAAAGTTTTATAACAATCTTCTGTAGTATCAACAATGATCCTCAAAGCTATCAGATCATGAATTTTATGCAGATCTTTATTAATCTCGGCTCTAGTTAATTTAGTATAAAGAGAATAGGCATGTTTAACCCGGCTTTGAATCTCTGCCTCAATACCTTGTTGTTTTAAAGCCAGCATTAACTTGGCTTTAATTTTTAGCAAAATTTTGCCCAAATTAGTCAAATCATTTTTAACGTAAGATTTAACCCAAGTGTATTCTTCAGGATAAAGATGCATAAAAGCCAGATCCTGCATCTGCCCTCTTAACTCTCCCATTCCCAATCTTTCTGCTAAGGGAGCAAAGATCTCTAAAGCTTTTTGACCAACTTCTTTCTTTTTAGGATTCTCCACATATTGTAAAGTAGTTAAATTGTCAAAAATATCAGCCAGCTTAATTAAAACTACCCGCAAATCTTTGGCCAAAACTAAAAACATTTTTCTTAAAGATTCTATAAAGTCATCTTTCATCTCATCTTTGGGTTTAATTAACCTGAGTTTTTCAAAAGATTCCATCATTTGGGCAATATCTTCACTAAACTCTGCCTTTATATCAGCCATATCAGCAGCGCCTTCATGAATACTGTGGTGTAAGATCGCAGCAGCTAGGGTAGAAGGGTCACTTACTTTATAACGGATTAAAGTTTCTGCCACACGAAGACAGTGATCCACCACATCTTCGCCGGAGTTTCTTTTCTTACCGGCCAAAGAAAGTTTGGCAAAATCAATAGCTTGTTTAATGATCGGATTTTCCAAGGCTTGCATATTAGGCTAATTGTAAATCTAAAACTTTCAGTTGCAAGGTGCTGTTACCATTAAACTGATTGATCTCTAAATAGTAAGCTGCATTAACCAGCTGCCCTTCTTCAAGTAAATTACTTAAATGGCCCAAAGAAAAAGCTATAGATTCTATCCCATCTGCCTTAAATTTCAAATGTTTCCTCTCCCCTACAGTTTTAAGACCAAAGACTCTTATATTCCTGGTAGCTAAAACCGGTTTAGGATTGCCAACCCCTGTTGGTTCAAATTTCTCCAGTTTAATAACCAGTTCCTTACTAAGTTTAGAGGAGCTAACCTCTAACTCTATCTCCAGCTCATCAACATCTTCAAAAACAGTCTCTCCCACAAGACTTTCCAATCTCTTTTTAAAAACATCAATTTTAGAACTATCAATGGTAAAACCGGCAGCTTTAGGGTGTCCCCCTACATCATTTAACAAATCAGAACACTTTCTTAAAGTTTCCACAATATCCAAACCGTTAACCGATCTGGCTGAACCTTTCGATTCCGCTTCACCCCGCGATAAAACTATTGTTGGCAGATGATATTCTTCGGCCACTTTAGCAGCGATTAAACCGATAATTCCCGGGATCCATTTCTCGCTGTGAAGAACTAAAATTTTTTTCTTTCCCACTGTCTCATCCGGGTGAAGACCTTTTTCCTGAGCTATCATTTCCTTAGCTTCGACCGTAGCCTGCATGGAGAGTTGTTTTTTTTGATCATTAGCAGCGCATAAAAGTTGAGCTAGTTTTCTGGCTTTATCTTTGTCTTTAGTGCACAAAAGCCTAACCGAATCAATAGCATGCTCCAGCCTACCGATAGCGTTCAGACGAGGACCCAAAATATGCCCCACCTCGTAAGAAGTAATTTTCCCAAAGTCCAGCCTTGATTCATAGAAAAGAGCCAGTAGTCCTGCCCTGTTGGTTTTATTAAGCTGAACCAAGCCCAAAGCTGTTAAGGCCCGGTTGACTCCCAAAAGAGGTACTAAATCACAAATAGTAGCTATTCCCACTAAGTCCAGCAGTTCTTCAGCTAAACCTTTACTGACTAAAGACCTCACCAGACACCACCCTACAGCTGTTCCGCACATCTTGGTACAGTGGATTAAAGCCAGACACTGAGGTTTTTCTTCTGCCGGCAGATGATGGTCAGTAATAATTAAATCTAAGCCAATTGCTTGGGCAAAACCAGCTTGTTCCAAAGCTACTATACCGTTGTCGACAGTAATAATTAAGGAGGCCCCTTTTTCTTTGATGGTTTGTAGACCCTCTTTGGATAAACCATAACCCTCTTTTTCCCGGTGGGGGATATAGGGTAAAACTTTAATCCCAAGTGAGGTTAAACCATGATATAAAACAGCTGTCCCACACACTCCATCCACATCGTAATCTCCGTAAACAACAATCAGCTCTTTATTTTCGACAGCTTTCAAAATTCTTTTTTTAGCTTTTTCTATTCCAGGGATTTGCAGATCTGCCTCATAATCTTCTAATTTAGGATTAAAAAATTTTTCCTTTTCTTCTTCAGTTTTAATCCCTCTGTTAATAAGAAGTTGTTCTACTAAATCATCAGAAGTTTTTGGGGTAACTTTCCAAACCTTGGACATAACTAGCAAATTGTAGCATAGATTTTAAAGTCGATCAGCCAATATCCACCCCCGGGGTGAAATATGCGCAATAGCTCCTGGACCTTGCCTCTGTGAACTTAGAGACGTAAAATGACAACAGGATGGAATACCAATTACCTAAAGAGGTCAAAAAAATTCTAAATAAATTAACCCAGGCAGGATACCAAGCCTATATAGTAGGAGGGGCGGTGCGTGATCTTTTAATGGGAAGAGAAGTTTCAGATTGGGACTTTACTACGGATGCAAAACCAGAGGAGATCTTAAAAGTCTTCCCTGAAGGATTTTATGACAACAGATTTGGGACAGTCGGTATAGCAGCTGAGAATATCGGTAAATATTTTGCGAGGGGTGACACGGAAGAGGACTCCCGTCGTCTCACCCGCACGACGAACGATAGTGAGGGGGAGGACGGACGACGGGATACTGAAGTGGCAGGACCCCGAGCAAAAAGAGTTAAGCAGATTTTTGAAATAACTACCATGAGGAAGGAAGGAGTTTATCGGGATTTCCGCCACCCAATAGAAGTGTCTTGGACCAATAAAATAGAGGAAGATTTAGCCAGAAGAGACTTTACTATAAATGCCATGGCTTTATCAATTACAGAAGAGTTAATTGATCCGTTTGGTGGGCAAAGAGATCTACAAAATAAACTGATTCAAGCAGTTGGGGACCCCAAACTAAGATTTCAAGAAGATGCTCTCCGTTTAATGAGAGCAATCAGAATTGCTACAGAACTTGGATTTGAAATTGAAAATAAAACCTGGCAAGCCATCCAGGAAAATGCTCCTCTTATCAGGAAAATTGCCTGGGAAAGAATCAGAGATGAGCTGTTGAAAATTCTTGCTAGTTTGTATCCATACATAGGTATAGTAAAGCTTAGGGAAGCGGGGATACTGCCTATTATCTTACCTGAGGTAGAAAGATGTTTTGGAGTTGTCCAAAAGGGACCAAAACATGCCAGAGTTTATGATATTGGAGAGCATTCCCTACTGACTTTAAAAGAGACCCCCTCCTCTGACCCATTAACTAGGTTAGCAGCTTTACTTCATGATATTGGCAAACCTGATACTTTAAAAATTGGAGTAGATAGTAATGTAACTTTTTACCATCATGAAGTAGTGGGAGGAAAATTGAGTTTACAAATTGCCAAAAGGTTTAATTTATCCAAAGACCAAACTGATAAACTTTACCGCTTAGCCAGATGGCATCTTTTTACCGTTGATGAAAAACAAACTGATTCTGCTATCAGAAGGTTTATCAAAAATATTGGAGTAGAAAATATAGATGACATGATGGCATTAAGAGTTGGTGACAGGTTAGGCGGAGGAACCCAAAAAGCAGTTTCCTGGAGAATGGAAAGGTTTAAAGAAAGAATTAAGGATGTTTTAAAAAAACCATTCTCTGTAACTGATCTTAATGTTAATGGTAAAGATGTCATGGAAGTTTTAAAAATTAAACCAGGTCCCAAAGTGGGAGAAATTTTAAACAAATTATTTAAGGAAGTCCTAGAAGATGCTTCCAAAAATAACAGAGACTATCTCTTAGAAAAAATTAAGTCACTTAAATAGTTTAGTGGCCTAATCTTTCTTCCCAAAGGGCTAACAGGGCTGTGGCATTAAAGATGGAAGAATAAGTCCCGGAGATAATTCCTACCAGCAAGGCCACCACAAACCATTTAATAGACTCCCCTCCAAAAAGTAGGGTAGCCAGTAAAACAAAGATGACTGTTAAAGAAGTATTTAAGGATCTGGCTAAAGTTTGGGTAATAGAAATATTGGCTACTTGGGAAAAATTTTTAGAAAGATGTTTGGGTAAATTTTCCCTAATCCTGTCAAAAACCACAATAGTATCATGAACGGAAAAACCGATGACTGTGAGGAGTGCTGTAACAAATAACACATCCACCTCAACCCCTAAAAAATGTCCTAAGATAGAAAAAAGTCCTACCACCACTAAAACATCATGTAATAGCGCCACCACTGCTGTAATACCAAACCTCCAGGAAGAAGCAGGTTTGGGAACTTTATAAAAAGCGATGGCCAAATAGATAACAATCATCACCGCCGCCAAGGCCACAGCAATGAAAGCATTTTTAGTGGTTTCTCCCCCAATAGTTGGTCCCACACTCTCTACCCTCATAATCTCAACTTTACCAAAATCCTTGCCTAAATTTTCTTTAACAGCCAAAATCTTTTCCTCTTTGGCATGTTTAGCTTTAATAATATAACTCCCAGGCCCTGACTCGATAACCGAAGAAACTTCAATCTCCCCTTGACTAATTTTTTGACGCAGTTCATCTTTATTTAAAGGTTTTTCAAACCTATATTCCAACAATGTCCCTCCAGTAAAATCAATCCCCAGTTTTAAACCATATAAAAATAGGGAGATCACCCCCGGGATAATAATTAGGGTGGATAAAATAAAAAACCACCATTTTTTACCCATTAAATTATTCATGACATCTTATCTCCTCAATATCTTTATTAAACTCTTCAATTAACTTGTCCACCGTATGGTAAATTTGTTGCTGGGCATTGTCAATTCTGACAGTTAAAAACTCCATCATTTCTCCCTTGTCTGAAGTGGTCTTTAACATTTCTACAAAAATCTCTTTCTCATCTTGTTTTAGCTGAGAAAAGATGAAATCTAAAACAGTACTTTCAATGGTGGCATCAAGCAGTTTAGCCAGATGTTCTCTTTGCTCCTCAGACAAATCCAGGCCCTCCAGTTTTACCAGAACCGGCTCTATGTTAATTAGATGAGAATAAAAATAACTCATGACTAATTTTTCCCTTCTTTTATTGAAATTGGCCCCAAAGGAACCTCATCTTGGGGATCATCAACAAAAAAGTAAAGCACTGGCCCCTTCCTTGGTCCTTTAGCCAGTCCTAAAAAATGCATCACCTCAGGTGAACCTCCTAAATGTTTTCCGGTCCACTCCGCCGGGCCGGCATCCCCAACGACTGCCACTACAGCCTGACCGCTTTGGGGATTCACTACTACCATTTTACGGAATTTAAAAAAATCCCTAAACTTTCCCACATTCTCAGCAAATCCCGGAGCTAAAAAGGTCTGAACCGCCAGATAATACCTTTCCCTCTCTTTATCTTTGGCAGTAAAAGCCGCCTGGGAGGGGGCAAAATATCCCCAAGCTCCAAGTCCGGGAGCCATACCTGCAGGTCCATACATCGCCCAATCTGAAGCATTGTCGGCATGTTTAAAAAGATCATCTCCCGGGTAACGGTAAAGATGTTGCTCCCCGCCGATTAAGCCATAGGAACGGTTTAATCTGATCCCCTCAATCTCAGCAGCCACTCTAATATCTAATTTTTGGGAAACAGTTTGCCTAATTTTTTCCTCTTCTTGGGGGGTTAACTTCCCAACCTCACCCGGAACTTGATCTTTTAAAGCCTCAGCTAAAAGTTTATTTTTATCTTCAGCTTTGTTAATACTAGACCCTTGGGGGAAAGAGGCTAAACTATCAGCAACGCCGGGAAAAATCGCCGCAGCGGGAGTAGTCAAAAGCACCATCCCCCCCAGTCCTCCTATGGCCGCCCGCCGAAGAGAACTGCTATTATCTACTAACAGCTTGTCGCTTAAGGCCTTATGTTTGGCCAGCCATTTTTTTCTTAAGTGTTCATATTGAGGATTTTTTGAGTAAAACTTCATAACTTCCCTACTATCTACCGTCTAAACCTCGGTAATAACCTTAAAAAAGTTCTGGTTACCACAATGGCAGAAAACATCGAGACCATTACCCCAATAGCTAAAGTTAAAGCAAAACCCCGCACCACACTAGTACCAAAGATAATTAATATCGAAGCAGTGATCAAAGAAGAGATATTGGAATCCCTAATAGAGGTCCAGGCCCGGGAAAAACCATCTTCTAAAGCTAACCTACCGCTTTTCCCTGACCTTAGCTCATCTTTAATCCTCTCAAAGGTCAAAATATTGGCATCAACAGCCATACCAACGGAAAGAATAAAACCGGCAATTCCGGCTAAGGTTAAGGTCACAGGGGGGAGAATAAACAGTCCGGTTCTAAAGACAGTTAAAACTAACAGAGTATAGATTATTAAGGCCAAATCTGCCAACAGTCCATAAATACCATAATAAGCCACCATAAAAATCATCACTGCTAAAATACCAATAGCTCCTGCTATCAAGCTCTTCTCCACGGATTGATTGCCTAAAGTCGCCCCGATTGATCTTTGCTCTAAAATTTCAATTGGTACGGGCAAAGCGCCAGCGTTAAGTTGAATACTTAAATTTTTAGCCTCTTGGGAAGTAAAACTGCCGGTAATTACTCCGCTTCCGCCAATGATCTCCTGCTGGACCGTCGGCGGAGGCCACATCAAAGGTACGTCATCTAAAAAAATCGCTAAAGGCTTACCGACATTTCTTTTAGTAATCTCAGCAAATTTTTTACCACCTTCCTCTGTAAACTCAATCGCCACCTGAGGCCCAGTCTTGGTTCCAGAAGAGCCGAAGGTCACTGAGGCTTTTTTCAGGTCTGCTCCGGTTAAACCGGTCGGCTGATAGGAAAAAATATCATTTAAAGCGGAAGAGGTGGCTTCTGCTGATGGTGAAGCCTGGGCTGAAGGGGTAGCCTGAGCAGATGAGGTGGCAGGACTCTCCCGAAACTCCAGCTGAGCAGTCCTACCCACTAAATTAACTGCCTCCTGAGGATCTTTAACTCCAGGCAACTCTACCAAAATTCTTCTTTGTTCGCCTAAAGTGGAAGATTGGACCACAGCTTCCGAGACTCCATATAAATTAACCCTTCTTTCAATTACTTGCCTGGCTGCTTCTAAAGCGGTATCACGATCAGTAGAGTTAATCTTATCCATCTTCGTCTCCAAAGTTAACTGGGTTCCCCCCTGTAGATCTAAACCAAGTTTAATAGGAAACATTTGAGATAAATTAGCTGGCGAAAAGAAGGCGACATTAATCTCTTGGCCAAAAACTCGAGCGTTTTGGGGAAAAGGCATTGTCGAAGGAACGTTTATAAACGCTGCCAAGATAGTTATGACAATAATTAACCACAAAACTCTCCGTGGAGTCATGAAAAGATTATATAATTTCAGCCGATGATTGTCAGCACTACAATCTAAATCAATACTCCTAAGAGAAGATCTTCCTCGTCACCAATCAACATAATCTTAGACTGGGTGACAACTCTTAATATAAATGGATCGCGGCGCCTGACCCGGAATTGAAACTCGGCCTCATCCATAAAAGAATAATTGATCTCCTGATCTCTTTTAGCCTGCTCATTAGAAATGAGAGATTGTAGCTCCGGCAAAACAATTTGTCCCACCACCAAAAGATCAACATCCTCCGGACCGGAAGGCTGCCGTTTAAAAAAACGGGTGGCAATCATGGCATATTTAATCTTGCCTAATCTAACCCGGTTTTTAATTATCTCTCCTCCTAAACCGCTCTGTTTGGCCACCATTCCCACCAACTGATGATAAAAAATATAGTCTTTACGGAAATGATAAAGTCTTCTGTTAGCCCGCCATTCCGAAGCCACCATACCAAACTTTTCCATCCTTAAAAGTTCACGTCTGACAGCATTGATCTCTTCATCAACGCGGCGGACAATCTCCCTAACATGCAACAGCGGTTCTTGGGAAGTCAAAAAGAGTGTTAGCAGTTTCACCCTCACCCGTGATATGAATAATTCTTCCATAAACTATTCCCTAACCTCCTTTCTAGGCAGAAGATTTATTTTAGTAGCTAACTTTTGCTCCCTCTGGGACAGTTTGAATCCAAATTAAACCACGGTTAAAAGCAATCTCTTTACCACGAAGATCAGTATACTTACTTCTAGCTACCCGGGAAGTTTTCTCCCACTTGCCCTCCGTAACCTTACCATCTTGAAAAATTAAAGCTTTACCGCTGCCAATGGTTTTATACAGAAGATGCAAGTTACCCTCATAACCATCATTAGCCCGTGATTCCCGTTGAAACTGCACCACCACAATTTTAGCTGCCAGTTGTTGGTTGTTGTTTAAATCCAAATGGGCAACTCCGCCGTTAGCTCTTTGATAACAGTTACAGGTTTGATCATAAGACCAACTAACGGAATAGTCACCTTTGCCTTGCCAAAACTCCACTTCTGCTTTTGAAGCCAAAGAGGTTAAAGTAGCATCAGTAGTAGTAGCTAAAGAATCGTTCTTAAACTCCCAAGGGGTAAACCACTGGCTTAATTGATCTTCTGTGTTTTCAACTACCCAGCCCTTTTTAGCCCCAATGGCCCAAAGCTTTTGAGTGGTGGAATACATAGTATGTTCGGTAGCTACAGGCCTGCCTAACCTTTGATAATCTCTCCAAAAAGTAGGAAAGCCGATACTGAATTGGTTTAAATCTTTAATTTTATATTTGATAATTTGCCCTAAGGCATTAGCCGGGCCTGGAGTATTAGCTCCTCCCACATGAGCATACAATCCGTCGTATTCGGAGAGCCAATCTAAAAAGTAGGTCCTGGCAGATCTCACCGGGCCTATCTGAACATCAGAGAGGTTGCAAAGATAGATGACCATAAAACGGGTAATCCCTCCTTCAGCCACAGCTTCATAGATAATATCGGCTGAAGAAAGTCCCGATTGGGGACGGGCCTCAGTTGAGTTTTCAATCATCACTGCTAGGGGGAACCTCTTCTCCCAATTTTCCCGGGCTTTTTGGGTCCGCATAGTGCCGTTTAAAGGGCACTCCTCCGTCCTGGGCTCTTTTTCATCCTCTACCAGAGCGGTGCTGGGACCAGGCAAAGGGCTATTATCGGCTATGGGAGTCCCTTGGATAGTCTTAAAAAAGACAGAATAGGAGGCTCCGGCAGAAGATATAAAAAGGATTATTGATAGGATAGAAACAGCCAAACTTTTTTGTAAAGTAGATAAATTGTTAAAAAAGTTCATAAATTTCTACTGGATACAGAAATTACTCTTTTAATATACAGTTTTGGTTAGCTTTTTGTCAATTGGAGGTTATCAGGCAGTAATCGGCCGGGCTTGCAAGATATAAAAATTACCTTTTTCTAGAGCCCATTCAATATCTTGAGGGTAACCATAATGACTTTCAATTACTTTACCCAAATCTGCCAGCTTTTGAACCTGTTGGTAAGTCAAAGCTTGTTTACTACCATTCTCATTAGAAAGCTGAACTTCCTTATTTTCTCCATCTTTAAAAATGAGCATTCTTTCTTGGGTTTGGATATCAATACTTTTTATCTTTAAAGTATTTTTGTCTGCTACAAAGTTATCAGGGGTAATCATCCCCTGGACTAAATACTCTCCCAAACCAAAACCTGCCTCTATCATTATTTCACCATCATTTTTAGTAACCGGGTTTTGGGTAAACATCACCCCAGACACCTCACTTTCCACCATCTTTTGAACTACCACTGCTACTACCAGTTGATCTTCCGATAAATTTTGTCCAGCAGTATAAGATAAAACCCTTTCAGATCTGATGGAGTTCCAACACTTTCTGATATTTTCGATTAAGTCAGCCCTGGTTACATTCAGATAACTCTCCAGCTGTCCGGCCCAAGAGGCAGTTTTAGAGTCTTCAGCAATAGCAGAGGAGCGCACAGCTACTCGCTCTGTTTCTAACCCATTAAAAGCTTGAAGGATCTCTTCTATAACATCAACAGGAAGCTCATTATTTACAAACTGCCTATAAGTTTTGGCAGTCACTACAAATCCAGGAGGTACTGGGATGCCAGCTTGAGTCATCTCCCCCAAAGAAGCTCCTTTCCCCCCAACCTCTGCCACATCCTCCTTAGAAATCTGTTTAAAAGTTTTAATATACATTAATTTAAAATTTTCACTATCCCTTCATTAGCATCAACTTCTACTAAATCTCCATCTTTTAACACTTGAGTAGCTATACCGCTGCCGACAATACAAGGAATACCCAGCTCACGCGAAACAATAGCTGCATGGCAAGTTACTCCTCCAATATCTGTGACAATCGCTGCTGCTTTTTTAATAGCTGGCATAAACTCAGGTGAGGTCATTTCTATCACCAAAATCTCCCCTTCTTCCATTGAATCTGCGTCTTGAGGAGATCTTAAAACACGCACTTTGCCTTTGACTAAACCTAATGATGCAATAATACCTTTAAGCAAACTATCTTTTTTCATAACTAGCTTACAAAATCATTTCTGGGATCATATAATTTTTTAAAGAAACTGTCTGACAAATTTTTTTCTGAGGGATTATTTGATTCATATTCATCCCAAAACTTGTTACCCCAACTTTTCAAACGGTTGTGGAATTCTTTTGGTGGTCTCCAATCTTGTTTGTAATAACTAAAAAAGGGATTAAACATGTAATAATAAATGTCCGCTCCTTTTTGGATAAAATCCTTAGGTTTCATTTTATTGATTATGTCTAGCTGGACTTTCCTTTGGGTACCAAAATAATCATCCAGCTTTTTGATTTCTTCTTCACTAGGTAGGAACCGGCCATCAACTTCAACTGCAATTTTCTCCAGATTATTCCAAATATCGCTTTGGTAAATTATATGGTTCATAAAATCAATCTTCGCTTCAACTTTACCCTTAAAATAATAATAAATACTGATATTTTTATAAGGAATTGCTTGTCCCCAAACAGGAGAATTTAAATCAGTAAAACTTTTGACAAGAACCGTGTCATTAGTGGAAGTCTGATAAGGACCGTGCCAATACGCGCCATAAGCGTAAATATCAAAATCAATTGACCAAACAAATGACTCCAAATCAATACTCAAAAAATTAACCACTCTTTTAAAGCTTTTATCAAGCCAGATAAGTTTTGTTATTTTCTTCTTTAATTCTTCAGGTTTATAGATCAAGTTCTGCTCGTCTAAAGAAAAAGGGTTAGACGAAATTTGAGATGCTAAAACCTCACAAGTTGCCTCTATTAAAGAAGCCATTTCTGATTCTGTGACTTTAAAATGATTAAATTCCCTAGCAACTTTTAACCCCAAAATTGTAAAAGGTAAGAAAAACCATCTTAGAATGTGGGAGGATACAGTAGAAAGGCCTGCTTTAAACTGACCTGTATTTTCTTTAAACTTATCAAAAAACTCTATCGCTAAAAGATCATTAAAATAAGCGTCTACTTGACCGGGAGCTACTGGCCAATATTTTGATTCCCCGCAATTTTGCAAGGACCTAAGTACTGCTTCTAAGTAGTCTTCAACAACTTGATTGTTCATGGATTCTTTATTTCTAATCTTAATCCTTTATAAATTAAAGTTGGTTCTTGGCCAGAAACTGGCAAGCTAATCTTAAATTCTTCACAATTTACCAAAGAGCCTTCCGGCCTTTGTCCTGTTAAGCCCTGGATAAGCACTTCTGAGGGTCCAGTGTGTGTTATAACAACAATATGTACATCTGGACCTTGAGGAGATAATTTTTTAGCAAAATTAGCTAACTTTGAAAGATAAGAGTTAAAGTTCTCTCTACTTTTTTCTACAGCTTCAGTTGGATTATCTAGGAAATAATCCAAAGGGTTTTGGCCTTTAAACAATACATTCAGCCATTCTTCTGTTGCTTTATCACTGACAGCCAGACGACTAAATGCTTTAGGTCTTTCATTATGGAGTACGATATTTTTACCTGACTTTCTAACCAGCTCAGCAACTTCTGCCTGGATTTCTTGGGCAGTTTGTATTGTCCTTAACCGAGAACTTGAATGAAATGCGACAACTGCTCCATCTGATAAATCATTAAACAATTTTTCTCCTGCTTGCCTGGCCTGTTGTCTTCCTTTTTCTGTGAGATTACCTTCATAGTCCTCAACTTTTTTATATTCAGCTTCTCCATGACGGATAAAATGAAGCACTGCTTTTCGGGAAGTCAGTTCTTGTTCTTTAATTTCCCTAGCATCAGAAGTCTCCATTTCAGCTTAATCTTAACACCTTCTTTTGAAGAATCAACCTCTTACTTATCATCCTCTAGATAACATCCTGCTTGACAGGCACGGGTATTCATGCTAGGCTCAAATGAGCTTAATAATTAGGCACAATTAATCTAGAGATGTCCTACTCTCAATCTAAAAAACTGACTGATACCGAGAAAAAGCTTCAATCTTTAAGAGCTCAACTCTATGGGAAAGATAAAGATTTAACCCCCACTTCTCCCTCTAAAACCAACAGCTTTAGCTTTAAATCTTCCCCAGAGGAAGCTGCCCCAGGCACAAAAACTACTGCTGATACTGGATATTTAAGACATGACCTGTTAAAAATTCTGCTACTGGCTTCTTTAATGATTGGAGCCCAAGTAGCTTTATACTTTAGTTTAAAAAGTAACTTTATCAAATTTTAACTAGACTTGTTAATACCTTATGAAGGGAGGTGATATAAATGGAAATGTACTGTGTCAAATGCCGCACTAAAAGGCAAGCTAACAATCCTCAAAAAATAACTATGAAGAATGGCAAACCAGCCACTCAAGGAGAATGTTCAGTTTGTGGCACTAAGATGTTTAGAATTGGTGGTTAACTTCGTAGCGTCGAAGGTGGTCCGATTTAATCGGGATTTCACCATTTGCAAAAACCCTGTACTAAAAGTACAGGGTTTTTGTGGGAAATTTTAAAAGATAAATTAACTCTCTTCTTTAGAGCGGTAGGTTAAAGCCTCTGCCACATATTCTACTGAAATACTTTCTGATGAAGCTAAATCAGCAATAGTTCTAGAAAGCTTTAAAACCCGGTGATAACCCCTGGCTGATAAGTTCATCTGGGAGATGGCTAACTTTAAAAGCTCCAAACCTTCTGGGGTAATCTGGCAAAACTGTTTTATATGCGGATTGCCCATCTCGGAGTTGGTTAAAATGCCCAGTCCTTGAAATCTTTTTAGCTGAATCTGCCTGGCTGCTTCTATCCTGGCTCTAATGGCTGCAGAATCCTCTGCCTCCTCTTGACCCGTCAGTTTATCCACATCGACTGCCGGCACATCTAAATGAATATCAATCCTATCCAAGAGTGGTCCGGAGATCCTTTTTTTATACCTGGCTATTTGCCCGGGCATACAACAACAGTTTCTGTTGGGACTGCCTAAGCTGCCACAGGGACAGGGATTGTGAGCCGCCAGGAGGATAAATTGAGAGGGGAAGGTTAAAGTGCCCGAGCTTCGAGAGATGGTTACTTTCCGATCTTCCACCGGTTGTCTTAAGGCTTCTAAAACTTGCCGGGGGAATTCCGGCAGTTCGTCCAAAAACAACACCCCCCGATGAGCCAAAGAGACCTCTCCCGGTTTGATATTATTTCCCCCGCCGATAATTCCCACATAAGAGGCAGTATGATGAGGAGATCTAAAGGGCCTTTTAGTAATCAATGGTTGGGAAGATGTTAAGTTCCCCGAGACAGAGTAGATCTTGGTGACCTCTAAAGCTTCCTCTTTACTCATAACAGGCAAGATAGAAGCAAAAGCCCTGGCCAAAAGCGTTTTTCCAGCTCCGGGAGGACCTTTTAAAATGATGTTGTGCGCCCCGGCAGCAGCTATCTCCATTGCCCTTCTAGCTTGATGTTGGCCTTTAATATCCTTAAAGTCATACTCAAAGGTAGCTCCATCAGTTAAATTTAAATCTGTTAAAGGCTGAGGGGAGATGGCTAAAGTTTTATTTAAAAATTTAAAAACCTCTAGCAAATTTTTAAAGGGGTAAACTTCGATCCCTTCCACTACCGCTGCCTCTAAGGCATTATCACAAGACACAAAGATCCTTTTTAAACCTACAGATTTAGCCAAAATAGTATAGGATAACACTCCATGAGTTGCCCTTAAGCTGCCATCCAAAGACAGCTCTCCTATAACTAAAGTATCAGATAAATCCACTTCCAGCTGCTGGGAGGCTAAAAGCAACCCCAAGGCAATAGGTAAATCAAAAGCCGGCCCTTCTTTAGGCAAATCAGCCGGGGCTAAATTGACGGTAATCCTTTTAGCTGGAAAGTCTGCCCCGCAGTTTCGAAGAGCAGACCTGACCCTTTCCCTGGACTCCTCGACAGCTCGATCTGCCAAACCCACTAAGGTAAAAGAAGGCAGTCCTTGAGCAGCAATATCCACCTCTACTTCTACAGGCACAGATTCCAGCCCTACATTAGCCCCAGAGATCACCTTAGCCAGCATACCTTGAGTTTACCAAAAAATATAGGATAGTAATATAGGAAATTAACACCACCTCTAGAACATCTTTTTAGGATTGATTTAAAACCCTAAATTATCTAGACTAATGATGTGCCCAAAGATTTAACTGCTCTTTTTTATCCCCAATCCATCGCTGTTTTAGGAGCATCACGTTCTCCTCAAAAAATAGGGGCGGTTGTTTTAAAAAATATCATTGACTCCCACTTTAACGGTTCAATTTACCCCATCAACCCTCAAGCACAGTCCCTTAACGGCTTAAAGTGTTACCCTGATTTAAGCTTCCTCCCCCACACCCCCGATCTGGCTATTATCTGTCTTCCTGCCTCATCAATAGTGGAGATACTCAACCAGATAGGAAGAAAGGGGGTTAAAAATGTGGTGGTGTTCTCAGCCGGTTTTAAAGAGAGCGGAGAGGAAGGAGAGGCTTTAGAAAATCAGTTAGTAGAGATAGCCCAAAAATATCAATTGAATATTTTAGGACCTAATTGTTTAGGTTTTGCCAACAATCTCTGCCCCATAAATGCCACCTTTGGAGAGATTGTCAGTCAAATAGGGAACCTGCGTTTTATCTCCCAATCCGGAGCGATCGCTGCCGGTCTTTTTGACTGGTTTAAAGTTAGCGGCATAGGGTTTTCTCAATTTGTAACCTTAGGGAATAAGGCAATTTTAAACGAAAATGATCTCTTAGAGTATTTTGCCGATCACCCGATTTCCATCTCTCAAGAAGGCCTATCTGAGGTGAGTCCCATTGGGATGTATCTGGAATCAATTTCTGACGGGCCAAATTTTCTACGTTTAACTGGCCAAATGTCTAAAAAAGATCCCATTTTTATTATTAAACCTGGAAAAACTAAAGAGGCTGCCAAAGCGATGCAATCTCATACCGGAGCTATTGCCGGGCAAGATGAGGTCTTGGAGGCAGTTTTAAATCAGGCTGGGGTGATCCGTTGCCAAACCCTGGAAGATTTCTTTGATCTATCCCGGGCCTTTGCCTGGGAAAACGCTCCGCAGGGACCTCAAGTAGCTATTATCTCCAATGCCGGAGGTCCGGCAGTCATCTCAGCTGATGCCGTGATAGAGGAAGGATTAGAGTTAGTCCAGTTTGACAGCCCAACTAAAGAACATCTGGCTCAAATTTTACCCCGGGCCTCAACCATCTTAAACCCGGTGGATGTGTTAGGAGATGCTTTAGCACAGCGTTTTGCTCAAGCTGCCGAGATTATCCTTCAAGGGAATCAATCTCAGGCGTTGGTGGTTATCTTAACGCCTCAGTTGATGACTCAAATTGGCCAAACTGCCCAAAATTTAGGAACCCTTTCCCAAAAATACCACAAACCAATCTTTTGTTCCTTTATTGGGGGAAGCCGGATTGCCGAAGGGGAACAAAAATTGAACGAGTACAAAATTCCTTCTTTTCGTTTTCCAGAACGGGCGATTGCTGCCGTTGGAGCCATGTGGCGCTGGAAAAAACAACAAACTGAACAAAAAGAGGGTTCATTAACTACTACAGAAGTTCCCTCTAAGATAAGTGCTATAGAAAAAATTATTCAAAACGCCCTGGAAAATAACCAAAAAACCTTGGATAATCTTCAATCTAACGACCTGATATCCAAACTGGGTATTCCTACCCCCCCTACCTTGGAAGCGGCAGATCTAAACCAGGCCAAGGATTTTGCTCAAAGCAGCGGCTGGCCGGTTGTTTTAAAACTTTCCTCACCCGGGCTATTACATAAAAAAGAAATAGGAGGGATTATAACCAATGTTTATAACTGTCACCAACTGGAGACAGGCTGGGAAGCGCTGCAAAGAAAGATTACCCAGCTTGATAGTGCCATCCAAGATCATATCAAAATCCAGATTCAAAAAGAGATTGCCCAAGGAATAGAAACAATCGTCGGGATAAAACATGACCCTACTTTTGGGCCAGTACTGCTCTTTGGCGCAGGAGGCTCTTTGGCCGAACTGATTGCCGACAAAAACATGCATCTTTTACCCATAGATCTGACTCAAGCTCAAATATTAGTAAAACAATCCAAAATTTATCCCCTTCTCCAGGGCAAACAAGGGGAACCTCCTTACTTATTAGATAAACTCTATCAAACCATCGTCCAGATGGCTAAATTGTCAGAGGTGACTACCGAAATTTCAGAGATGGAAATCAATCCTTTGATTATCACTTTAAATAATGTCTGGGCAGTAGATAATAAAGTCATCCTTAAAAAGGGAGAAGAAAAAACTGTACCTAAACCTCAGTTTCGATTGGCCACAACTTTGGAACACACCCACCTGGTCAGCAACTTCCACTACTTTACTTTCACTACAAACCAACCCCTCATTTTCCGGCCAGGACAATATATCAGCGTCAAAGTAGCCGGTGACAGAATCAACTGTTATTCTATTGCCGGGCAAGATAAACCTAGTGAATTTAATTTACTGGTCAATGTGACACCTGCCGGGCCGGGATCCAAATTTTTTGAAAACTTAAAAGTGGGAGAAAAAATTACTTTTCTTGGTCCGTTTGGAACTTTTGCCTTCAGTCCCGATGATGGTTCCAGTCATCTGTTATTTTTGGCCACCGGCAGCGGGTTGGCCCCCTTGATCTATATGATAAATAAAATTCTCCATGAAGATGGTGAACAAAAACAAATCACCTTATATCTGGGATTTAATACCCATCAAGATATCTTCTGGTTAGACAAGTTCCAAAAATTACAGGCCCAACATCCTAACTTCAATTACCATATTATAGTTTGGAAACCAGATACCAACTGGCAGGGAGAAACAGGTTTTATCACCCAAGCCATCGAGAAAAATCTTCCCGATACTACTAACTGTTCAGCTTACCTTTGCGGAAATAAGGGGATGATTGTTGACGCCATAAAAGTTATAATAGAACGCGGTTGTCCCAAAGATCGGATTTACACCGAAAAATTTTAGCTTATGTCAAACAAAGAAGTTTTTTCTGTGAAGATTGGCGGGCAGGCTGGACAAGGAGTCAAATCAGCGGGACTCATGTTGGCTAAAGTTGCCAACCGCTCGGGATACCATATCTTCACTTACACCGAATACCCTTCTTTAATCCGGGGCGGACACAATGTTATGCAGATTAATATCTCTCCCCGTCCGGTTTTAGCCCCTTTTAAAACAACCGATCTTTTAGTAGCTTTAAATAAAGAAACTGTTGACCTCCATCTAGAAGAACTCCAAGACGGCGGGGGTATTATTTTTGAAGGTGGAGATAATTCCAGCCTTCCTCAAGCTTCTAAAAACCTAAATCTTTACCCTATCCCTCTATCTAAATTAGCTACAGACACTGGGGAAAAAGAGCTTTTAATAAACAGTGTGGCTTTAGGAGCCATCCTGGCTATCCTGGGAGGACAATTATCCACGCTTCAGCAACTTATTGGGGAAGAGTTTGCCAGTAAAGGCAACCCGATAACTTTAGCCAACAACCAAGCAGCCCAAGCAGGATATGACTATGCAGTCAAAAACTTTGCCCAAAAGAGGGAAAATATATTAAAGCCACTTGAGGAAAGCGGACCTGCCTCCCTGAGTCGAAGCGGGCAAAAGATGATCGTCAACGGCAACGAGGCAATATCTTTAGGAGCTATTGCCGGGGGTCTCCAGTTTGCCTCTATTTACCCCATGACTCCCATCACTAACATTTTACATTTTTTGGCTTTGCACCAAGATAAATACGGTTATATTTATAAACAACCGGAGGATGAAATTGCGGCTATCAACATGGCCATCGGAGCCTCCTTTGCCGGAGCCAGAGCCATGACAGCTACCTCCGGGGGTGGTTTTTGTTTGATGAGTGAAGGTTATGGCTTGGCCGCCATCACGGAAACACCTCTAGTTATTATCGAAGGAATGCGTGGAGGGCCAGCCACCGGCCTACCCACCTGGAGTGGACAAGGGGATCTGCAGTTTGTGCTTCATGCCCACCAAGGGGATTTCCCCCGTCTGGTTTTAGCCCCCGGTGATGCCCAAGAAGCTTTCATCTTAACCAGACAAGCTTTTAATTTAGCTGACAAATACCAAACCCCAGTGGTTATCTTAGTCGACAAAAATATCTGTGAAAGTGACCAAAGCTTCCCCGTCTTTGATACCGCCTTTGAAGTTAACCGCGGGAAGATGACCCGAGAAACTATCCCCGGCTATCAACGGTTTGCTGATAATGGCGATGGGGTATCGCTGCGCGCCACTCCTGGGAGTGGTAATTTCTTTATTGCTAACTCTTACGAGCATGACTCTTTAGGACTGACTACTGAAAGAATAAATGACCGTCAAACCCAAATGGCCAAAAGGATGACTAAGCTTGAGAGTTGCCAAAGAGAAGACCTTCCCTCTCCCCAGCTTTTTGGGCCGGAGGAAGCTGATATTACCATTGTCTCCTGGGGAAGTAATAAAGGGGTCATTTTAGAAGCCGTCAAGCACTTTGATAAAGTTAATTTCTTACATCTGACTTGGCTTAGCCCTTTCCTTACACCAGAGATTAGAAAGAGGCTAGAGCAAGCCCGTTATTTAATTGATATAGAATGTAACTACTCCGGGCAGTTGGCCAACTTGATCAAAGAAAAAACCGGGGTAGATATTTTAGATAGAATGTTAAAAGTTGACGGACGGCCCTTTTTTGTCGAAGAAATCGTGGAGAAAATTACCAGTGTTTTGGAAGTAACCGCTAACAAGGCAAGTCAGTCCCACCTGCCCAATGGTCAGGTGGAGAACATAATAAATTAACCTGTTACTTATCTACATATGGATAAACTTGAAGATTTACAGACACCAACATGGTGTCCTGGTTGTGGCAACTTTGGGCTATGGGGGGCTTTTAAAAATGCTGCTTTAAAAAAAGGCTGGGATAACACCAACTCAGTTTTAGTAGCCGGGATTGGCTGCCATGGTAATATCTTAAACTTTATTCGGCTGACCTCTTTTGAAGGACTCCATGGCCGGGCTTTGCCTTTAGCCACCGGTATAAAAATAGCCAACCACCGTCTTAATGTCTTTGTCTTTACCGGAGATGGAGATTGTTTAGGGGAAGGAGGTAATCATTTCATCCATACCTGCAGACGTAATCATAATTTAACTGTTTTACTTCATAACAATGCTATTTATGGGCTGACCACCGGTCAAACTACCCCCACCTCTCCTCACAGCTTCAAATCTAAATCTACCCCCCAGGGTAACCCGGACTGGCCCATCTCTCCTTTAGGTTTGGCCATAGCTTCTGGAGCTACCTTTGTAGCCCGGGGTTATAGCGGCAACCTACCTAAGTTAACCGAGCTGATTATTCAAGCCAATGAGCACCAAGGGTTATCCGTAGTAGAGATCCTCCAACCCTGTACTACTTGGAATAAGGAGTATACTCATCCTTTCTTTCAGGAAAATACTTACTTCTTGGGCGAAAACCACGACACTTCCAGCAAAGAAGCCGCTTTTGACAAATCCTTACAGTGGGGAGTCAAACAAATTCCCCTAGGGATTTTTTACCAGGTAGAAGCTCCTACCTTCGAGTCCCAGTTGCTACAAATAGCCGAAAAACCCTTAATAGAAAGCTCTCCTAAGGGGAGAGACCTCTCTGAGCTACTTAAAAAATATACTTAGTCCATTAAAAAAAGTTCAAATTTTTTAAGGTTTTTTTTTCTTCAAAATTTGAACTTTGGCTCATAGTTCTGGTATTATTTCTAAATCATATGGCTAGAGAAGTACATACACCAGATTTTGGACAGCAATTGTTATTTGAAACAACAGCGGAAACCCAACAAGCAGGTTTCGTCGAGCCGATTATGAAACTATTGACGTAGTAAAAAGAGACTTGGGAAATGATTGTTCGTGGGCGTTAAGTCTAAAAAATGATATTGATAGAGAAATTGAATGGAGTGATATAATGTGATGAATATATTCAACAAAATAGAAACTGTTTAACTCAAGGCTTTGTAGAGTCATTAGAAGCTACCCTTTCTGATTTGAGTGATTTACGGAAAGGGGGTTAGAACCAAGATAATATGTCAGCAGAACATCAACATCAAGAAAAGTGGTTAGGATTACGATTTGTCAGAATTGAAGATTTATTATTAAGTGATATACAAGAATACCTAGCTGAATGGAGATTGGAAGTAGTTCGAATGAAAGATGTATTTCCAGAAGGATTTGAGCCTTTTACAATTACCCTTCCTTCCCGAGATTCGAATTATACTGGTGGTGGGTTAGTAAGACATATTCCTGTTACCTTAGGAGCAGGAGTGAAAGGTACTCCTGAAGAAATTATATCTTGGGATTTTTCTAGATTAGTAGCATGTGGAAATAGGTTTAAACTTAGTGTATTACAACCAAGCAAAGCTTTGAATTTACATATATTTACTACCTATCCAAATAATTGGGATAGATATAATGATATGGCTATAGGGATGCGTGATCTTGAATGGGCAGAATTAGATAGTAAAAATAGAGAGATGACACTTAGGTCTAGGGATGCTTCGTACAAAATTGAGTCCAATGGAAGACATATTTTTACTCACAGAGGTATCCCAATGGAATCTGCTTTTAACCCTTAGTATGTAAAATAATTGAGTAAATCAATCTCATTTTGAACAGACATCTCAGCTATTGCAAATTTAAATTTCGGTCCTTATACTTTAAAAAGTCATGGATGAACAAACCAACAATCCACAAGCCCCAGCAACGCCACCAGTTGATCCTGATCAAATCCGGACTAGTCATCAACCAAATCAACCTACAGAACAACCAACTGGTGACCAAGAAGTCCAAATAGGGAATTATAAAGTTCAGGTTAAACGGAGTCTTTGTATCGGAGCTGCCTCTTGTGTAGCCATTTCTCCTACCACTTTCCAGCTGGATGGTGAAAATAAAGCTGTTATCCAGCAAGGTAGCACTGACAGTGAAAATAATATTTTAATGGCAGCCCAGGCCTGTCCAACTAAAGCTATTGTTATTGTTGATACCCAAACCAATAATCAAATTTGGCCTGAGTAGTATTAAATTATTTTAAGATGACCTCCAACCACACTAGAGGAATATATTTAGCCTTAGTTGCAGCTTTCATTTCCGGAGTAGCCATCTTTGTCAATAAGTTTGCCGTCGGTATAATTACCCCTCCTTTAGTCTTTACCGCCACCAAAAACACCGCTGTTGGACTGCTAATTTTGGGTCTTCTACTTTTGACCAGGAAGTGGAAAGAAGTTAAAAACCTCAGCCGCCGTGAATCACTTTATTTAATATTAATCGGTATTGTGGGCGGATCAATCCCTTTTTATCTTTTTTTCACCGGGTTGTCTGAAGTTTCTGCCACGAGCAGCGCTTTAATTCATAAAACTTTAGTCTTTTGGGTGGCCATACTGGCAGTGGTCTTTCTTAAAGAAAAACTATCTAACTGGCAAATTTTAGCAGTGATGCTTTTATTTGGCAGCAATTTTATCATCGGAGGGTTTCAAGGATTTGCCTTTTCTAAAGGAGAACTTTTAATACTTATCGCCACCATCCTTTGGGCAATAGAAAATATTCTGGCCAAAAAAATATTACCTTCAGTTGATCCCGATATTGTAATTGCAGCCAGGATGGGATTTGGGTCTTTAATACTTTTGAGTACTGCCGTAGTTACAGAGCCCACAGCTTTAGGTAAAATTTTAGTCCTTACTCCCAGCCAATGGTTTTGGATGATTCTCACTGCAGCCACACTTTTAGGTTATGTAATGAGTTGGTACCGGGCCTTAAAACTGGCCCCGGCTATTACCGTCGCTTCGGTTTTAGTTGCCTCCACCATAGTCACCAATATCCTCTCGGCAGTTTTTATTACCCGGGTTTGGACTTTAGAGATGGCTTTTCAATCTGGGTTAATACTGGTAGGTCTTTTAATCTTTTACTTTGCCGCTAAAAGATTAAAAACTACGGCCAAGATAGCCACAGTTTAAACTCTTAAAACAACAACCGCAGTGTTTCCTTAGTCCAAAAAGAAAGCTTTTCTTCTTCCTTCTTCGTTAAAATCTTGACCACCAAATTCCAATGAACCGCCACAATGTGGCCAATTTGCAGCCCGGGAACAAAGCTCTTATCAAACGGGACACTGCAACCTCTGACTGTTAGTTGATAACCTAAACCTTCTTCCTTTAAAGAGTTTAAACTGATCTGGGCTTTTGGGCCAACTATCTTTTCCACCTTCCCCCAACGGATCATACAGTTATTAATGGAATCTAAATTAAAAGGAACCGACCCGCTGACCCGGCCAACCCCAACGTGTAACACCTGAAACAGGTGGTTAGGGATAAATACCTTAGGTTTCTTTTGTTTTAGTTCTTCTATCAAAAAACCTGGTACCCCTTGTTTTTCCAAGTTCTCTAAAAGAAGCTGATAATCCTCCACTTTGGCTTTTTTAAGTTGATCATTTCCCAACCAATAACTTTCTATCACCTCATAAGAAAAAATTGGTAAATTAGTAATGGCGGAGATCGTTTTCAGGTATGGATAAAGGCCGATAAATTTGGAAATCTCTTTCTCTATTTCTTGACACTCTCCCCCAATAACACATCTTTTAAATTTTGCCGGGGCACTATCTTTTCCGCAATAACCCAAGAAGTTAGGTGGCAGAGCAAAACGGGAAACCAATTGTAGATTCTTACTCATCCGCCTTAAATCATACTACATGGTGATGGTAAAATTAAACTTAAAGATGAAAGTTTATGTTTTTGGAAATCAAGACCTCCCCCAGGACAATTTGGCCTTTCAAGTAGCTGATAAACTTCAAAACAAGATCAAAGGTGTGGAGTTTACAACAGTCAAGCTAAATGAAGATTTACCGTTTACTGATGAAAAACAGGTAGTAATTTTAGACACAGTTGAGGGGATAAAAAAAGTAGAGATTATTGATGAAAACGATCTGGACAAATTAACTTTATCGCCTAAAACCTCGGTCCATGATTTTGATTTAGGATTTCAACTGAAGTACTTAAAAAAACTGGATAAGTTACAAAAAGTGACTATTATCGGCTTGCCGCCAAAAGGAGAAATTAACTACTTTCTGATCCAGTCAATCTTAAGAAAGTTAGTGGCACAAGACATGCAGGGATCGTAAGCCCGGATAATCTTCTCAGCATCAAGACGCAGAGTTTGTTCATCCTTATCCAAATTTTCATTGAAGTATTTTTTTAAATCACTTTCAATATTGATCTGGTTTTGGGCAGTCGGCACAATCACATCATAATCTTCAATCAGCCCTTTCTCACCTACTACCGCTTTGTGATACAAAATACCCCGGGGGGCTTCCACCACTCCGACCCCTATTCCGGCCTGGAAAGACTTTCTGACCGGGCCCTCTTGATTAATGCGGATAGTTTTGAGGATATCTAAGGCATCATCAACACATTGCAGTATTTCTATGGCTTGAGCCAGATTGTTATGATAAATATTATTAGAAGGGAATGTCTGCAAATAAGTTTGACAATCCATCTTGGTTTGAGGATGGAGTAGATCTTTATTGAAATTAATTCTGGCCAAAGCTCCCACCAGGTAGTCCTCATGGGAATCAGAAAAAACATAACCCTCGGCTTGAGAATAGGGTATAACCACTGATTTTAAAAAGTCATGGAACTTCTCCTCAGGTACCCGTTTACCGCTGGAATTAATAATCTGCCCCTCGAGAAAATCAAACTGCCGGTCATTCCTTAAACATAAATAATCAGAGTTTCTCATTAAACTCTGAGGCCACTGGGAAAAAGTCTTAATCCCCCTTAAAACTTGCGGCCTGATCGCTTCCAGCTTGGAGATTAGCTGCGGGAATAAACTTGGATCAGGTAATTTTAAAAATCCGCCAATAGTCGGCAGGGGGGCATGGATGGCTGCTCCAATGATAACATTGGTAATTTCAGTTCCCGCTTTTTTGATATCAAAGGAGTCATGAAGCAAGGTATATCCGATGTTGCCTGGGTCATCAGGAATATCCAAAATTGAGTCAATACCTAAAATATCCGGCAGTACAAAAAAATAAAGGTGCAGGGCATGGTCCCGGATGATCAAGCCATCATAAGACAGCCGGCGGAGCAGTTTCGTTTGTTCTGTCACCTTAATCTCCTGGGATTTTTCCAAAGCCTCCAAAGCAGCAAAAAGATGAGCTACCGAGCAAGTGCCACAGATCCTGGATAAAAAAGAAGGGACCGCAATAAGGGGTTTCCCTTTAACAGCCTCGGTATAAAAGCGCCGGTAGTCTTTAATAATAAATTTTAAATCCGTCACCACGCCTTCTTCGACAGTCACCTTAAGGCCTGCTGAACCTTCAATTTTAGTAATGTTATCAATGGTTATCTGTCGGTTATGCATCTGGGGAAATATTAAAAAGCTTCAGATATTTAGTTAAGATCTCCAAAAATATTGACACAGTCATGGGGCAACCTGGCACCTGATCATCAACCTTAATTACCTCATCCAGTTTCTTTACCTTCTGGCTGTAATCAAAATGATGTAGATAATAAGCGATTTTTTGATTAACCTCGTCACTGACAAATTCGTTACGGCTGGCAGAGGGCATCCCGGTGCAGGCACAAGCTCCAACTGCTACCACATATTTGGCATGACCCCTAATCTTTTTAACTTCCTCTGCCTGGGTATCCGACGAGACAGCTCCCTCAATAAAAGCCACATCAAGACCTGCAATTTCATTTTTTGATTTAAGAGCCTTTAAATAACGGAACTCCACCACTTTTTTCCATTCATCAAGATGATCATTTAGTAGTTCTGTAAATAAAATAGTGCTGTCTTCACTACAGGTAAAAGAAAACCAACCAACTACCAGCTTTTTCTGCTGATCCATACATTTAGTCTACCATAGTATAATTAGGGAGTAATTACATCTCATTATGTGCTTAGCTATTCCTGGAAAAATCATCAAAGTTGAAAAGCGGCAGGTTTTAGTTCAGTACCCCGGACAGACCCGTTTGGCTTTGGTAGGAGATGAAGCGGTCAAAGTTGGAGACTGGGTTTTAGTCCAAATGGGAATTGTTATTAAAATTCTTTCTTCTAAAGAAGCCCAAATTGCCCAAAAAAGCTGGATAAAATTTGACAAAAGATAAAAATCGTCTTATGCTAAGAAGGTCTGCAGGTGCACAGGTAGACTTGCCAAAAAAAGTAGTTGCTCTAGACCTCTGCTTTTGAGGGACATTTCTGCAAAGAGCACACGCAAAATAGGTGCTTTTAAATGGGGAAAAGGCTAGTACCGAAAGTGGAGCTTTTTTTCCAAATTGTTGGTAAACAAAAAGGGACCGTAAGAAGTGGGTCCCTTTTTGTTCGCTTAGGAAGTCTGTAAGCCAGATTCTGTTTTGGTCAAAATTTCGACCTAGATGAAATCTATCTTTAAAGTGATGCTTACCCCGATTTTATCAGGGTTTAAGTCACTCTAACCTCGCCTTTTTAGGCGGGTGCTCCTTACTTTGACTATCGGGCGAGCAGCCCAGTCAATTCTAGGATTACAGCGGGGAGGATTGCCCTTTTCACTCCGGCTTGACCCGGCATTAGTCTCTGTTGCTCTAACTAGGTCTTACGACTCCTCGCCTTACGGCGGGCACCCTGCTCTGCGCTGTCTGGACTTTCCTGAGCATACCGGAACGATACACCCTATCATCCAACTTCCTAAGCTGCCCATATTATACCCGAAGTTTGAAAAGTTATCAAATAGGGCTGGCGATATCTGTTTTTAAAACTTCGCTTAAAATAACTTGGATCACCACAGCTATTGGTACAGCCAGCAAAGCTCCACCAATCCCTAAAAGTCTACCCCCAATGGTCACCGCTAAAATAACTAAAATAGGGTTTAAACCAACCGCTCTTTTCATCACCTGAGGAACTACGACGTGACTTTCAATCTGCTGGATAGCAAAATAAAGTCCGGCTACTATCGCTGCCAAAAACGGTGAGGTAGTAAGAGCGATCAGGATAGCGGGAATAGCCGCAATAATCGGTCCAATTACCGGCACTACCTCAAGCAAGGCTCCTAAAATAGCTAAAGGCAAGGCAAACTCAACCCCTAAAAGTACCAAACCAACATAATAGAAAACCCCCACTAAAACCGAGAGGAACAGTTGCCCCCGCAGCCAAGCTCCCAACTTCTCCTCCAGTTTACCAATAAGCTTTCCCACCTGCTGCTGGCGACCAGCAAAAAATGAAGCTACAAGATTCTCTATCTTTTCCCGGTCTAAAAGCAGATAAAACGTCAGTACAACCACTGTAGCAAAGGCAATTAAATTCCCAAAAAAGCTAAGAATAAAATCAATGATCCGCCGGGAAAACTCTGAGAACTCTTGGCGGACAATGGATTGATCAATAAAGTTGGTCTGAAGTAACGAGGAAGTAGCTTCAGCTAACCTTTGAGTTAAACTGCTTGTTTGGTTTAAAAGAGGAGTCAGTCCCACCGCTATCAGGCTGGAAAAACTCCCTATAACCAGGATGAAGATCAGGGCAATGGCTAAAGGCCGGGGGATCTTCCATTTGGCTAACCTTTCCACCAAAGGGGCTAAAGCAGACATTAAGATAAAGGCCAAAAAGATTAATAGGATAATATCTAAAATTAAAAAAAGCACCCACAGAAGGAGTAAAAACCCAGCCACAAAGAAAATGGTTTTATGAGAGATATCAATCTTTCTTGTCATCACCTGGATAGTACCATGAATCCACTAAATTTTCTACTTTCTCATGATAAGTAAGAGTTGTTATATCAAACCAATGAATATCTGGTTCTTTTTGAAACCAGGTCATCTGTCTTTTGGCATATTGGTGGATTTTTGTTTGAAGCTGAGTAGTAAATTGTTCATTGCTAAGTACCCCACTTAAAAGGTCAGCCATCATCCCATACTCCAAACCTAGCTCCTTCATTCTTTGAAGACTTAAACCCTTTTCATGAAGATTCTCCCCTTCCTCAATCAACCCTTGTTGAATTCGGGAAAGCAAACGTAGATCAATTCGTTCATATAGAACCGGTCGGGGAGCAGTTAGTCCAATTTTTAACATATTCCATTTTTTACTTTTAATTTTTAACTTTTTATTTGTCTTTCTGTATGGATACGTGTATATTATCTCAATGGAGCGGAGGATTCTACGGGGATTTTTCTTATCCGACTGATTTAAACTTGCCCATTTGGTAGGGGAGAGTGATTGTAATTTTTGTTGAAGTTCTTTTAAAGAAAGTTTTTGTAACTCCCCTCTTAAATTCTCATCCATAGGAATATCTAAAGAAGCAAAGCCCTCCAAAAGACCCTTAACATAAAAACCTGTCCCTCCCACTACAATAGGCAATCTACCTCTTTTAATTACATCCTCCACAATCTTACCAGCTTGCAGGACATAATCTTTGACTGTAAATTGCTGTTTTGGATTCACCACATCATACATCCAAACTTTAGTCCCATCCATCTCCCAAAAGCCATCACCTCTTTTAACCTCCACCTCTCTTCCAGGAAGTTTTCCTGTTCCAATATCCAACCCTTTATAAACCTGCCTGGAATCAGCAGAAATTAACTCTCCCGAAAACTTCTTTGCCAAAGATAAGGCCAGATCAGTTTTCCCCGTAGCTGTTGGCCCTAAAATGACTAAAAGTTTATGTTTATCCATAGAAGATTAAAGAAGTTATTTTACTCTGATTTGCCAAAAATCCAGGGAGTTTTACTTTTTTTAGTTTTAAGTTGTTTGTCTAAAAGCCTTCTTAAACCCCTTTTTTCAGCCATTCTGGCTACTCTAACCACGGTATCAGTTCCTACTTTAGCCTGTTGGGCTATTTTCCTGATAGACAATCCTTCCTCTAAAAGATTAATAATTAACAGGCGTTGTTTAACCATCCTAATCTCAGAGTCTGTTAAAAGCTCTTTAATGAGGTGGTCTGGTACATTAATATTATGCTCAGTTGATGGTTTTGACATGTATGGATTCATACTATAATGGTAGAGTAGAGAAGTCAAGAAAGAAATTAACTATTTAATTTGTCTTTTTAAGGTTTTGCCGGCAGAAAAGCCTGGAGTTTTTTTCTGAGGTATTTGAATAGCTGCTCCTGTTTGAGGATTCCTCCCTCTCCTGGCAGCCCTTGATCTAATTAAAAATGTTCCAAAGCCAGAAACTACCACCTTTTCTCCTCTGACTAAAGCATCTTTTATTAGATTAAAGGTAGAATCTACAGCATCCCTGGCAGCCCTTTTAGTTAAAGAGGATTTTTTGGCAACCTTCTCGATCAGTTCATTTTTGGTCATATGTAATATGGACAAAAATATGGTTAACTTCTTAAGTTAATCAATATTCTTTATCATAGTAATGCTTAGAATTTATCAGAAACTATCTAGGAAGTCAAGGCAAACTCTATAGCCCGAACTTCTCTAATAGCTGTTACTTTAACCTGTCCCGGGACCATCACTTCCCTAGAAATATGTTCAGCAATATCATGGGTTAATTTTGGTAATTCCTCGTCAGAAACTTTATCAGGGAAAACGATCACTCTCACTTCTCTGCCAGCGGCTACAGCAAAGGCTGATTCCACACCCTCATAGGATGTGGCAATTCTTTCAATATCCTCAATTCTTTTAATATAATCCTCCACATCTTCACGTCTGGCCCCAGGCCTGGCTCCGGAGATAGCGTCAGCAATATAAACAATGATTGATTCAACAGCAGAAAAAGGTTTGTCCTCATGGTGCTCAGAGATGGCATTAATTATCTCTTGGGGCATGCCAAACTTCTTGGCAATTTGAACCCCTTTTTCAACATGGGTGCCTTCATCCTCATCAACAATAATCTTACCGATATCATGCAGTAGACAGGCTAACTTCACCACACTGGCATTAGCTCCCAGCATCTTGGCTAAAGCTACTCCAATCCTGGTTTCTTCCATGGTGTGTTGGATCATACTTTGGCCATAAGAGTAACGGTATTTAAACCTTCCTAAAAGACAAATCAGCTCTGAAGGCAAGTTATAAACACCCACTTCATGACAGAGTTGTTCCCCAGCCTGACACATCAATTTCTCTACGTCCTCTTTAGTTTTCTCCACTATCTCTTCAATTCTTTGCGGTTGAATTCTCCCATCCTGTATTAGCCTTTCCAAAGAAATCTTGGCAATTTCCCGCCTCACCGGATCAAAAGAAGACAGGATCAAAATTCCGGGGGTTTCATCCATTAAAACATCCACCCCTGTAGAATTTTCAAAAGTTCTAATATTTCTTCCTTCCTTACCGATAATCCTGCCCTTCATCTCATCATCAGGAAGTCTGACTTGAGAGGTGGTAAACTCAGCTACATAATCTGTTACCCCATGGAGCATCGCCTCAGATAAGATCTGTCGGGATTTTTCATCGACATGAAGTTTTATCTCATCTTCAGCCCCTTTTATCTTTTTAGAAATTTCAGCAGCTAAATCTTTCTCGACACTTTCCAAAAGGACTTTTTTAGCTTCCTCTGCGGACATCCCGGAAGATTTTTCTAATTTGGAGACTAAATCTTTTCTTTTTTCTTCAACCTGCTTTAACTTTTCATCTAAAGCCTCATGCTTTTGGGCCAGCAACCTCTCTCTTTCTTCTAAAATCCCTTCTCTTTTAGCCAAATCTGCTTCACGTTGGCCAAACTCGCCTTGAGAGGCACTTGAAGATTGAGCTGGTTGTGTAGAACCAAAAGTCTTTTGCATAAATTTTAAATAAGGGATTAAAAAGTCAAGCCGATTAAATGTGGCTCAAAAGAGTGAAGTCTTCAGTTTTCAACTCTAAACAAACTTTCCTCATGTTACTTTTTGTTTCCTTACTTACCAATAGTTTACCTTTTTTGCCCCAACTTTGCAACTACAACTCTCACTATAGAGTATTCAAACCCTCTCCTTAATAAAAACTCTATAGCCTTCTTTTTAAACTCCAGTTCTGGTAAATTTTTCCATGATTTCATCTTTTTTTCCAAAGCAAGTTTCGCAAGGTCCTCCTCAGAAACTTGTCCTGAGCGAGCGTCAGCGAGTCGAAGAACCTCCTCCACTATCTCTCGATCAATACCTTTTTGATAAAGCTCAGCTTTTAAAGCCCTCACCCCTTTTTGTTTACTTCTCCTTCTTCCTTCTACCCAAGCTTTGGCAAACTCCAAATCATTGAGCATCCCTTTTTGCTTTAATCTTTCTACTAAAATGTCAATCACTAAATCTGAAATTTCTTCTTTACCTTTAGTTTTCCTTTTAAAAGACAAGTTCTTTAGATAGTCACGGACTTCTTTCTCGGAACGCATTCTGACAGAAAATAAGCCATACATCCGCTCCATTAGTTTTCCCACTTCTGATTCAAAAAGCAGCTTCTCCAACTCCCGAGGTTGCACAATCTTACCCGGAACTAAGTGGTAATTTACCACCAAATCTTCATCTGCCCCAAAGGCAAATACTCCATCTAAAAAAATGTTAAATCTTCTAGGATTCTTTTTCTGAGGTTCTACTGAAATAATTTTAGGCATTCAGCAAGCTAACCCGCTTCCTCAACCAAACCTTCTTCCCCTTCTTCTTTACCCACCACTAACTCTTTACCGGATTCTTGTTTACCCCACTTGTCTCTAATATCTTTTTCCAGTTTTTCCGCCAGTTTTTTATCTTCTTTCAAGGTAATTATTGCTGCTTGTCTGCCTTGACCCAATAATTGTTCTTCCCATTTAATAAAAGCCCCAGATTTTTGCAGGATTCCCAGTTCAATCCCAACATCCAAAAGCTCCCCTTCATGAGAGATGCCATCAGAATCCATATCAAACTCAGCAATCCTAAATGGGGGAGCAACCTTATTTTTCACCACCTTCACCCGATGTCTGGATCCTACCACCACATCTCCATTTTTGATATTTTCAATCTTTCTGATATCCAGCCGGACCGAAGCGTAGAATTTCAGAGCCAACCCTCCGGTAGTGGTTTCCGGGTTGCCGAACATCACTCCAATCTTTTGACGAAGTTGGTTGGTAAAGATAGCAATAGTGTTAGTGTTGGAAATAGCCCCGGTAAGCTTTCTTAAAGCTTGGGACATCAACCTTGCCTGCATTCCCATCACTGCATCTCCCATTTCACCCTCAATCTCAGCCTTCGGAACCAAGGCTGCTACCGAATCAATGACAATCACATCAATACCTCCAGAACGTATTAGCGTATCAGCAATTTCTAAAGCTTGTTCGCCGGTGTCTGGTTGAGAGATTAAAAGCTCGTCTAAGTTGACTCCCACTCTTTGAGCTCTTTGGGGATCTAAGGCATGTTCAGCATCAATAAAAGCTGCAGCCCCGCCTTTTTTCTGGGCCTGGGCGATAACATACAAAGCCACGGTAGTTTTTCCGGAAGCTTCAGGTCCATAGATTTCAATGATCCTGCCCGTTGGTAAGCCGCCAACACCTAAGGCTAAGTCTAAAGCTAGAGAACCGGTGGAGATAACACTGCCCGCCAGTTTTTCCGCTCTTTCACCAAGCCTCATAATTGAACCCGTGCCATACTGTTTTTGAATTTGCTGCATAGCAGCTAAAATGGCAGCTTTTTTAGCATCTTTATTATCTATGGCCATATTTATACATAATAACAAAACCCGAAACGTTGTCAATCCCCAATTTTAGTCTAATTTTGTTGTATGGATACATAAATACATATTAAATAGAGTAGAGGATTAGGAGTAGTTAATTGTGGGAGTAAAGTTTAACTGCTTGAGTAATTTCTTCAGGGATCCCTTGAATACAATTATATCTTTTAACATCTTCCCCATCTACCCAGGCTCAATTTTGCGGATTCCCTTTCAGTCGAGTTATATCGAAAAATTCGAACTCGCTTCAAGTCGAATCGGTAGGCGCGCTACGCGCGCCACCTTACTGCGAAGCAGGAGCTTCGCTCATCCGCTCGACCTTCGGCCGAAGCTCTTAAACTGTCGGTTGAACTCCGCCATAGGCGGACAAAAAACGCGAAAATTTTTTAAAGAACTTTTTTCTTTTGTTTTTTCACTTAAAAGGCGCAACCGGTGGACTCAGCAAGAAATTGCTTTCAACTGTCCGATTGCGCCATTAAAAAAAGCAATTTCCATTAAAACTGAGTCCACGAAAAATTTAGCAGTTAAAGAATCTTAAAGCAAGAATGATTATCTAATGCAAACTAAATCAGAAGATATAAGTTTATCAGGAAGATTAAAATTCCAATTGTAATACAGCCATTTTTATGAAATACTGTAAGCATATGGAAACAGATAAAATTCCTCAAGAATTACCTATGGCTCAAGCTCATCTTGAAAATGAGTCTGTACATAAAAGTTTTTTAAATCAAAGGGGCAACTTTCTTCTTATTCTTGGTGCCGTTGTTACTATTCTTGTCGTGATTGGGGCAGGAGGATATTTGTTAACAATGAATAAGAATTCAAACCCGAACCAATATTCTCCTCAAGCAACATCTACTTCAACTCAACCAATATCGTCAAATGAAACTGCAAATTGGAAAACATATACCAATAAACAATATGGATTTACTTTTAAACATCCTAACCTGTCACTTGAAGGTTCTATCTGCGGCCAAAAGCCAGTTGCTAATTCTGATATTGAAATATTAAGTCTAACTAGTATATCGGTAGATACACCAAACTCTTGTGATTCATTTAATTACTATCTCGTATTTCACATCAATAGCAAAGACGAAACAATAGATCAGGAAATACAAGCCATTAAAGATAGCTTAGATTTTAAGGATAGAGATGTCGTTATTACTGAGGAAACATTAGGGAATTACAAAGTCAAGAAAATGTCATTAATAACAGATTTGCCTACTGAGCCAAAGACACAAGCAAGGAATTTTTGGTTTGTCAAAAATAATGAATATTACTTCTTCTACGATCCTAAAATAAAAAGCGTCTATACGATTTATGCCCACTTTGAAGACCCAAAATATAAAAGTGATATTGAGAAGATAATCTCTACTATAGCTTTTGATTCTTCATTAACAAACATTGCAATTAAGACTCCCTTTTATCAATATTTTCCCAAAGAAGCATTTACAAGACCTGATTACACAAAAAGAAATTATGATAAAACCGCTCAATCCAGTTACACTTCAAAAGATTTTTATAGCCCTTTAGATAAGATTTCTGATGGCAATTTAGCGGACTTTAAGTGTAGCTATGATATTTATCAAGACCCAAAAAACGCAAGTTATCACTATAATATTATCGGTAAAGACAATACAAGTAAATCCTATGAGATTCCCATAGGAGCACAGTTATACCGGGTTCTAAACAACGATCCAAGAATAGGATTTAGGGGTTTTGAATACTGTTTAACAAGCGAGAACAAAGAATACATCTTAGCTACTTATAGCGGTGGTCCACTTGAACTAATCCAATTGAATGGTGACAAGGTAGATATCAAAGCAAAAGACCCACAAATAACTGGTTGGTATTCATCATGTAGCGATATCATAGCAATTACCAAGGATAATAATTTTTATATTAGATGTGGTGGAGGTGATACTACAACATATAGCTCAATAAGCAAAGTTGATGCAAATACAGGTAATATTAAAAAAATTATTGAATGTGTAGCTCCCGCAGAGGGAGAAACTAAATGTACATCTTTTTAGATTTACAAAATAAAAATAACTGTCTGTCAAAATTTTCAGTAAATTGGCCAAAATGGTGGAAATTAGCCAACTACCTCCAGCCTTTCTAAATTTTCTGTATAATAAGGGAGTAAAAAAAGTTTTCGCGCTGGGTAGGTTGGGGCAAGAAAACATTTGAGGTTTGTCTTGTCCGGTGTAGCCGGACTATAATAATAAAAATCGCGCGCTCAAAAAATACATCCGAAGATTTAGCAATCTTCGGAAAAACTGTCGGCTCGAACTTCTTTTTAACTGATCGGCGGCTTGTCCCAGTTTACAAAAAGGGCTTTGCAGAGCTCTGCGCGCCCCCACCCGCGCAGAGTCACTCCAGGCTCAACTTTGCGGATTCACTTTCGGTCGGGGATGGGAGAATTGAACTCCCTACATCCGGACCCCCAGCCCGGCGTTCTGCCGATGAACTAATCCCCGTATTATTTGAATGATTATATGCAATTTTACCATTTACCAAGAAGAGAAAAAAGGATTACTTTAAAAAAATTAAATTTTACTTGGATCAAAATTAACTGAAGCCCATTGGAAATTAATATTAGAATCTGTCCTCTGATCCGCTTGGGATTGATTATCTACAGTTGTTCCTTGACTAACTTTTACTGGTACAGATTGTTCTCCTGCTGTTAAGTTACCCTGTCTTTTTACAATAAGCATATTAATAGTTCTCTGGCTTCCATCTTCTCCATAAACTGTCAAATCTACTACCTCATCATTTTTCCCTTCTGTTGGAATATTCAAAGACTCTACCCCAAAAACAGAGTTAAGTATCTGGGTCCCCGTTTGTTTATTGAGAATATCTGGATTTTGCCACAATACAATTACCCCTGCTTCCTCATAAGGTCTAGATCCCCCTGGGATATCTTTAAGACCATCATCAAATCTGCTAAAAATTGCTCCTCTTTCAATCTTATACCCCTTTCTTTTAGTTAATTCCTCGACACTTTTTCCTACATCTACTTGTGTCGCACAGGCATCTGCTGCTACTTGAAATTCATTGAAATCACTGTCGGGGAGAACTACCTCTACCAGATTGATCTTATATTCTTCTGTAGCTGCTAAAAGTCTGGGGTCTAGTAAACTTCCACCTTCATCTGGCAAGGGAGCCACATTTTTAACTCCTCTGGTAATTATTTCTCTAAAAGATTGTGAACTAAAAAACTCCCTATCAGTATGAGGAAAATTAGAAACAGCATTATTTTTACTGACGCTGTCAGCTGAGAGATTGGGAACTAAAGATTTGGCTTCATTACCCATAGTTTAGACTATATTAGGGGGATTATACTCTTATTAGTCCAGTTTTTCAAAAAGAAACCTCACAATAGGCTATTTTGGACTTTCCTAACTCTTATAATCCAGTTACTGTTTTTTTAGAAGATATTTTTCAACTAACGCTATTAGATCATCTATATTAAAAGGTTTGGCTAAAAAATCATCAGCTCCTGCTTCCTTGGCAATCTTCTCCCCATGGCTTAAAGCGGAAATAGCAACAACTGGAATATGTTGGGTACTACTATCTTTTTTTAGCTCCCTAGTCACCTCATGTCCATCCATCCCTGACATCCACAAATCAATTAAAATAACTTCTGGCAGAAAATCTTTAACCCTTTTTTTAACTACCCTCCCATCGGCAACTGCTAAAACATCATATCCTTTATCCTCCAAGATAATTTTAATAACTTCTAAAATACCCAGGTCATCATCAACTGCCATGACTCTTTTTTTACCACTGTCTTTTAAGGCCGCATTACTCATTTTTAAATTAATCCTCTTTCCCTTTAAGGGGTAAGGTAAAGAAAAAGGTCGAGCCTCTTCCCTCTTCACTCCTTACTCCTATTCTACCACCATGTTTTAGGATAATCTCGGAAGAGATATAAAGACCTAAGCCCAAACCCCCAAATCTTTCACCGGTGGCATTTTTTACCCGGTAAAAGCGTTCAAAGATTTGAGGGCGGTCTTTTTTGGGAATACCAATACCGAAATCTTGGATACTGACCACAACTTCGTTTTTCTTTTTGGCCGTCCGGACAACGATTTTATTAGATTGAGGAGAATATTTAATAGCATTAGAGATCAAATTAATCAACACTTGGTTTAGACGGTCCCGGTCTCCCATAATGGTAGACTCTACTCTGCCATGCCTGATTAGACAATGCGTGTCAGCAATCCTTTGAAAATCTTCCACAGTTTCATTGACTAATTCATCAATGTCTAACTCTTCCCAATGTAAATCCAGCTTTCCCGCCTCAATCCTGGTGACATCTAAAAGTTCTTCTATCAGCCCTGTTAGTCTGTTGAGTTGCAAATCAACCTTAGACAAATACCGGCTGGCTTCTCCCTCCTCACTTTTATCTAACCTCTTTTGTAAAATCTGAATAAAAGCTTTAATTGTGGTCACCGGAGTTTTAATTTCATGACTGGCAGTGGCGATAAAGGTATCTTTTTGTTTTTCTACCTGCCAGCTTTCCGAGACATCGTGCAAAATTACCACTGCACCCGTAACCTTATCTCGGTGGCGGATAGGAGATGCCGAAGCTACCACCATGATATCCTTACCGCTAGCGTCTTTTAAGATCAAATGTTTACTGGAAATAACGTTCCCCTTCAAAGCCTGGGTAGAGAGCATCTCATCTTTACTGATTATCTCGCCCCGGCGGTGCCGCGACTGTAGACTGATAGACAGATTCACTTGATCTTGGCCGATAGGATTAAAACCAAACATTCTCATGGCGGAAAAATTAGCTCCTACTACTACCCCTTTGACATCATAAACTAGTAGAGCATCAACTAAAGCCATAAAGACTGCATCTAACTCGCTGGCCCTTTCTTCAGACTCAATAGCTACCTGCTCAGCCTTCTCCCGGGCTTTCTCTACCTCCTTTAATAATATCTCCCGCTCTTCTTCTACAGCCTTATGAGCTAAAAAATAACCAATTTGGTGGCCTACAGAGTTCATCATCTCCAATAAATCTAAATCGGGAGTTACTATCTGATGATGGAAAAAATCGATAACTCCCAACACTTTTTGCCGGTAAATTAAGGGGAAAGCAAAAGCCCCGTGTAACCCTGCTGCTGAAGCTGCCCTGGCTCTGAGAAAGTTACTATCTTTGGTTACATCTTCGATCCAGCAAGCCTTTTTAGCAGCCCAGACTCTGCCCGGTAAACCAACCCCTTTGCTGAATTTAAACTTTTTGGTCGCCTCTTCAAACTTAGCCATTTTATGGGGCGAAATGGACCATAGCTGATGATAGACTAGAAGGTTCTTCTTTTTATCCACAACCCACAAAGCTCCCATAGTCCACCCTAATAATCTGCCAATAACCCCTAAAACCTCACTGATACTTTTATCATGACTTTGATGCTGCGATAAAACGCGGACTATTTCAAATTGGGCAGCTAAACGTTGTTCAGTTTTTAAGGCCATAGACATGTGCATTATACAGCAATAACTTGTCATTGCCATAAAAAAACTCCTATAATGAAAAGAGAAATGAAAATTGGCTTCTTTGAAATTACCGAGACAGAAAAAAAAGATTATTTTATTCAAAATCTTCCGGGGTATGAACTGATTTTTATTGATAAACCGCTGACAGAAGAATCTCTCCCTCAGATTTTAGATTTTGATATTATCTCCGTTTTTGTCAACTGCCAAGTCACACCGAAAGTAATAACTGCTTTTCCCAGACTAAGACTGATCACTACCCGATCAACCGGTTTTGATAACATTGATCTTCCCTTTGCCAAAAGTAAAAATATTATGGTGGCTAATGTTCCAGCTTATGGTTCTCACACCGTGGCTGAATATACTTTTGGGCTAATGCTAGCTTTATCAAGAAAGATCTATCAAGCAGCCTACAGAGTTAAAGTAGGAGAAGATTTTACCTTACAAGGGTTAAGAGGCTTTGATTTATGCAGTAAAACCTTGGGAGTAATTGGCACCGGGAAAATCGGCTCTAATGTAGTCAGTATTGCCCAAGGGTTTAATATGAAAGTTTTAGCTTTCGACGCTTTTCCTAACGAAGAGTTAGCCAGAACACACAATTTTTTGTACACTTCCTTAGAAGAGCTCTTAAAAACTGCCGATGTGGTGACATTACACACTCCCTACAATGAGCAGACTCACCATTTGATTAACCGGCAGAACATCTTCCTGATGAAAAAAGGCAGCTTGCTTATCAACACCGCCCGGGGTCAGGTTGTGGAAACTGAAGCCTTATTTCAAGCTTTAATTCAAAATCATCTGGGAGGAGCAGCTTTGGATGTTTTAGAAGAAGAAAAAGAGTTAAAAGATGAAATGGAGGTCTTGGCCAAAAATACTCAGTCTGCCGAGGAATTGAAAACGATTTTGCATAATCATATTTTGATTAACTTACCTCAAGTAATTATTACTCCTCATATGGCCTTTTACTCTAAAGAGGCAGAGTTTGCTATCCTGGAAACCACCGAGGAAAATATCAAATCTTTCTTACAGGGTAATCCTAAAAATATAGTCCATTAAAGCATCTCTTCTATCTCTATCAACCTTTGATATTTGACTAACCTTTCTTTTTGCAAGGGACAGCCACTCTTTAAACCATCGGCTCCCAGTCCCACTGCCAAATCAGCAATGAAAGTATCCATTGTTTCTCCGCTGCGGTGGGAGACAATAACTTTCCAGCCATATTTTTGAGCTAAAGTAGCAGCTTTGATAGTTTCTGTCACTGAACCAATTTGGTTAGGTTTGATGATAACAGCATTGACTGCTCCTTTTTGATAAGCTTGGGTAATCCTTTGAGGGTTGGTAGTGGTTAAATCATCTCCCACAACCCACACTTTACTCCCCAATTGTCTTCTAATATCTTCAAATCCCTGCCAATCATCTTCCTGGAAAGGATCTTCTATGGAAAGCAGGGGAAAATCTGAAGCAAAATTATGATACAAACTTAACATTTCTTTTTCATCCAGTAACTTTTCTCCTATCTGATACTTGCCATCTTTAAACAACACTGAAGCAGCTACATCTAAACTTAATTTGCTGTGAGTATCTATACCAGATCTTACTTCTTGTAAAAGTTCCAAACCCTCTCTGGGGTTATCCGAAGGCATGGTAAAACCACCTTCATCTCCGTAAGTTACCTTTCCATATCTTTGATACTTCTTCCCTTCTAAAATTTTTATGGCCTTTTGGGCCAACTCTAGACTGAATTTAGGAGAAACAGTTTGGGGAACCAACAAATACTCTTGGAAAGGTAAGGAGTTTTTAGCATGAACCCCTCCTTCAATTAAATTATAAAAACACAGTGGTAATTTTTGAATCTTGTGACCAATTATCCCAGCTATTAATTGATAAATCTCCAAATTTTGAGATGCTGCCAAAAGCTTAGTAAAACCAAGACTTAAGACCAAAATTAAATTCCCACCTAAATTTTGTTTATTAGGAGTATTGTCTAAAGAGATAAGGTAATTATCAAATTCCTCTAGGGTAGAAAACTGCCGGGTAAACAAATTAAATTTAATCTCAGTAAATTTTTCTAAAGCTTCCTCTGGTTCTAACACAAAGGCTTCGTTTGAGCCTTTACTCTTTCCGGAAGGGACACTAGCCACTACCTTGTGCCCCTCCAAGCTCATCTCGACTTCTAAAGTCTTCTCACTCCGGGAATCAGGGATAATTTTTAGGGTAATATCATCTATTTTCATCACCCTTACCCAACTTCCTTTTCTTCTCCTGTTGATAAATTTTTAAAGTAGTCTTAATAACTGTATCCGGATTTAGAGAAATACTGCCAATTCCCTCACTGACCAAAAACTGGGCAAAATCCTCGTAATCAGAAGGGGCTTGACCACAAATACCAATATATTTATCTTTGGCTTGACACTTTTTAATTACTTCACTAATTAAAATCTTCACTGCTGCATCGTTTTCATTGCTAATACCGCGGACTCTTTCATTGCCATCTCTTTCAATACCCAAAGTAAGTTGAGTTAAATCATTACTGCCGATACTCATCCCATCAAAAACTTTTAAAAATTCATCGGCCAAAATAACATTGGAAGGGATCTCACACATCACATAAACTGCTAAATCATCATTATTTAGTCCCTCCTTCTCTATCAACTCCTTGACCTTTCTCCCTTCCTCAACAGTCCGGCAAAAGGGGACCATCACACAAACATTACTAAGCCCCATTTGCTGCCTGACCTTTTTGATAGCCTGAAGTTCCAGTAAAAAGGCTGGGGCAAATTGGGGATGATAATAACGGGAAGCTCCCCGCCAGCCGATCATCGGGTTTTCCTCAGCAGGCTCATAAATCTCCCCGCCGATTAGTAAACGATACTCGTTAGTTTTAAAATCAGAAAACCGGACAATGACTTTTTTCGGATAAAATGCTGCACCAATCCTGCCAATTCCATAAGCTAGCTTATCCACATAAAATTGGATTTTATCCTCATACCCCACAGTTTTTTGATCAATCTGCCTTTTTAAACTTGGAGAAAGTGTTGCATAATTAATTAAGGCCATGGGATGGATACCAATATCAGAGGCGATAATAAATTCCTCCCGGGCCAGTCCTACCCCATCGTTGGGGAGAAATGATTTTTCAAAAGCACTCTCCGGTGTGGCAATATTCATCATAATTTTAGTTTTAGTCCGGGGAAAATCTTTGACGTCATGCTCTTCAATGGTAAATTTCAAAACCCCGGCAAAAACAAATCCTTCACTACCGGTAGTATCAACGGTGATAGTTTGGCCGGTTTTAATTTTCTCTGTTGCATTAACACTCCCTACAATAGCCGGAATCCCAAGCTCCCGGGAAACAATAGCCGCATGGGAAGTTCTCCCGCCTTGATCAGTAACAATGGCAGAAGCAATTTTCATAATTGGTTCCCAATCAGGATCAGTCATAACTGTTACCAAGATCTCACCAGCTTTAAATTGACGAATTGCTGACACATCACCAACCACCCTGGCTTTGCCAACAGCTATTTTGCTGCCTACTGAAGCTCCCTGGGTAATTACCTTGCCCTCTTCTAATCTCACATACTCTTTGATCTTTGTAAAATCCCGCACGGAATGGATCGTCTCCGGCCTAGCTTGAACCATAAAAAGCTCCCCGCTTTTACCATCTTTGGCCCACTCAGTATCCATAGGGGTCCACTTGCCATGTTTTTTACTGTAATGATCCTCAATTTTGACTGCCCAATCAGCCAGCTGCAAAATCTCTTTATCTGATAAAACAAAAGTTTGCCTCTCTTTTTGGGAGGTGGCAATAATTTTAGTGGGGGTTTTATCAGAATAAACCATCTTTTGGTTTTTCACACCCAATTTTTTATTAATAATCGGTTGATAATCTTTTTGCCCCAAGGTACCTTTAAAAACTAAAAACTCATCGGGGGTCACCTCTCCTTGGACAATCATCTCCCCTAAACCCCAAGAACCGTTAATTAACACCACATCAGGGAAGCCGCTTTCAGTATCGAGGGTAAACATTACCCCAGAACAGCCCAGATCTGATCTAACCATTCTTTGCACTCCCACTGACAAAGCAATTTTAAGATGATCAAACCCTTTGTCTACCCGGTAAGAAATAGCTCTATCAGTAAATAAAGAGGCCATAGATTCCCTAATATACTTTAAAATGTCTTCTATCCCCCTAATGTTTAAATAAGTTTCATGTTCTCCAGCGAAAGAAGCATCGGGTAAGTCTTCCGCAGTGGCAGAGGACCTCACAGCAAAATCAGAGTGCTGGCCATATTTTTTCTCAGCTTCTTTATGCGCTTCGGTAACAGCTTCTTTTAGCTCTTTAGGAAAATTGGTTTTTTTAATAGTTTCTCTAATTAATTTAGCTTTTAAAGCCAGATCCGAGAGATTATGAGTGTTTAAACCATCTAATGTTTTTCTGATAAAAGTCGTTAGCCCTGTTTCATCAAGGAAATACCTATAAGCAGAAGCTGTGACGGCATAACCGCCGGGAATTTTCACACCTTTCGGGATAAGCTCTTGTAACATCTCCCCCAAAGAAGCATTTTTACCACCCACCTCTGGAACATCCTCGATTCCTACTTCTTCTAAGTGTTTGATAAACAATGAAGGAACGCTTTTTTTTGAGGCGGGCAAAGGAGTATGGGTTTTAAAAATAGGCAGCATAAATTAATACTAGCATAAACTTCTACCAATAAGAAACCTAGCCAAAAAATCCAGGAAGGCTTAGAAACCCTCAAGAAAAAAGGATTGCTTTAATTCTTTACCTATTGACATATAGTAAAGAGTATGGTATAAAGTCTTTACTATGCAAACATATTCTCCTAATAATCGAGGAAAAGAAGAAATTTCTACCATTAGTAGTAAAGGGCAAGTAACTATCCCTGTTAAAGTCCGGAAGCATTTGGGAATAAAGAGTAATGATAAAATTGCTTTTGTTATTGAATCCAGTGGTGAAGTTAAAGTAACTCCAGCTAAATACCCTGATATCCAATCTTTAAAGGGAGTAGCTGGCTCTTTAACAAAACCTTTATCATGGGAAAAAGTTAAACAGATAGCTCAAGCAGATCGTCTTAGTAAAAAGTATGGCCGATAACCCACCCGCTGATCCCTACCTAGATACGGATATTATAATTCGGTTATTAACCTCCGACGATGTAAAAAAACAACAGGCTGCAGCTAAGCTATTTGAGCAGGTAGAAAAGGGAGAACTGCTTATCTTGGCTCCAGATACAGTTATAGCTGACACAGTTTATGTTCTTTCTTCTCCCAGACTATATCATTTCCCCAGAGTTAATATCCATGATACCCTTTCTGTCTTGTTAAAGCTTCCTAATTTCAAAGTTGATAATAAACAAGCAATAATAAAAGCTTTAGATTTATATGTTACACATAATATTGACTTTTCAGACGCTTTTCTAGCTGCTTTGACACTTCAAACTGAGTCAAAGATTATTTTCTCCTATGATCTTGATTATAAAAAGATACCTCACTTAAAACGCATAGAACCTTAAGACAGCTTAGTATTAGAAAAATTGCCGCTTCATGGTTTACAGCAGCACAAACTGCAGGCTTACCATCTGGCTCAGACTGGCCGGTTTTTTTATTAAATTGCATCTGCTGACGGGGTTATAAGTTTTCTAGTTTTTGAGGAGAACCATGAAAGACAAATTTTCCAGTTTTGGAAAGCTGCTCTAAAATTTCCTTACCACTTTTGGAACCTTCTCCTGTCTCAACTGAAAAATCTTTTGTAGCTGATCTTATCTCCATACATTGAAGGATACCACTTTTCACTTCCTTCTTACAGTTTGTTTACCTCAATTTCATCTTGCCTCCTTAAGATGACCTAAATATGCTCGCCCATGGAGAGATCCATTTTAATCACTTTCCTAAGAGAAGACCACCTCAGAAAGCTCAAAAAGTAGAAGAAAAGCCAACTGAGGAAGCTCAAAATTCCAAGGCCCAAGCTGAAGCAAAAATGGAGGAGTTAATTGAAGAAGCAGAAAACCCTTTATTTAAACTATCCACCATCTTTCCTTTTGATTTCTTTCCTGATCAGATCATTATCGACACTAACAAGGTAAATATTATCAGCAAAGAATTTTTTAGTTCAGGCAGAGTCCATAGCATTATGATTAAAGATATTGGCGATGTTTTTATAGAAACAGATCCTTTTTTTGCCAAACTGACCATTATTGATAAAGGGTTTACGGAAAACTCCATTAATTTAAAATATTTAAAAAAGGAGGATGCTGCTAAAGCCCGCAAGATTATCCAAGGTTTAGTAGTAGCTCATGAACAAAGCATTGACCTTGCCCATTTTCCCCCAGAAGAGCTAACTTTAAAACTAGAGAAGCTGGGAAAAATTAAGACTGAAAGGTAATTTAGGCTGTAATTACCCCCCTAGGTATGATAATATTCATCTTGACTACTCATATCAACAGTTACTGATGAAGCACCGATTATTTATCTTCCTGCTGTTTAGTCTCTATATTTTTACCGTCACTGTTTTGATGGTTTTCCAGGGTATAGCTATTTCACCGGAGAGATATGCCTTTGTGCTGCTTTTAGGGAGCCTTCTGGTTAAAAAAACCAGAAACTTTATCTTTGATTGGACCCCCTTCCTCTTTATTTTAATCTCCTATGATTTTTTAAGGGAACTGGCAGGAAATTTAAATTCCGGCACTCACTATCTTGAGGCTATTAACTTTGATCAAAAGCTTTTTCAGACACTACCTACTGTAACCCTGCAGGAAAAATTTTTTAATACTAGCCAGGTAGTTTGGTATGATTACGGAGCTGCTTTTTTATATCTTCTCCATTTCATCTTACCTTTAGGTTTTGGGTTTTTACTCTGGATAAATAATAGAAGATACTTTAAGGAGTTTGTCACTGGCATCTCTCTTCTTTCCTATTCTGCCCTTGTCACTTATCTGCTCTTTCCTGCTGCCCCACCTTGGATGGCCCAAAGAGATGGATATATTGTAGGGGTCACTAAGATTTTAGATCAAGTCCTGGAGGTCTTTTCTACCAATTTAGACCTCGTGACTGTTTATCATAACCTTAACCCTAATCCTGTAGGAGCTATTCCTTCTGTTCATACAGCTTGGCCACTATTGATCTTTCTTTTTGCCTACCGTTATTTTAAAACTAAGGCTTTATACTTTCTGCCTTATGTTTTATCTGTTTGGCTAGCCATTATTTATCTAGGAGAACATTATGTGCTGGATGTTTTAACTGGCATAATTTATGCCATTGTTTTTTATGTTATCTCAGTAGAAATAATGCACCGTATCAACTGGGGCCATCTTTTCCGGCAAATAGAGAATAAATTATTTAATAAAAAGTTATTAAAAACTGCCCGAGATGATCAAGCACTTTAATATTCGCATCTTTGGTTTAGTCCAAGGTGTCTTTTTTAGAGACTTTACCAGGCAACAAGCTGAAAAATTAAATATCAAAGGTTTTGGGCAAAATATGCCAGATGGATCAGTCTATATAGGGGCTGAGGGAGAACCGCCAGCTTTAAAAGAATTTATCAAATGGTGTCAAAAAGGCCCACCTCTGGCTAAAGTGGATAGGGTAGAAATTTCCGAAGGTACGGTAAGCCACTTTACTGAATTTATCATCTCCTAAGCCTATACTTAAAAGTAATGACTGTTTTTGGTTTTGCAGGGCAAAATATACGAGGGATGAAAGCCCCACAGTTCCCTGAAGGGTTACTCTGGTTTAATTCTCCTCCTTTAACTTTGGAAAAACTTCAGAAACAAGGCCAGGTAGTGTTGATAGATTTTTGGACCTATTCTTGTATCAACTGCCAAAGGACTCTGCCTTACCTTAAGGAATGGTGGCAAAAGTATCAAGACAAAGGTTTTGTCTTGATTGGAGTCCATGCCCCCGAGTTTGAGTTTGAAAAAGATCCTCACAACATTGCCCAGGCTTTAGAAAAATACGGAGTCATCTGGCCGGTAGTTTTGGATAAAAATTACCAAATTTGGAACTTATATGATAACCACTACTGGCCTTCAGAGTATCTCATCAACCCTCAGGGAATAATTATCTATGCTCACGTTGGAGAAGGAAATTACCAACAAACAGAGCTTAAAATCCAAGAAGCTTTATCTTTAGAAGAAGCAGGAATTCCTCTAATAGGGGAAGTGAGTACAGAAGTTTTTCAAATGGGCCAGACCCCGGAACTTTACTGCGGGTATTTAAAAGGGGCCCTGGGAAATATGGAAGCTTACCAGAAAGATAAAAATCACCACTATAAAACTAAGACGCCAGAAGAAAATTTAGAGCCTGATTTAATTTATCTGGAGGGTGTGTGGAAAGCTAAAGCAGAATATTTGGAACACCCCAGAAAAACTGAAAAGCTTGAAGACACCATCATCCTGCCCTATAAAGCTAAAAAGGTTTACCTGGTTATGGAATCAACCTCAGATAAATCCATCAAAGTTTATGTCACCTTGGATGCTGTTTCTTTAACTGATGAAAGTGCTGGATCTGACATCAAGCTGGAAGAAGAGGGTCCTTATGCTAAATCTTTTATTGATGTCAGTTTCTCTACACTTTATAATTTGGTAAATACTGCTACCTTTGGTGATCATATTTTAAGGATTTCTACTAAAGAGCCAGGACTTAGAGCCTTCGCCTTCACCTTCGGCAACTAGCCTTGCAAGGCCCAGCCCTGCAAGGCTAAATTATTAAATTATTTATCATGGATAATAAAATTGTTGATTTGATAAAAGCAGGCAAAGTTGGAATAATACCCACTGATACCCTTTATGGGTTAGTAGGAAGTGCCTTAAATAAAGAAACCGTGGAAAGAATCCATCACCTCAAAAAAAGATCCGAGGCCAAACCTTTTATTATCCTTATCTCCTCTTTAGAAGATTTAAAGCTATTTAATATCCAGGTATCTAAGAAAATAAAAGGTTTATTAGAAAGGGTTTGGCCTAATCCTGTCAGTGTGATTCTCCCCTGCCCAGAGGATAAATTTACCTATCTTCATCGAGGAACCAAAAGTTTAGCCTTAAGAATTCCTAAAGATCAAAAACTTTTAGAAATTTTGCAACAAACTGGCCCCTTGGTAGCCCCTTCAGCCAATCCAGAAGGAAAGCCTCCGGCCCAAACCATAGAGGAAGCTAAAAATTATTTTGGTGGTAGTATTGATTTTTATGTAAATGGAGGAAAACTTTCTAATCAGCCTTCCACTTTAATCAAAGTAAAAAACAATCATATAATTACCTTAAGAGAAGGAGCTTTTAAAAGCTATCAAAGCTTAATTTCATGAATAAGAGACAACAACTTGAAGAACTTAAGAAAAAAGTGCAGGAAGATAAAAGCTTACCCTTAGGAAACCAGGCTACTCAACTGGTTTTTGGGAAAGGCAACCCTGATTCTCGGACTAAAAAGGGAAACGGTAATCCCGATGTATCACCCAGCGGCAGCTCTTCGAAGCAGTACCATTTTAAACCAACTGAAGGAAGACTTTAAACAGATCTCTTACGCTTTAGGGTATTAAGTCTTACAACCTCTTTCAAAACTCTTACTCCCTTTTGGCTATTCTCTTTAGTTTTTAAGATACCATATTTGGTGGGAATTTAAATTCCCACTTATGCATAAGGCCTCTCGCATTATCAAAACATCTACTCTGTATCGCTACTTTGTAACAAAGTAGCCTTTTTGTAAGGCTTTTTTTAAACAATGAAGATAGCTCAAATTGCGCCTTTAATAGAAAGTGTGCCGCCGGAAAAATACGGCGGCACAGAACGGGTGGTTTATGCTTTAACTGAGGAGTTAGTCAGAAGAGGTCATGAAGTAACTTTGTTTGCCAGTGGTGATTCTAAAACTTCAGCTAAGTTGGTCTCTGTTTTCCCCAAGGCTTTACGGAAAGTTAAAATGCAGGATCTCTACGGCAGTAATGTTTATACCAATCTAAATTATGGTCTGGCTTACTCCCGCCAATATCAATTTGATATCATTCATGATCATCTAGGCCACACCAGTTTACCCACTGCGAATCTGTCTCAAAAGCCAGTAGTCATGACCCTGCATGGAGCTTTCAGCCCGGAAAATAAACGGATTTTTGAGGTTTTAAATAGACCATATTATGTCAGCATCTCTAATGCCCAGCGGGAACCAGCTCCCAATCTCCACTATGCCGGAACTGTTTATAACGGTCTTGCCATGGAAGATTATCCCTTTTCCGACAAAGATGAAGGGTATCTGCTTTTTGTAGGCCGTATCTCCATGGAA
>LCBT01000002.1 GCA_000997385.1 Candidatus Daviesbacteria bacterium GW2011_GWA1_41_61
TACCTCAGCCGGACCCTGGAGAAAGATCTGTACAGATGGTGATACAACTTGCATTGCCGGATCATCAGGTGGTTATTGGACACTCTCCGGCAATAATCTATATCCTACCACCATAGGTAACAATGTCGGTATTGGGACAACGGCGCCGGGGGCAGCCTTGGATGTTAGAAACGCAATAAGTGTTGGCACAGCTGGAGCAACCGAAGGAACAATCACCTTGCAAACAACAGGCGGAGGAGAAACTGCCCCTTATATTGTTGCATCTACTGGCAATTTGGATTTATATACACCAACGGGATGGATAGATTTGTATCCTGTTAATGGAATAAAAATTGGCGGTGGAGCAAATCTTTGGTGGATAGGTAACAGCGGCAATGCCACATTTGATTTCTATAATGCCGCTAACACAGCTGTGACAATTAAAAATACGGGGGGTGGTGTAGCTAATTTAATTGTTGATGGTGGCAACGTCGGCATCGGGACGGTGACACCATATAATAAACTCGACGTTGCGGGTAATCTAGGTATGCGAGATAACGATATTTACTTTAGGGGAACGGGGGGGTAGACGGAAATCATGGTGTTGGATTCTATGGTGGTCCAGGGAAATTGTGGGGCGCCAGTGATGACGTGAATGGTCCTGTTCTCTATGGCTATGCACAAAAGTGACTGCACTGGCCTGGAATTCGAGCGGCAACGTCGGCATCGGGACAACAGGACCAACTCAAAAATTAGATGTAGCAGGTTATGTAAAAGGCCAGAGCGGGCTTTGTATGAACAATGATTGCAGATCTACCTGGCCGGGTGGAGGTGTGCGTACTGAAACAGGAAAGTATACTACCCCACTCCAAGATCCGTGGACTCGTAGTATCACTAGAGTCTACTTCAGTACGCCCTTCACTAATCCTCCGGCTGTTGTCACCAACCTTGCGATTGAAGGAACTAGCACATGGTATTACGGAAATTCAAGTGCAAACAAGGCAACCACTACTTATGTCGATATTTCTGCCTGGCATAATGATGACGCTAGTGGTGCAAAACAATTAACAGTTAATTGGGTTGCAGTAGGTAATTGATTAGCTCTTTATAGTTGTGTAAATCCATTAAAGACAACCTCATCTCCCCTTAGTTGTTCCCTTAGTTGACAGAAGATTGACATCTATATATGCTGATATTAGATGAGAAAAGTTAAACTTCCTAAAAAAAGATTAGTCTTAGCTCTGGTAATAGGAATTATTATCGCCACCCTTTCCTTAACCTTGCCTCTCCCCCGTTTAAAAATTATTCCTACTCAGGCTGAAGTAGCCACCCAAGGTGATTGGATAGGGTTGTTTGCCGTTGAAGGGATTGGCACTCCGGCCAAAAATAATAAGGAGGATACTTATAACGGAGGTAGTTGGGTTTATACAGGCAATATAGGAGATCCAAATGGATGCCGAACAGGTTTGGGAAACATACCTGACTTCCCCTGGCTTTCCGGCCAGTGTAACCCTTTTTCCAGTACCTGGACTCTGCCTACCGGTGGAGCTTATGAGTTCCGTCTCTATGGCAATGCCAAGGGGTTGCAGACCGATGGTTCAGCTGATGCCCTAGTTGGCCAGTCTTTATCTTTCTGGGGACCAATGCAGGTTACCGCCAACTGCCGTAAATCCATGACCGGCATTTACGTCATTAACGTCTTTTGGCCCTCTAATTTATTAGTGGGTAAAGGGGTCTCTTCTTTTGAGCTTCTAAAAAATAGCATCGCCTTACCTTTCCCCGGCGATAATGGTGGCTACAGTGACAGCAGTGTAGCCACAGGCAGCGCTTATATTTATTCTATTAAAGAGTACACTGTCGGCGGGAAAAACGATAAAACCGGCCAGAATAACCATACTTTTGATGCTCCATCTATTACTGTTAATGATAGCAACTGTACTCCGGCTTGGCTGAAAACCTCCGGCGGGGATGTCCATACCAACCGATGAAAACCCATTTTTTGGTTTATTTGCTGCTGTTTGTTTCCCTTTTAGCCGTAGTGGCCATTAAAACTTGGGTCTCCCCATCTTTGGTCCAAGCTGTAATCTGCCCTACTATTAGAAGTTCGATTAATGTAGAAGGAGGACTTTTAAGCATTGTCGACGAAAGTAAGCTCGGCCGCTATGCTATCTTAGACACTACCCCCTTTTGTATTGCCTCAAGCTCTGCCTCAATCAGTCAACTGCAGTCAATCAAATCTTATGCCGATATTAAATCAATTTACCTTGATCAAGCTAAACTTCCGGCCGGGATTAACATTGTCCGTTTTACGCCCGGAGATAAAACTGAAAACGATATCAATTTAAACAGCAACGACACTATTTACCATATTCAGGGAGATCTCAACTTAAGTGGTGATATTACTGGTACCAAGATCGGAGTAATCTTTATTGATGGTAATTTAACCATTAACCCGATAGATAAAACTTTTAACTACGGTACCTCCACTTCCGGAATCATCTTTATCGTCCAAGGAGAGATTAGGATCGGCTATGAGGTCACTCAAGTCAATGCCTTTATGGTCACCTTTGGACCCTTTTGCAGCGCCTATTTTGGAGGGTGCTCAGAGATTCAAACCCAGCAGCTTATTATCAACGGCAGCGTCGTTGCTTTAGATGGTGCCGACACTTCAGAAGACGGGGATACTATCGGAGAAACCCGCTTTGTCCGCTATCTGCAAAACAACTCAACGCAGGAAGCAGAAAGGATCAATTTTGATCCTAAATATCTGGTGGTTTTACGGACAATCTTTGCCCGGGATTCCTTAATTTGGAGCGAAATTTACTAATCACTTGCCAAAATTTCTTTGTTGGGATTGATACCACAAGACCGCCTTCTTTAAGTCTTGCGGACCAAAATCAGGCCAGAACTTTTTAGTAAAGTACAACTCAGAGTAAGCGGTCTGCCAAAGCAAAAAGTTAGATAATCTTATATGTCCGCCGGTCCTGATAACCAGCTCAGGATTAGACTGACCATTTGTATAAAGATGTTTATCAATAATAGTCTCGTTAATCTTATCTACATCTATCCCCTCTTTAATTAAATCTTTAACGGCATTCATTAACTCTTTTCTACCGCCATAGTTTAAGGCGATATTTAGTTTGATTGATTCGTTTTTAATATAGGTTTTCTTTATCTCCTCAATAATTTTTTGAATAACTTTAGGAAGCCCACTTCTCTCACCCAAAATATCCACTCTCACTCCGTTTCCCATCATCCTTTTTAGTTTAGTGTTGTAGCCTTTTCTAAGTAATTTAAAAATGCCGGAGATTTCCCGTCTGGCCCTTTCCCTAATATTTTCTGTAGAGAGAGCATAAACGGTGACAGTTTTAATACCAAGTTTAGCTGCTGCCTCCACAATCATTTCTAAAGCATCAGCTCCAGCTTCATGGCCCTTACCTTCTGGCAAACCCTTGGACCTTGCCCAACGGCGGTTACCGTCCATAACTATGGCAATATGCTGAGGAACACTATCTGTAATAACTTTCTTGCTCATGGTTGAAAGATTAACAGAAAATAGTTTATGATGCAACGGATTTAAAATAAGGTAAAATATATTCGTGAAAATAGCAGTGCTTGGTGCTGGTTTTACTGGATTGACGGCTGCCTTAAGGCTGCTGCAAACTGGGCAGGAGGTCACTGTCTTTGAAAAAGAATCCGAGGTTGGAGGGCTGGCAGCAGGATTTAAAGACTTAAGTTGGCAGTGGACTTTGGAAAAAGCTTACCATCATTGGTTTACCAATGATGCCTCTGTTTTAAATTTAGCTAAAGAACTAAATCACCCTGTAGCTATCAAAAGACCTAGAACTGATGTTTATGTAAATGGGAAAGCTGTGCCTTTTGATTCCCCCTCCACCATCATCTCTTTCCCCTACTTTTCTTTAACAGACAAATTAAGAACAGGTTTAGGAGCTTTATTTTTAAAACTTTTGCCTAATCAAAAATTACTGGAAGGGCAAAAAGCCCTACCTTGGATAAGAAAAGTTATGGGGGCAAAATCAACAAAGCTAATTTGGGACCCTCTGTTTGATGGTAAGTTTGGCAAATTTAAAGAAGAGATTGCTTTAACCTGGTTTTGGGCCAGGATCAAAAAAAGGACTCCCTCTTTATCTTATCCAGAAGGTGGTTTCCAGACTTTTTTGGAAAAGTTGGCTGATGAAATTAGTAAACTGGGAGGAGATATTAAACTGAGGACCAAAGTATCAGCTATCAGTCATCAGTCTTCAGCCCGCTACGCCGCGAGGCGAGTTGTCAGACTTCAACTAAAAACTAAAGACAAAAAACAAATAACTCAAAACTTTGACAAAGCGATCGTTACCCTGCCTTCTCCTATCTTTGCCAAAATAGCTTCCGGATTGCCCAAGGATTATATCAAAAGGATCTCTTCTATCCCTCACCTTCATACCTTAAACTTAATCTTGATATTAAAAAAACCGTTTTTAAATGGAACATATTGGTTAAATATTACTGACCAAAGTTTTCCTTTTTTAGTTTTGGCTGAGCACACCAACTTTATGGACCCCCAACACTATGGAGGCCAGCATATTTTATATATTGGTAATTATTTGCCACCAGATCACCCCTATCTGAAAATGACAGCCGAAGAACTTCTCAAGGTTTTCGATCCTTACTTGTCCCAAATAAACAAAAATTATAAATTGTCAATTTTAAATTGCAAATTATTCATAGCTCCCTTTGCCCAACCAGTGGTTACTACAGATTACCCTAAGCTGATTCCTCAATTCCAAACTCCTTTAAAAGATGTTTATCTGGCTAATTTAGATATGGTTTACCCTTGGGATCGAGGCACCAACTACGCTATCGAGATGGGAGAAAAGATAGCTAAGTTAATAGTGAGTAGGTAGTATGGGTAAAGGATAATGTTGAAATCCGGTTATTTAGAAATAATTATCATCACTTTCTCCTTAATATTCAGTTTCTGGCTGATGTTCCACACCTTTTCTGATAGTCAGGGGACCATGCAAATTGCCACCAAGGCCTGGAGTGATTTTTCCAGCCACATTCCTTTAATCAAATCTTTTTCTTTTGGAGAGAACTTCCCCCCCCAATATCCCCTCTTTGCTGGCCCGCCTATCCATTATCACTTTCTGTTTTATCTGTTAGTAGGAACTTTAGAAAAAGTTGGGTTAAGGATAGATTGGTCCTTAAACATCCCTTCAGCTTTAGGCTTTGCCTCTCTTTTAATAATCATCTACTACTTTACCAAAAAAATTTTTAACTCCCAAGCTGCGGCCCTTTTATCAGTCATCTTTTTTCTTTTTAATGGGACTTTAAGCTTTTTATATTTTTTAAGGGATCATCCACTTTCTTTAAATTTCTTCCAGGAGATTATCAATAACCAAAAATTTCCCTCCTTTGGGCCTTATGATGAGGGGCTGGTAGCAGCATTTTGGAACCTTAATATTTATACCAACCAAAGGCATTTAGCCCTAGCTTATGCTCTGTCTTTGATAATCATTTTGGTCCTCTTAAGACCAATTTTAAAACAAAGTAAACCCAACCTTGGAGTATCTATCTTATTGGGAATTACTTTAGGGCTATCCTTCTTTTTTCATTTGGCGGTACTGCTGATGACGATAGTCGTTCTTATCTCCTTAACCATCCTTTTCCCCCGCCTTTTTAAACAAACTTTTATTGTTTTGGGTCTTGCTGCCATCCTTATCCTTCCTCAATACCTCTACCTTCAATCCGGCGGCTCCGGCTTTAAACTCTCTTTGGTCCCGGGTTACCTGGCAGCTTCCAATCTCAACTTAATAAACTTATTAAGCTACTGGTTTGCTAACCTGGGGTTTCACCTGTTTTTAATACCGCTGGGTATTTGGGTAGCCCCGCCCCTGTCCCGCAAAATTTTAATCTCTTTTTTGCCGGTTTTTATCATCGGCAACCTCTTCCAATTCTCTCCTGAGATGGCGGGCAACCATAAATTTTTTAATTACTTCATGATTTTAGGGGTCATGTTTTCGGCCTACTTTTTAGTTTATCTTTGGAAAACCCATTACCTTCTAAAACCTTTAGTTATTATTTGGATACTCGTCCTAACTTTTTCCGGGATCATTGACTTCTTTCCTGTTTTAAACGATGGTAAGATGCAGATTGCTGACTACCCCAAAGATCCCGATGTTGCCTGGATTATCCACAACACTTCCCCCCAAGCAGTTTTTTTAAACACCAGCTATATTTTTGATAAAGCATCACTGGCTGGGAGAAAGATCTTTATGGGCTGGCCCTATTTTGCCTGGTCGGCAGGTTATGATACTGATACCAGGGGACAAGTTCAAAAACAGCTCTTAGGATCCCAAGATATAACTACAGCTTGCCAGTTACTGGTTAGAAATAATCTGGATTACTTAGAACTTTCCCCCGGAGCTGCCTCTGATCCTAACATCCCTCCTATCTCGCCTCTTTTTGTCCAGCAATTTCAGCCCATCTATCGAAACCCCATCAGTGGTTACATTATTTATAGCATTGAAGAAAATTGTCCTTAATCTTTATGCGCCTTTTAGTAAACCCCAAGTGGATAAATATACTTTGTCTAATCATTTTAATGATCCTCTCACTTCCTCCCCGTTTATGGCAACTTTCCGCTATTCCTCCAGTCATTGTGGATGAGCCAGCTAACCTTCGCGATATTAATAAAATGATTGATACTCCCAACTATTATCCAGCCAATTTCCAATGGGATTTTAACCAAGCCACCCTGGTTCATTATCCCGCCATAGCAGTCGTAAAAATATTTAGTTCTCTGGATCAATTACTGGCCTTAAGACTGACTTCAGTAGCTTTGAGTCTTTTGGCTTTAATACCCTTCTTTTTGATTATTCAAAGATATACCAATACTTACACCGCTTTTCTTTCAACCCTTCTTTTTTCTTTCAGCTATTACTACTTACAATTTTCCCGAGTTGGTTGGACAAATATCCACGCCATCACCTTGGGCTTATACCTACTATGGAGTCTTCTTAAAACTTTAGATAAACAATCTAAAAGATGGTTAATAGTGGCTGGTATATTGGCCGGATTGACTTTATATACCTACCGAGGAGCTCATATTTACCTTTTGGCCTCTTTTGTATTAATCGCAGCCAAGATTTTATCTGAGCATAAGAAAAGATTAAAAATGGTGGTTTTTTATGCCATCTTTGGGGTTGTTTCTCTAATAATCAGCACTCCTTGGCTGATAACTGTTTTTAACAATTGGCAGCAATATAACTTAAGATTGAGTGTTATCTCTGTTTCTGCAACGCCGCTTCCCTATCATGGAGTTTATTCCCCGGGCTCGGTATGGCAATACCAGATTTCGACAGTTTTTAAATCTTGGTTTCTGATGCAGTCAATAAGTGGCGATAATATTGAAAATAAAAGATATTTACCTTTAGGGTACCCGGCGGTAAATCATGTCGTAAAACTTTTGTTTTGGGCAGGGCTAATCATGGCGGTATTGAATTTCCCAAGTTATTGGTATTGGCTATTTATCCTAGGTAGTGGTCTTATACTGGGGCAGGTGTTGACTGTTGACCCTCCCAATGGTTCCCGTGCGTTGTCTATCTTACCAATAATCTATCTTCTCTCAGCTTTGCCTTTATACGCTCTTTATAAAAGGATCGCCAATAAGCCCTATCTCGTGTTGGCCATGGCCATTATGGTTTCCTTGGTAGCTTTTCAAGATTACCAATTTTACCAATACTGGATGAGTTGGATAGAAGTCTGACTGGATTAATCAGGTGATTTCTTTTAAAATGAGGCTGAGATGGAGTTTCTTAGTTGGTATGTTATCTTTTTAGCTTTAGGGCTGATCTTTTGGCCCATCACTACTTTACTTTTCCCCTCTTTTTTTGATAAAGGCTATGCTTTATCCAAAATTTTAGGCCTGCTTATTTTAGGCTACAGCATGTGGCTTTTTTCCAGTTTAAAACTTCTCCCCTTTAATACCTTCTCCTTAATTGTTCTTTTGGGAATTTTTTTGCTCATCAATACTGTTTTAGCTTACAAAAAACAGCTCACTCCCCAACTTTTAGGCAGTGTTAGAATTATTATTTTTGAGGAGCTGTTATTTTTAGGGGGATTAATTTTTTGGAGCTATATCAAAGCTCATGAACCTTCCATCCATGGTTTGGAAAAGTTTATGGACTTTGGCTTTATCAATTCGAGCTTAAAAGCTGAGTTTATGCCTCCGAAAGATATCTGGTTAGCCCCTTTTTCTATCAACTACTATTATTTTGGTCATTTTGTAACAGCCCTGCTGACCAAAATATCAGGCATTAATTCAGCTGTGACCTACAACCTGATGCTTTCAACCCTCTTTGCCCTCACTTTAAGCGGAGGATTTTCTTTAGGAGCTAACCTTTATCATTTGTTTATAGCCCATTATAAGTCACTCTCACTACATACTACACGCTACATACTACTATCTGGTTTACTGGCAGCTTTTCTTCTCACCTTAGGAGGCAATTTGCAGACTATCTATGCTTTCTTCCAAACCTACACTCCGGCAGACAGTCCCGTGCCTTTTTGGACTCTTCCTTTCCAGTTTAACTTTAACGGTTACTGGTACCCTAATGCTACCAGATTTATCCCTCTTACCATTCATGAGTTCCCCATCTACTCCTTTGTGGTCTCTGATCTACATGGCCATGTCTTAAACATCCCCTTTGTTTTACTGCTCATTGCCTTACTTATTAAGATTTTCTCTTCTTCTCTACTATCTGCTACTTACTACTTACTACTTAGCTTACTCATCGCCATTTCCCTGATGACCAATGTTTTAGACGGACCGATCTATCTTTTGGTGATCTCCTCAGTGTTATTTGTTAAAAATCTCCAAACTCGCCCTTTTTTGACTGCAGCTTTACACACAGCAAAAGAAGGGGCAATCATTATTTTTTTAGCAGCTATTTTTTCCCTGCCTTTTTGGCTGGCCTTTAAACCTTTTGCCTCGGGGGTAGGCATGCTCTGTGCTCCTCAATTTTTAATCAATCTGGGCAAACTGGGACCGTTTATCTTTGAAGCCGACCATTGTGCCAGATCCCCTCTTTGGATGCTCGCGATCCTTTGGGGCTTCCCCTACTTTATAATTATAGGTTTTATCTTCTTTGTTATTAAAGGACTTAAGTCACTTAGATCACTTAATTCTACCGATCTCCTAGTTCTCACTCTAGCCTTGGCAGCTACCCTACTGATACTGATTCCGGAGTTTTTCTATGCCAAAGACATCTACCCTGCCCACTACCGGGCTAACACCGTCTTTAAATTTGGCTATCAGGCCTTCATTATATTAGGCCTTATTTCGGGCTACATAATTACCCGCCTTATCACTCTTACTAAAAAACCATATCTGTTTCTTGCACCATGTTTTCTGTTGCTTGCTTTTATTGCCATCTATCCTTATTTTGCTATCAACTCCTACTACGGAGAGTTAAAAACTTATCGTGGTCTGGATGGTTTAAGTTACCTTAAAGATCTTTATCTAAATGATTACCAGGCCATTCTTTGGCTGAGAAACAACATTCAGGGCCAACCGGTGATTTTAGAAGCCCAAGGAGATTCATATACAGATTATGCCAGAATTTCTTCTAACACCGGTCTGCCTACTGTCATCGGCTGGCCGGTTCACGAGTGGCTGTGGAGAGGCAGTTATGATGAGGCCGGTAAAAGATCAGCTGAGGTGACCACTCTTTATGAAAGTCCAGAGATTAATCTGACCCAAAGTTTAATTCAAAAATACAACATCTCTTATGTATTTATAGGTGATTTAGAAAAGCAAAAGTATACCAATCTAAATGAAGAAAAATTTTCCCAGTTAGGCAAAATAGTCTTCCAGTCAGGAGAGACCAGAATTTACCAACTGAATAATAACTAGCCAAAATGTTGCCGTTTTCTTTCTCTCACCAATCTTCGGGCACTTTTAATAATGTGAAACATACCAAACCCAGAAGCAGCTAACAAAAACCATCCATTATTGTTAAAACCTTGGGTAAAGGCATCGTGTGCCCGTATTGCCGGAATAGATGTTAAGATGGCACCTATAATAATCTCCACTTTGGGATTCATCGGGCGGTAAATTGCTGGCAGCTGATCATGGAAAGAAGGCTCTCTTTCACCATTCATATTTATTTGACTGGTATTCTATTACTTGAAGTGTCTATTTGTAAAGGTTATAACTTTTCTACTTCCTCTACCGTGTAAATCCAAATTTGGATGGTTCTTGTAATAAGTTTATACTCATTAACCAATTCTAGCGTTATTGATAAAGGACGTAAGGAAAAATTTTAATGACAGCTCTGTCCAAAACTCTTAAAAGTGTGGGTGTCTCCCTTACTGAGTGTGCCCACTCCCGCAACTCATATCTATCCACAAAACCATTTTCCCGTAAAGTAGCAGGCAATTCATCAATCATGCTGTTAGTCCACTCCCTAATCTGCGCAGGTAAACTTCCCAGTTCCTTTTGGGTTGCTTGATAACTATAAAGCATACTGAGAAGTTGGTACTTCGTATCTGCTGCTTGTAAAGGAAGCTTGTCTTTATTCATAGAAAAAACACTAACTCTACCCTTGTTAAGTCTCACCCCATCCCAAAGTGCCTCAAAACCCACTCCCCTTCTTTTAACCACCCCCTTGATTGTGTCAAATTTGCGTAGCTTAACATTAAAAGAACCAATATCTACTAATGTAATTGCTGAAAATTCAGGAGATCTTGGCGCAGTAATAAGAACTTCCAGAGTCGTATTTGCCTCTTGCAAACCAATCCCTGAAGTTTGTGTCCTTCCCCAATCAGCTCTACTAATCTGAGTTAGATAGGGAAATGGGTCGGAACAGAGACGCAATCCTCTGCCTGATCCACCCAACTCACTATCGCCAAAGGAAATCTTTCCCTCTTTCCAAACCTCATCACGAATCACCTCTAAGGCTTCATCTACTTGGAGTTCTTTTAAAATTTCCTGGGTTCTGGTAACGTCTTTTTTTGTTTTTGACTCTTTTGACTCTTTTGTCGATTGGCGGGCCTGAATTTTTGCTTTTAATTTGACCCGTTGCTCAGCTAAAGCTAAAGCTTGAGCTTGACGATAATTATTTGCCGTCCTCTCTAAATCTTCTAATCTCATAGTGAGAATATTATATACCCAAAGTCAAGATAGGGATGTAGGGTAGAAACAAAGCCTAAAGTTCCTCTATTCCTTCCACCGGATAGATCCAAATTTGGACCGTTCTTTGCCGAATAGGGTTTTTACCTGTGCCATCCCGGCCGTCAAATTCCAAAGCTGCCACCTCTTGGTATTTTCCCAAAACAGGTTTCCCATCTTGGATAGGAATAAAAACTGAAGGGTGACCATAAAGCATCGACCTGATATGGGAAGGGGCATTATAATCTTCATCAATCTCATTACAAAAAGGGTTGTCCTGGCAACGGTGGGTCCAGTCACAAGTAGGATAGGCAAAACCCTCCTTTTTAGCCTGCCAAGCCCTTCTGTCAGTAGGAACTAAGTGCAGGGCAAAGTTTAACATATCTTTTAACAGGTTTGGCTCTGAAATTTCCTGGATCACTACAGTCAAGGTTGTATGCTTAGAGTTAACCACCACTATCCCCTGTTTCACTTTAGACTTTTTGACAGCTTCTTTGACCTCATCAGTGAGATTTTTAAAATGAGCGTACTCTTTAGAAGGAAACTTGATCTCTTTTAAAAAAGCTTTCATACACTTTATACTATTAGACAATGAATATGAGAAAAACCCCACGTTTTTCCCCTCAAAGATTGGCCAAAAAACATGAGAGATTTGCTGCTCTTTATAAAAACTTAGCCCTCCCTTTAACTAAGTTTCTAGTAAAACATTCGGGAGGTGATCAAGAAGCTGCGGAAGAAGTTTTTTCCCAAACCATTGTGGCTGCCTGGAAAGGCTGGCATACCTTTGAACACCGCAGCAGCTACTTTACCTGGCTTTGCCGTATCGGATTAAACAAAATTGCTGATTATTATAAAGATCAGGTGAATATTAGGTCTAAGTTTGTCTTCCCCACTCTTTCCGCTTGGGCCAATATTGAAGATAAAAGTTTATCTTTGGAAGAGAAGACGGCTTTGGATGAGCTTCGAGAGTCAGTCAGAGAGTGTCTGGAACTTTTACCGGAGGAAAAAAGAAAGCTGTTATATCTTCGTTTCTGGCAGGAGATGACTGTTAAGGGTATGGCAGAGGTGTTGGGAATCTCTGAGAGGGCAACTGAAGGTAAACTCTACCGGGCCAAATTAGCTTTAAGAGAGGTTTTACAGGTCAGGAATCCCGAGATTATTTCTTCCTACTGACCAGAAAGTCTGCCATCTGATAAAGAAGAAATCTCTTGTCCTCGGCAATATCCATTGTTTTAACAACTGCCTTGGCTTCTTCTACTAACTGGGCAGCCTTCTTTTGGGAATATTCTAAAGCTCCGGTATCTACAAACACCTTTTTAATTTGTTCTAGTTCCTGCTGGCCAATCTTCCCTTTACCATAATAGCTATCTAACACCTTCTTCTTCTCTGCAGAGGCTTTTTTCAGGGCCTGAATAAACAGCAATGTATTTTTTCCCTCTTCAATATCTGAGGTGACAGACTTGCCCAAAGTTGCCTCATCACCAAAAACTCCCAAAATATCATCCTGGATCTGAAAAGCTATTCCTAAGTTACTGCCAAACTCCGCAATATCATCAATAAGTTTTTTATTGGCTCCCCCAACTATTGCTCCTAAATGAAGCGGCCCACTGATAGTATAACGGGCGGTTTTTAAACGAAAGACTGCTAAGGCATCCGCTTCCCTTGCTGAATCTTTTTCATGAGGCAACTGCACATCAAGCATCTGCCCTAATGCCGTATCGAGCATGGCTTGAGCAAATAAAGAGAGGGCCTGATTTTTTTCCTGATCAGGGAAATTGCTCTGAGAAATTGATCTCACAGCCAAAAAGTAACCAATATCGCCCAAGCAAATAGTCTGAGAGATGGCGTAATGATCCCCACCTAAGGCCTTATAAACGGTTGGTTTACCTCTTCTTAAGGGAGAGAGGTCAATAATGTCATCATGAGCTAGGATTGCAGTCTGGAAGATTTCAAAGGCCACAGCCGCCTTGAGGATATCCGCATTTTCCTTCCCTCCCGCCATCTCATATCCCAGCTTAACCAAAGCTCCTCTCAACCTTTTTCCACCTTCTGAAGCCTGGATAAAAACTTTGTTCAAACTTATAAGTTTGGGACTCACTGAAGCTACTTCCTTACTCCAACTTTGGAAGAACTTCTCCATCTCCTCATTAATTTCAGAAGCAGCTGTTTCAAGGTAAGTAAGGAAATCCATGTAATACTACTTTAACCACAAAAACCTTTTGTTATATAGAATGCACAGATCTTAGCATTCGGTCTTTTTCCTGTCAATCTTGCGCTTGACCCCGAGAGAGAGGACAGTTAAAATGCTTTAGTGCTCACTTATATCACAGATGATCAAAATCTCTTTTCTCCGTTTTAAAACCAGGCCGGTTAAAGTTAAAAATTTAGTGATTGGTGGTGATAATCCAGTAGTGGTACAAACTATGTGTACTGAGTATACCGAGAACGTACCAGCTGTGGTAGAACAAATTATTGCCCTTCATCAAGCCGGAGCAGAACTTATCAGAATCACCGTCCCCTCTTTAAAAGATGCCGAACATGTGGCAGAGATTAAAAAACTTCTCAAGAAAAAATACCAGGATGTGCCTTTGGTAGCTGATGTTCATCATTTTGGTTCGGATATTGCCATTAAAACTGCTGAGGTAATGGATAAAATCCGTATTAACCCCGGCCTTTTTGTCTTTAAAAAACCATCCGGAAAATTGGAATACTCTAAAACCGAGATTGAGGCAGAATTAGCCGAGATCGAAAAAGCTTTGCTGCCGGTTTTGGCAACCTGTAAAAAACATGGTACAGCTATGAGGATAGGAGTAAACCATGGCAGTTTATCCGAGAGATTAAAGATAATGTATGGAGACACTCCCCAAGGCATGGTGGAATCAGCTATGGAATATCTAAAAATTTGTCAAAGGAACCACTTTCAAGAGCTGGTTATCTCTTTAAAGGCGAGCAAAGTAAAAGTAATGATTGAGGCCAATAGGTTAATGGTCCAAAGGATGGTAGAAGAAGGCATGAACTATCCCCTACACTTGGGAGTTACCGAGGCAGGAGCAGGGCAAATGGGACGGGTAAAAGGAGTGGTAGGCATTGGTACTCTCCTAGCAGAAGGTATCGGTGATACTATCCGAGTCTCCCTTTCAGAGGACCCTATAAATGAGCTTAGTGTTTGTTATGATCTACTCCAATCTTTAGGACTAAGAAGAACTAAACTGGAACTTATTGGCTGTCCTACCTGTGGCAGAACCCGTTTTGACCTGCCACCTATGTTAGCTAAAGTAGAGACAGAGTTTGGACATTTAAGTAATCTTTCTATTGCCGTCATGGGTTGTATTGTTAACGGTCCGGGTGAAATGGCTGATGCAGATTACGGGATGATGGGCCAGGAAGAAAAAACAGTAACTATCTTTCGGGGCCAAACTTTAATTAAACCTAATGTTCCCCAAGACCAAGCTTTAACAGTTTTAAAAGAGCTTATTCAAGCTGATGGAAAATGGATCGAAACAAATAAGGAGTAAGTCTTTGACGGGTGGCACGAAGGAGAGATCTCGGGCGTCGACCGCATCCCGACGTACGTCGGGAGAGGACGCACCTGAGATACCGAAGCGGCAGGATCCGTCAAAGGTAGTATGGCCTCAAAAATTACTTTTAGCCTCACCTCGGGGTTTTTGTGCTGGAGTAAGACGGGCTATCGATGCCTTAAACCGGCTGGTAGAAGCTCACCCCAGGCAAACCATTTATTGTTTTCACCAGATTGTCCATAACACTTATGTAGTCTCTGAATTTGAAAGCAAAGGTGTAAAGTTTGTAAACTCTTTAGAAGAGGTGCCAGAAAATAGCATTATAGTCTTTAGTTCACATGGAGTTTCTCCTCAAGTAAGACAGCAAGCTGAGAAGAAAAAGCTAAAAACTATTGATGCTACCTGTCCTTTTGTTACTAAAACTCACCTGGAGGTTAAAAAATATGCTTCAGAGGGAGATAAGATCATCTATATTGGGCAATCCCATCATGATGAAGCAGTAGGTGCCACCGGAGAAGCTCCAGAAAGCACAGTGATTGTCCAAACTCCAGAAGAGATAGAGGCTTTAGAAATTTCTCCTAGTCAAAAAGTAGCCTTAGTAACCCAAACAACACTATCCTTTGATGAAACAGAAGGCTTAAGACAAGCTCTAAAGTCTAAATATCCCCATTTAATTGAGCCATCCCACTCAGATATCTGTATGGCTACCCAAAACAGGCAAAATGGGGTCAAAGAGTTGGTTCAATCCGGGGCAAAGGTAGTCATAGTTTTAGGCTCAGCCAACAGCTCTAATTCTAATAAGTTAAAAAAAGTAGCTGAAAAAATGGGAGTAAAGGCTGTTTTAATTGACGAAATTTCTGAGTTGGATTTAAGTTTAATAGAAAGTGTAGAGTGTGTTGGTTTAACAGCCGGGGCCTCTTTACCGGAAAATAAAATCACTAAAGCTTTAGAATGGTTTAAAGATCATGGTACTAAGACTATTGAAGAGATACTGGTAGCAGACGAATCTTCTATCTCACTGCCCACGGTAGATACTCATCAACCATCTAAAGCCTAATTACTTTCAATGAAGATACTACTTTGGTTTTCAAAGACTAGATTGTGGAACTCCCAGTACTTGCCCTGATCTCCAGCACACCTGGCTGCTTCAGCAGCTTTTAAAGCTCCAAAATGAATTTGAGTTAAAGGAAAATCCCGGTAGTAAAGTTTGACCTTACCTGTATCTATATAGTCTTTCTTTAACTGAACAACAGTAGCTTTATAAAGTCTTTCGCAAAATGGGCACTGGTAATCAGAAAACTCTACTAAAGTAACTGAAGCTTGAGTATTTCCTAAAACCGGATTATCTCCTGCTTTGACCTCCTTTTTTTCTTTACCAATCTCCCCATTTTGAGGGTTGCCGTCAACTAAGTAAGCCACCGATGAATCAGCCGTTTCCCAATTACCCCCTTTTAATTCATATTCAATAGCATCTTTAAAAACGGTGTATGGTTGAGCTCCCTCAACCAGATGCCCATTGATCAAAACTGCCGGTGTTCCATTAACTCCTAGCTTCACCCCATCCTCCTGATCAGCACTAACCAAAGAAGCTTTTTGCCCGGAGTCTAGGCAGCTGTCAAACTTTTTCTGATCTAAGCCTAAATTTTTAACCTGGGCCTTAATATTAGCTACAGCAAAATCAGCAGTTCCTTTTTGAGTCTGGGGGTTGTTGTCAGCAGCTTTGGCAGCTGGGACTTTAGCCTCCTTTTTTAAGGTAATCACTCCGCCCGAGACTAAAATTGCCAAAGCGATAATCACACTACCTAAAAGTACGGCTATGGGGGTAGTTAAGAAGGTATTTTTATCTTCCACGTTTGCTTATTCTATACTGCCCAAGAAAGAACTGTCAATGTTAGTTATATTGGTTTTGGGCAACCTCTACCCCTTTATTTAACAGAGTTTCTATAGCTTCTACAGCGCTTTTGAGCATATGTTTCAACTTAGATTTTTCAGAAGGCAAAAAGGGCTCTAAAACAAAACGCTCTACATTAAAACTATCCATTTTATGTTCACTTAAAACTGTTCTGCCAGAGGAAGGACCAATTCCTAATCTGACTCTGATAAACTTATCATCTCCCAAGCAGCTGATCACTGATTCCACTCCATGATGCCCGGCAGCAGCCCCTCCTACTCTGATTTTAATCTTTCCCAGGGGCAAGTCTAGATCATCATGGATCACCACCACATCTTCTAAGGGAATTTGATAGTAATCTGCCAGAAGTTTAACTGCCAGACCAGAATTGTTCATGTAAGTTTGAGGCTTTATTAAAATTAAGGATAAAGGAGAAGCGGTAAGGGGAAAGTTTATTTGTATAACCTCAGATTTAAATTTTTTCTCGCTGCTCCAGCTTAACCCTTCACTATTTATGCTATCCACTAATTTATCTACCACTTCAAATCCTAAATTATGCCTGGTTCCTTGATATTTTTCCCCAGGGTTTCCCAGTCCAACCATTAATTTCACAAAATTATTTTACCACTATTGTTGAAATTCCTGCATAAAATCCCTAAGATTAAAGTATGCCTAATTCTGCCCAAATATATATTGATCATCAGGTAGCTGAGCTGGAGGGAGTGAATTTTGAGCTGTTAAACAGTGAGGATAAGCTTTTACCCACTGCCCAGAAAGTAGCTGAGCAGTTAAATTTAAGAGTAGTTAAGTCTTTTATCCACCGTTTTGATCCCCACGGGTTGTCTTTAATGTTAGTTTTATCCCAATCTCATCTGGCTATCCATACCTGGCCGGAACATGGGTACATGCATGTGGATATCGTGACCTGTTCTGCAAATATGGCGAGCAGCAAATTTGCAGAGGTCCTTAAAAAATACTTTTCCCCCACCAAAATCACCTGCAGAAAGATTGAATATTAACATCAATCTTTCTTATGTTGCTGCTGGTACATCTCTGTCAACTCTTTCACTGTTGTAGCATCTTCTGGCTCTTTATCTTCCCTAAACTTGATCAATCTGGGAAATCTTAGAGCATAACCCGCTTCTTTGCCCTCTTTTCCAGCAGTATGAATAGGGGATCTGGTGATCTCATCAGCTAATACCTCTATCACAATCTCCGGTTTAATCCAAACAGAAGGTTCCAAAATAGCATTAACTCTGGCAGGTCTATGTTCTACCTTAATCTTATCAGCCCGGGCATGGATAGTCTTCCATTCCTCATCAGTTAAGCCCGTACCTATCTTAGAAACTGTCACAAATTCATCCTTTTCCTTATCATAAACTCCTACCAATAAAGACCCCGCCCCAAACTTCGCCCTCTTGCCCCGTCCCCAAATATAACCTAAGATGACACAATCAATGGTATCCTTCAGTTCTCCGGCAGAATGCCTTTTTAGCTTCACCCAATTAAAATTCCTGGCTCCAGCTTCATATTTGGAATCAGGCCTTTTGACCAACAACCCCTCTAAACCCTTGGTAATAGCATCATTAAACAGGTTATTAATCCTCTCCTCGGAAGCGGTTATTTCTCCGGATTGAGGCACCAAAATATCGTCAGACGAGACCACCTTTTTTAAAACCTCCATCCTCTCCTGTAAGGGCCTATCAATTAATGATTTGCCATCCACATACATAATGTCAAAGACAAAGGCTTTTAGAGGAAGTTTTTTCGCCATCTCTTCCACTCCATACTTACGCCTCCTCTTGGTAGTTTCCTGAAAGGGTAAAAATTCATCAGATTCCGGGTTAAAAGCTAAGGCTTCAGCATCTAAGATGGCACTTTTAGCCTTCACTTGTTTCTTCACTCCCTCCACAAGTTCTGGAAGCATGGCCGTCGTTTCCTCCAAGTTACGGGAAAAAATCCTTACATGGTCTCCATCTTTGTGCAATTCTGTCCGAAAGCCGTCGTATTTATATTGGACATGGGCCTGTCCCCCAAATTTAACAAGGATAGTCTTGGCATCAGGCAACCTTTCAGCAAGCTCAGGTCTTATTGGTCTCCCCACCGCTACATCCAGCTTTTTCACCCCTTGAAGCCCCTTCTGCCATAGTGTTTGACCGATTAGTCCTAAATCGGAAGTTCTATTGTATGCCTCCTCCAACTCTTTCCTTCTCTTTCTATCCCCCAGTTTTGTTTGGGCAAAGGCATCCAAAAGTGTGGGGTCTCCTACCCCTAACCTGCTGCTACCCAAAGGAATTCTTACTAGATGTTTAGCTCCTATCTCATCCACCTTACCCAATAAACCAGCTAAGAGGGTGGTCTTTTTCTCCACCGTCCCCTTACCAGAAGTTTCAGCAATCGCTCTTAAAGTTTCAAAAACTTCCTCAACTGTCAACTCGGTGCTTGTTATTTGTCTCTTGTTGCTAACTCGTTGGGCAACTAGCCCCAGATCTCCCACTCTTCCATACCCTTTTAACACCTCTTCTTTTTCTATGCCATAAGCTTTAGCAATAGCTGCAGCCACCAGCTTCTCACTCATCCCCATCTCTATCGGTTCATAAAAGGGTCCAACCCTCCCCTGTATCAAATAAGCCACCTTGGCTATTTCCTTAGCCTCAACTTGCTGGAAAAGCTGAGCCAGAATATCAATTAAAGCCAGCCTGGAGGAGGTGGCTTCCAGTTTTTCTAAATATGAAGTAAATTGAGCAAAGGTCATCTTCTGGATTGTAGTTCATTGCTCATTTCTTGTAAAATAGTTTTAGATCTTTTGAAGTTGGATGAACCAAAGAACAGAAACCGAGCCACCGCCTCCTTTGTCACCTTTTAAAATTGCTCGAGAGCAGCACGAGCAGTTTATAAAATCATTCGGCCGGCGCCGGTTAGACCTTCTTCTTTCCTTAAAACCGGGAGAGGAGCAGGAAAAATATAAAAACAAACTCCTTGATCAATTTGTTCTGCTAATGAAAGCTAAAGAGCGACAAATTAGTCAAGATACAGTAGCACGGGCAATTTTGAATAAGAGGACTTTCCAACTCAGACTTAGACAAGCCTTAGTATTCTGCCACCGACATGAAGTTGAAGCCACTCTTCTTTTATTAGATGGTAATAAGTTCAAGCTTGTTAATGATACCTATGGCCACCCAGTAGGAGATAAGGTTATTCAGGCGATGATTCAGGCTGTAGTTAAAAGCGTACGTGAGGACGACTTGGTGGGTCATTATGGAGGAGATGAAATCGCTGTTTTGCTGTTAGGAACTGGCGCTCAAGATGCAGAGATAGTTATTAGTAGAATTAATCAGAATGTTCCTCAATTTACTAGACAAGAGGTACCTCAACTGGCCTGGGAACAAACGGTGAGTATTGGTCTGGCTCAAGTAAAGTCAGAGGATAGTGAAAAAACCCTTCTTATTAAAGCCGATCAAGCTTTATATGAGGCAAAAAAGGAAAGGTATAGTCTCCCAATAGCATAAATCCCTTTGTAAATTTGACAACCTTCACCCCATAGTGTATAAGTATACCCACTGTTTGAGTAAGAAGGTCTAATTAATAATATGCGTGAAGAGCAGGACAGAATTCATGTGACAGATGAGACAGATCGCAAGGGTACCATACATTGGGAACTCAGTTCTCCTGAGGAAACCATCATGAGGGCTGGCGACACCATTCCAGAAACCCTTGGTCAATCACTGACCTGCACCAAGGGCCACCTTCAAGCAGCACTGAAGTTACTCTCTGAACAATATCCCGAATGTCCAGATAAAGTGACCTCGCTTCTAGAGAAGGCATTAAAGACTGTGAATAGGACTATCAGAGAGTCAGGCGCCCTAGAAACAGTATTAAAAACCAGAGGCGATCAGTTCTTGCCTGTGGACACAAGATACAATAACAATGAAAAGAACGGTGGTATTATTGCCCTCGACCTAGTTTCTACCCTCAAAGGAAAGGGTACAAATAACTCTAACTCAGTTTAATATTATTTAAGCATATAGACCGCATTTTTAGTACCACCCTGTTTTTTGACTAACCCTTTTTGCTTTAAGAATTTAATCTCCCGCAGTACTGTATCATCAGAATAATCCGGAAAGATCTTTCGGAAATCTTTATTTTGCATACGTTTATGACGGTGCAAAAACTCCATAATTAACATCTGCCTTTCATTTAACTCTACCTGCTCCCCCAGCCGGTCTTTAACATGAGAGTCCAAAGAGATCCTTCTGACTCTTTCTTTGATTTTATTAAGCTCAATCGCCACCCCTTCTATAAAATAATCAACCCAAGGTGTTAAGTCCCTCTCATAGCTATCTAAAACCAGCTGATTAGAGACAGCCTGCAATGTCGTGTAATAATTCATCGGGTTGGCATCAAAATATTCCTCCAAAGAAAAAAGTTTTCGGATATCATAGCCTTCTAAAAACATGATGAGGGTAGCGATAGCCCGGCAGGTTCGGCCGTTACCGTCAACAAAAGGATGGATCCGCGCCAATTCATAATGGATGATCCCCGCTTTAATGACCGGATGGAGATCCTTTGATTGCCCGCTGTTGATCCAGTTTACCAGATCTTCAATCAGGTAAGGCACCTCGGCAGCCGGAGGAGGAGTGTAGGAAATCTGGCCGGTTTTGCTATTTTTAATCACCACCTGACGCACCCTAAATTTCCCTGATTGCTCCGGGTGTACAACCCTCTCAACAGTTAACCGGTGGACCTCTAAAATAGTCTCTACAGTTAAAATATAAGGATTATTGGAGCCGATCTTAGAAGCGATAGTATCAATAAATTTTAAAACATTGCGGTAGTTGATCACCTCTTGAATATCCCGGTCCCGCGCCATCACCTCCTGACCATCCAAAACCTGTTGGGCTTCTTCAAAAGACAGCTGGTTGCCCTCCAGGTGTGTTCCGTGGTGGACAAACCTCTCCATCGCCTCTTTCCTGAATTTAGCTTCCCAGGCGGGGATTAAAGGAGAGTTTAAAATTACCTCCCGGGCAGCATCAATCACTCCAATATTGCGTAAGGTTTTATTAGTAATTGTATACTTCGACATGAACATAACTGATAATTAACCCTTTTTCTCTTTGACTAACAGTTTAGAAAAAACTAAAGTTGCCACTACCAGTAACATTATCACAAAGGAATAGCGGCTTAAAACCAAAATAAAGCTGTCCCCCACCAGATAAATGCCATAACCCCATAAGGTAGCCCAACTGAAAGTAGATAAGATGGCAATGGAGATAAACTGCCAAAAAGGCATCCGCGAGGTGCCGGCAGCCAAAGACAGAAAAGCCGCGATATTGGGATAGGAAAATCCCAAAACTAAACCTTTAGTCCGGTGATTGATTAGTTTTTCTCTAGCCTCCTGTAAAATCTGTCCATAGCCCATTTTCTTAACAATACCCGAGAAGCTAAAATACCCTATTAAAAAGTCCAGAAGATAACCCACTAAAGCCCCTAAAGAAGCCGCTATGATAACCCAATAAAGTTCAATACTGCCGGTTCTGGCAAAAGCTGCTCCCAAACCTATGGTTACCATCCCGGGGGCAAAAAGATTAATTACCACCAAACTTTCCAAAGCTGCTGCCACAAAGATAATCTCATAACCATACCTGGCATAAAGTAAGGTAAAAGTAGCTATCAGTTCTTCAGAGGTAGGGATAGCTCCCCGGGCAATAATGATAAATACAACATAAGTGATGATCAAAAGGACCGGGGCAAAGAGATCATGTTTTAAAACAGCGATCATCCGGCTAAATAAATTGCTCATGGAACAAATTACCAGTATTCTTGCACATTTCCCGCAGATAAGAAAGATCTCCAGATTGATCTATGCTCTCATTGTCACCCTACTGGCAGTGACTGTTACCTATCAACTTTCCAAAACTCCTCTCATTTCCAATCAAAGGGAAAATAGTTCTTAGGCGGTGGTTTCAGGTCAGCTATCTTGCAGTTTCCCCTCTTGGACATGCACTAACTTAACTGATTTTAAAAACTCCTCGGGAATCGGTTCTGATTCGACAGCAGAGATGATGGATTGTTGGGAAGAGATAACCCCAATGACATAATCCCGGTGATCCATATCCAGCTCGGAAAAGATATCATCTAAAAGGAGCACTGGCTTTGTTCCTAAAACTTCAGTAATGAAGTGGAGTTCTGCCAGTTTTAGCTCTAAAACAGCTGTCCTTTGTTCCCCCCGGGAACCAAAAAAAGCCAGGTTGTGCCCATCCATCATAAAGGTAAAATCATCCCGATGGGGGCCGATTAAGGTAGCACAGGCTCCTATCTCCCGCGGCTGATATTCTCTAATTCTGCTTTCTGAGATAACGTTCTCCTCATAGATAAATCTAAACTTACCCATCGATCCTGGTATTAACTTCAACCGCCGCACCTGATCATTGAGGCTTATAAAAAGCTCCCTTCTTTTGGTGGAAATCATACTTCCCCACTTAACAAGCTCTCCTGTCCAAAATTCCAGTTCAGAAATTTCAGCCTGGCCTTCCTGGATCCTTTTTAAAAGCTTATTCCTGGCAGTTAAAGTAGCACTGTAGCTGTTTAAAGCTCTTTTGTATTGTTTATCCACTTGGGACAAAGCGGTGTCCATAAAACTGCGGCGTAAAGCCGGGGGCCCAGCCACCAAAAATATATTCTCTGGGGCAAAGTACACCACTACCAAATGGCCAAGGTAATCCATCACCCTTCGAGGTACCCCGTTGACCTTAACTCTCTTTTCCAGACCTTCCAGCCCTGGTTTTACCTGCATACCAATCTCTAGTCTTGTCACCTCCCTTTCTTCCTTCTCTTTCAATTCTGAATTCTCTTCTATTTCCCCTTCTATCAGACAGTAACTTTCTCCTTGTTTAATTAACTGCTGCTCGGTTTCGGTTCTGGTAGATCTAGCAGTCGCCAAAAAAGAAATTGCTTCCAAAAGGTTGGATTTTCCCTGGGCATTTTTACCCACTAAAAGGGTCGTTTGAGGAAACTCTAAATCAACATGAGAAAAATTTCTAAAATTAGTCAGTTTTATTTTTTTAAGAAACATTCTTGCGAAGTAACAGCTTACTACCCTTCTCCCAGTGTCCAAAGCCTAAAAACTCTCTGACCCTTTTAGGAAGATGAGTTTCTTGGAAAAAAAAGTCTGGATAACGGGCAATTAGTCCCAAGGCTACCACTAAAACCCCTAAAGTAAAAAGTATCGGCGCGGTTCCAAAGACATCAGATAATCCTCCGGCTAACACCACCGGCAAAGCTGCCACCGAGGTCATAATAACTCCCAACACGGCAAAGATCTTACCGCGATTCTTTTCATGGGTATTCTCCTGAAGGACCGTTTGACAAGGGACAATCACCGAAACAGTAAACAGGCCCAGCAGATAGGCCCCAGCTGCAAACCAAAAAGAGATAGAAGGAACTTTAAAAAAGTAGCGGAGACGAGTAAGGTGAAGGGGAAGTTCCGGAGACTGAGCAATCCGGGCAATCAGCGGTGCTGCTCCAATGAGTAAAAAAATTATTCCTGCCCCCAAGATAGCCGGGATAACCACTTGACGCTTCGGACGGTTATAAAAGAGTCTGCCCACGATCAACGAGCCGGAAACCATCCCCAGCCCCAAAGGTAACATCACAAAATATGAGGAGTCAGTAGCATGGATACGCAGCACTCTCTCCAGATAAGAGGGCATCAGCACCGCTAAAATTCCCACTACCCCCTGAATACCAGAAAGCAGAGCAATGGCTGTGGCGATATTAAGCCTGCCTCGAATAAAACGAAACGTTTCTGAAGCTTCCTCTTTAGTTACCTTAACCATCTTTTGAAGGTTACTCCAAGTGATATTTTTCCCAAATTTTTTCTCCACTGAAGAAGCCACGATGGAGGGCAAATTTTGAGCCAGCAAGAAAGCAATGGCCAGCATCCCTGCTCCCAGAAAAAAGATGGTATTAATACCAAAGATATTTAAGATTGGACCTCCTACTGAGTATCCCAACATAAAAGAGGCATATAAAGTCAAAGAAAATAAGGAGTTGGCTAAAAACAACTGTTTTTTACCTACTAACATCGGGATAGAAGAACTCTCTGAGGGCATAAAAAACTGGGCTAAGGTATTAATAAAAAAAGTATTAATTAAAATCAGCAGGAAAGACCCTTTAATAAAGATAAACAAGACAAAAGAGACAGCCAAAAGCAGATCAATTAAAATAATAATCTTCTTTCGGTCAGTGACATCCACAAACACTCCGGCAAAGATGCCAAAAAGAATCGCCGGCAGATAAATTGACAGCATTAAGGCCGAGACAGCTAAGTTGGAATCAATCAATTTAAAAACCCAAACAATTAAAGCAAAATTTAAGGTATTATAGGCCAGTTGGACTAGGATTTGGTTGATCCATAAAGATCTGAAACCCCGGTTGGAAATGACAGCAAGATAAGTAGGTTTTTCTGACATACAAAAATTAATCCACCAAACCTTAAGGCAGGTGGAGTTAAAAGATATTATACAGCAAAAAGAGAAAGCTATTGCGAACTTTCTCTGGATGGCTACTGATACAATCTATGACTAACAGTCCACCTATGGTGAGATGATTTTAATATCCTTCATGGGGAAATCAGCTTTGTTATTGGTCACTAAAGTTAAATTATGAAGCTTTGCTTGAGCAGCTATAAAATAATCCAGAAGTTGTATTCTTCGCTGTTTTAAGAACTTTTTCCTATATTCTCCAGCTAATTGAGCAACTTTGAGATCAACCCCTAGAACCTGGAAAGCGGCTAATAATCTTTCAAGCTCCATGTCTTCCCCTTCTGATGATTGAGATAAAAACTCAGCCACAGGAATGACTGATAAAATGAGTTGCTTTTTAGTGATAATTTTTTGTAAAAAACTGTAATCCGGATCTTGTTTACTAATAGCTAAAATTAAAACATTGGTATCTACTAAATACATTTACAGTTACAGTATTTTCCTATCTTTACGAATCTCTCTTTGCCACTTAATCACATCAATCCCTTCCCAACCACTTTTAGTTACAAGGTTACCCAGCTCTGCCGCTAATTTTTTCAAGCCCTCTTTCTCTTTCTTCTCCTTCTGAAGACGATCTTCTGCTGCTTTCCGCAAATACTCTGCTAGGGTTTCATGTTTCTCACGGCGATCTCTATCAATCGCTTCTCTTAACTCTTTTGGTAAATAGATCTGAGTTCTAGTGGCTTGCATACATCACTATTATACATCACTTTCAAAACCTGTCAATCATTTAAGCTGTATTTTGTGGGGGAAGATGCTTATTAAGCCGGTGTAGCCTATGTAATAAGTAGGTTGAGACTTTGGCGACAGATTCTGCTCTAAAAAGCGGCACTCCGTGATGCCCCACTCTTTTTGCCACCACCATCTTCACTGCTGGACTACTTTTAAAGAGGTTTGCTTTTAGATATTCTTCACGCAAATCCGGAGTCGGGACATCTCTTGATGGAGTAATTTTCTCAGGAGACGATACTGGATCCATACTACCTTGTACTAAAATAATTGGTGCCGTTACCTCAGACATTCTGGGATTAATTGCGCCCATTTCTCTTATCTCGTTAATAATCCTTTTCGGGTATTCTAGCCTAGATCTGCCCATCTCTTTTACAATCCCAAGGAACACGTCTAGCCCAACTGCTCCTGAATCTACTACTTTCCCTGCTTGAATTGCTTTAGATAAAAGATCTGGCGCAAATTTTCGGAAAAAGGTTCTGTATCTTATTCCCTCACCTAACCTTCTAAAAAATGCTGCACCTGATGTTTTGGGTGTACCTAAGAGAGAGTCAGCAGCAAATTTTCCTGCCAACTCTCCCTTTCCCTGCTCATATAAACCAGTTGAATCCATCAGTATTACTCCTTCTACCTGAATCTCTGGGTCCTGTTTGGAAAGTTCCTGTAGTATTACAGCCACGTTAATTGCTTTATCTCCCCCCTGAGAATTACCTGCCAAAATCACCCTTTTAATACCCTTCTCTTGAATCAGTTTGACAATAGCCTGAGATTCTTTATAAAGAGAGTTCGGAATAACTTGCTCTGCCCGAGTTGTTATAGCATAGGTGATACCTGATTGATCAGCAAAAGCTTGGCCTAATAACTCTACGGATTTTCCTCCCAAATTTGCCGACCACCCTGGAAGCACAATTGTGGCCATACCGGAGGTAGAATTTTCTTCTACTTTTAAAGAATCCTCTTGAAGTAAAAATCTCTTTGCTTTTACCTCGATAGGGATATTGTCTACAAGATAGTTACGAGTCTCTATTTTATCCTCCGTTCGAGCCTCAACTTCAGATATTTCCATAAATATTATTTCTGGCAGTCAGGGCAAAAGTATGTTCCTCTGCCTGCCTGAGTAATTTTGACTACTTTATCTGGGCAGCCCCGGCAAGCTTGACCATCCTTACCATAAACATTAGCAAAGTCTAAGAAATAACCCTTTTGTCCATCTACATTAACAAAATGAGCTCTGGTAGAGCCACCCTTTTCAATGGAAAGTCTAAGTGAATCTAAAATTCCCCTATGAAGTTTTTTAAATTCTTCATCAGTGATAGTATTTACCAATCTTCTGGGATCTACTCTGGCTAAAAATAAACTTTCTGAAGTATAGATATTACCAATACCAGCGATTAAACTTTGGTCCATTAAAGCCACTTTGATTGGTGTTTTCTTCCTTTTCAAAAGATTATCTTTTAGCACCTGCCAGGTAAAGTCTTTTTCTAAAGGTTCAGGCCCCAACTCCCCCAAAAGCTTCTTTTCTTCAGCTTCAATCCGAGAGGTAGGAATAACCTTCACCCAGCCAAACTGACGTTGATCATTAAAGTAAAGGTGAGACCCATCATCAAAAGAAAAGATCACTACAGTACTTTTATTGGGCATCGGACCAAGCATATCCTTTGTGGGATGTCCCCCGGTGATTTTTTCCTTGCCCTTTTCAAAAATTAATTGTCCGGTCATCTTTAAATGGAAAAGAAGGGTTAAATCCGAAGTTAAGTCTATGCCTAGCATCTTAGCTCTTCGCCATATATTGAGTACTTTTTTACCCTGTAGTAATTTATTATCCCCTTGGAAGGTTTTAGGACGAATAAGCTCAATATTAGTAATCTCCAAACCAACAATTTTTTTCTCCAGGCCTAGTCTAATAGTTTCCACCTCAGGAAGCTCCGGCATAAGGCTATTCTAATCAGAAGTAAGACGAGAAGCAAGGTCCGGAACATTCGGTAAGGAAACCACCCTTCGGCATTCAAATTCACGTCGAAGTTGTTCAGGAGTAGGTAAAGTTCCAAAACGACCTCCAGTCACATGCATTAAAAATCTTCTTCTAAAATCTGTTAATAACTCTTTTACTCTAAATCCACCTGTGACTACTGGAAATTCCTCTCTTTGATCAACTCTATCTCTAGAACGACCCTCACATAAAATACCTTCTGCCCAAGACATACTTTTAGTCTATCTTATCCCAAAGAGAAATCAACCCTTTAAATTTTTAGCAACAAGGTCTAAAATTTCTTTTTTAAATCTCTCTTTAGAAAACTTGGCAGCTTGCTTTTTTAAGTCTTCTGCCTGGTACTTGCTGGGATCAAAATCCTTTAGTAGTTCCATTAAACTCTCCACTGTTACCTGTCCATCTTCTCCTTCAAAAAACTCTCCAGTCTTACCCTCTACTACCGTTTCCAAAAATCCCCCGGCTCTGACAGCAATAACCGGAGTTCCGGCAGCCATGGATTCTACCGGGACTATTCCAAAATCCTCATCTTCCGAGGCCACAATAGTAGCTTTGGCCCCAGCTAAGAACTGGACCCTTTCCTCATCACTGACATTACCTACAAACTCGATAGTTTCACCAGCCAAAGACTTTAACCTGGCAAGCTCCGGCCCACTGCCTGCTACCTTCAGCGATAAATTAAGTTTGGTGCAAGCCTCAACGATGATTTCAGTCCCCTTCCCCCTAACCAATCTTCCTAAAGATAAGTAATACCCTTCTTTTGAATTTTGACTTTTGAATTTCTCTATATCTACCGGAGGATAAATAACTACTGCTTCCCGCCGGTAAAATTTTTTAATCCTGGCAGCTACATTTTGAGAGTTAGCCACTAAGATATCCGGCCTTTGTGAAACTTCAAAATCAACAATCCTTAAAAAATGACTAGCTGTCTCACCTAAAAACCTAATGATAGGATTTTTTTTGTAGTTGAAGGCTGTCGCATAGCCGTACAAGTACCTCGGGGGAGTATGGATATAAGCAATATGCAAAGCCCCAGGCCTTGTGATCACTGCCTTGGAAAAATAGGCTGCAGAAGAAGATATAACTAAATCATAGTCACTTAAATCAAAACTTTCAAACATTAAGGGAGCAAAAATTCGAAGGGGCGAAAGAAGATATCTGGCCCCAGGTACTCTTTGTAACCAGGAGCAACGGATATCCCATTGTTGAATCTCTTTGGTATTAGGACCTAAACCCCTTAAATCTAACAAAGAAGTGTATATCGGAGCTTGGGGAAAAAGCTCATGTAAAGCCTCTAAAACTCTCTCTGCTCCCCCATAGGAGCTTAAGTAATCATGAACCAAAGCTACTTTCATCCTTAAATTATCTGCCACTTTGCCTGTATACTTCAAGTGTCTTTCTGGCTGTCCTTTGCCAGGAAAACTTTTTTACTCTCTCAAAACCTTTTTTGCGTAAATCATCAGCTAATTTTTTATTAGAAATGACTTTCCACACAGCAGTAGCAATATCTCCACTATCATAAGGATCAACTAAAATTGCCGCTCCTCTACTGACTTCCGGCATCGAAGAGATTTTAGATGTAACCACCGGGGTACCACAAGCAAAAGCCTTAAGCAAAGACAGCCCAAACCCTTCAAATAAAGACGGGTAAACTAATATTAAAGCCCCACTATAAAGTGCGGGTAGATCTTCATCAGGGACCCAGTTAGTGAAAATGACATCTTTACCAAGACGAAGCTTTTTTACTAATTCAAAAATTTCTTCGTACAACCATCCCTTTTTCCCAACCATTACTAAAGGTTTCATTTTGGGGTGCTTAGTTTTTAGCTGATAATAAGCCTCAATTAATCGAAGAGGGTTTTTCCGTGGCTCTAAAGTAGCATTGTATAAAAGATATCTTGCTGGTAAGTTATATTTACTTAATATTTTTTTTACGCTTTCATTAGGGATTGGTCGATAGGAATCATCAACTGCACAATAAATAACTGAAATTTTATCTTTGTTAACTTTAGCAATTTTTATGATATCATTCTTCGTAGATTGAGAGATAGCTAGAACTTTACCTGTTCTTTTGGCTGCCAAGCTAAATAATAATCTTCCTAAAAATTTCACCTTTAAAGAATGAGTTTGAGCAAATAATATAGAAGAGGCATCTAAAAAGGTCGTAATTGTTCTGTTACCTAAAATTACAGGGATAATAAAGCTGTGAGTCGAGTGATAAAGATCTATTTTATTAATCAGAATATCCAGAACAACTAAAAAGTGCCACAATATCCCTGAATTTTTTATCACCTTCTTATGAATTTTCAAATTGGGAAGATTTATTTCAAAGTCATTATCAGCATAAAGATAAAATTCATTATTGGCAGCTCTCTTATTAAGCCCTATTAGTAAGCCATAAACGTAATAACCGATTCCCGCCCGCTGACCAATTAATGGCCTAACATCAATACCAATACGCATATTATTTATTATTAATTATTTCTTCTAACATCTGTATACTTTTATCCCATCTCCATTGTTTTACAGTCTCTTGACCACCTTTTTGGAGCTTTGTAAATAGCTTCTTGTCCTTGGCCAACCTGCTGATAGCTTTATTGGCACCTTCAATATCTCCTGAATCTATTACTAAAGCATTTTCTCCATCCTTGATATACTCATCGAAACCACTAACTTTAGCCACTATTGGGACTCCCCCGCAAGCCATCATCTCTAAAGGGGGTCCAAAAAAGCCCTCTACTTTGGACATTTTAAGTATGAGATCACAAGAAGAGTATATCTGTCTCATCTCCTCCATGGGGACCTTTCCCAAAAATTTATCACATTTCCATTCAGACTTAGGCTTACCTAATGAACTGACGCACCAAACTTCACAGTCTAGATCTTTAACAGCAGCGAAGGAATCAGTCATACCTTTATAGGGAATATCTATTGGCCCTTCAAGTAAAACTCTAAACTTACCTTTTGGCTTAGGGGCCAGCGGGTCACAGGAATAAAAGATATCAATATTAACACCGTTAGGAACATATCCTACCTCCTTGTTAAATTCCTCTTTGAGCCACTTTTGAATCCATTTAGCCTCAGTCATAAACTCATAGTCCATCTTATAAGTAGCTTCAACTCTGGCTACAAAATCTTTATCTATTAAAGAAAACCGTCTTTCGTCTGATTGCACAAAATAGAGCCTCCTCTGGGCTTTTATTCTTTGACCACTATAAGCAGTGGACCAACCTGTCATGACCAAAATATCAATATTTTCTAACTGATCTGCTTCTTTGATTGTTACCACCCGAACCGCTTGTCCAGGAAACCAGCTTAAATCAGTTTTTCTTCCCTCAACAATAATTAATGGATCATAACCTTTATGGAGTAGTCTATTGACGTGTTCACACACCACCGCCACACCTCCACTAACTCCGTTATCAGGTAACAAGTAAGCAATCTTTAATGGTAAACTTTTCTTTGTTAAATAACTTATAAGTGCTTTCTGATGCCATTTTTTATCTTCTTGTTTAAAATTCAATTCGTTATTTCCTGCATGTAACCTTAAATTAGTCAATATTTTAGGGATTGATTTAAATTTATATCCCCAATGGAGTAATCTGAGCCACAGTTCATGATCCTCATGGTATTCAATTTGAGGATTTAAACCTCCTACATCAAGAAGGGCCTGGCGTTTTACCATGACCGTACTTTGACACGGGATACAACTTCTCTTCATTAAGGGCAAGGTACATTGTGGACTATAGATCACTTGCCCATTTTTTATATCAATATCTTTTCTTGAACCATCTACTAACGCTCTCCACCCACCATAAACAACATCAATCTTATATTTGTGCATATATGTAAGAGACAGTTTTAACCTTTGAGGATCAGCCACATCATCAGAATCCTGAAAGGCAATATATTCACCTTTAGCTTCTTTTATCCCCTTATTCCTTCCTCGAACAGCATTTCCTGACTGTTTAAAATAATGAAAAATCCTCACCTTGGGATGATTTTTATAGCTATTAACTATTTTCATCGTTTCAGTAGGAGATCCATCAGTCACGATTATTAATTCGTAGTTTAGATATGTTTGATGAAGTATCGACTCTATAGACTCTTTCAGCTCCCAAGTACAATTGTAAACAGGCATAACTACGGTTATTAAAGAGCAGCTATTTAAAGTATATCTTGGCTCTAATTTTTGTCCGATCCACAATTTCAAAAGAAGACTTTTCCCCCAAGCTAAAAAAAGCAGTTTTTTAAATTTTGTAATAAATTTACATTTGAAACTATATAATTTATAGATCGATGAATCTTTATATTTTGTTACTTCAACTAACATAATCTCAATCTGATTTTCTAAGTTAGAAATTAACCGAGTTTGCTCATCCAGCTTTTTAATCGATTTGGCAAGTTGACTCTTTAAAAGTTGTTTTTCCCTTATGGATTTGGATAATTCTCTATTTAAATCATCAATCGTAGTTAACAGCTTATTCTTTAGTAATGGTTTATTGCTTTTTGTCACTCAAAACCCACCTCCTGATCTTATGATAAACTCCTCTAATTTTAAAAAATTTGGATGCCTGAACAGCAGCCAGCTCTTGTTGCAAAGCATTTATCTTAAACTCCATTAAATTAAATTGTTCTGTCAAGGATACAAATCCTCGTCTTAGATCAAATCCAGAGACATAACGTGAGTTCATCAAAACTGGCTGTAATGAAGGTATTGGATAGTCTGAACAAACAGCCAAAACAAACTCCGAGTTTGCAATGTCTCCAGGGGGAAGAAACCCAAGATAGCTATCCTTAATAAAATCTTCTTCTAATGATACTTCTAGTTGTCGGTCTTTTTTTATAACATGGGAAAATTCGAAACCTTCTTGGTAAAGGTCAACTTCTTTATAATAGCTTTTTAAAAGCCTTAGGAAATCTTTTGGATATATTTCATTTTTATGAAAGGGGTTCCCTTTTGGAGATGTATGTTTGTTAGGTGTTGAAACCACAAAAAAACCGTCCTCTTTCAAAACCCTCTTCGATTGTTGAAGTAATTCATCGACCATCTGTAAATGTTCAATCACTTCAAAGCAAACAATCACCTCTAAAGAATGGTTTGGAAAGTGTTTTAACTCTTCAACATCATCCAGAAGATAATTGATATTTTTTAGGGAATAATTTTGCTGAGCATAATTAATAGCCTCAGGGGTAATATCAATTCCATAAACTCTTTTAGCTTTACCATACTCAGAGAGGATAAAACTGCCATACCCAGTCCCACATCCAGCATCAAGTACGACCTTCCCCTTGGTAAGTTGAGAAGCAAAAAGATACCTTGATAGATGTTCATAAAAATATGCCTTGCCCCTATCTAGCTTTGGCACTAGCCTTTCACCGGTAGATTTAATAGCTGATTTTTTTTTGTTCATAATTACTTAATATTAATAAAGTGGGGAAAATTTAATAAACTCCCGGTAGAATAAGGCTTTTTGACTGAAAAAAAGGCTGAATTTTCTCTCCAGGTGTAAAAATTAAGACCATTTTTATAAGCCACAGCAGGAGAAATAGAATATCTACCATTATCCCAATAATTTTTAAATTCCCAACTGACTATTTTCTCCGTTCCTTTTTTGAAATTACCAGTTTTAATCCCTAATAAATGAGTATTAGAAGTCATTGCCACTTTATCATCAGAGGTTTTTATAACAATCCCAAAAATTGGATCAGTTGCATCTTCTAAGAACTTAACCTTAAAAGAAATTCTTATTATCTCTTCAGCAAAAAGGTTTCTTTTGCTTCCTTTTTTATCTTCAGTCCTAACATCAATTATTTTCGCCTTCCCATCTCCACGTCTTAAATCATCTTTATCTAAGCCTTTATTATCTTCTCTAGTCTGAGTGTTTATAGATTCTAGATAGCCAGTAATTACCTTATCAGATGTCCCAGTTAAAATTAGTCTTCCGTCATAAATAAGGAGAACTTTGTTACAAACATTTCTAACTGCTTCCATACTATGAGAAACAAAGATAATTGTTACCCCTTGGTCTTTAAATTGATTAATTTTTCCAAAGCATTTATTTTGAAATGCCATATCCCCTACTGCTAAAATCTCATCAATGATTAAAATATCCGGGTTGGTATGGACAGCAATAGAAAACCCTAGTCTCATATACATTCCTGAGGAATAATGCTTTATCGGAGTATCGATAAAATCACCTAATCCAGAGAATTCGACAATTTCTGCAAACTTTTCCTCAATCTCTTTTTTGGATAAACCTAAAATAGTTCCATTTAAATAAATATTCTCTCTCCCTGTAAGCTCTGGATGAAAACCAGCTCCCAATTCAATTAAAGGGCTAATTCTCCCCTCAACAGTTATTTTCCCTTGGGTGGGTTTTAAAACCCCCGCTATTAACTTTAAAATAGTGCTTTTACCGGAACCATTAGTCCCAATTATTCCTACTGACTCACCTTTATTAATTTGGAAACTAACATCTTTTAAAGCCCAAAAATCCCCTTTTCCCTTAGGTCTAAAAAGATCCACTAGCGCTTCCTTTAAAAAAAGTTTTTGCCCTTTACGGAACTTTTTACTAACATTATTAAATTTGATAGCACTATTATTTGACATATTAGATGACATCAGCAAAATACCAAGAACGTTTCTTAAAGTACCAATACCCTGCTACTAAAAAAAGTAGGGAAATAAAAACAGTCGGGATAAATACTTCAAAAGAGGGTAAAACACCATATAAAATAACATCACGGTAAGAGTTAACTATCCCCGCCATGGGGTTAAAGTTTAGAAAAAACCTTAAGTTTGGAGGGATCATCTGAGGAGAATAGATGATGGGGGTCAAATAGAGCCACAGTGTTAAAAAGACTCCCAAAACATTCTCAATATCCCTAAAAAAGGCATTAGTGGCTGAGAAAAAAAAAGAGATTCCTATGGTAAACATCAGCTGTACTAAAAAGATCAAAGGAACAAAAAGCAGAGTTGGGAAAAATGTTACCTTAAATAAAATCAAAAAGATAATCAAAATTAAGGCGGTAAGTATTAAATCCACAAGTTTTGCAGCAATGGCTGAAAGGGGAAAAATTTCCCTGGGTAGAAAAACCTTAGTTATTAAAGAGTTATTAGCAGAGATGCTCCCAGTAGCTGAAGTAATAGCATTAGCAGTAAAAGTCCACGGTACTAAGGCTACAAAGAGATATATCGGATATGGGATAGAATCGGTGGAAACCTTAAAAAAGTAGGAAAAAACTATGCTTAAAACTAACAAATTCACTAAAGGGACAATTATTACCCAAGCATAACCCAACAAAGATTGTTTATACTTAGCTTTTATCTCTCTTAAAGTTAGTTGTATAAATAAGTCTCTATAACGAGAAACCATAGTCTCAATCTTTCTTTCCAAAATACCAATTTTTTCCTCTGAAAGTATCCATAATTATGTCTTTAAATGCAAGTTTTTAAGATATGTTTAAAATCAGCTATGAAGTTTTGTCTCTAGATCACTCCTGACTTTCCCACTTCGATGAGTTAGGAAATCATACCATGCCCAGTAAACCGGGCGGTAAAAAAATCTATTGTTAGTACAAATTTTCAAAGATATCGACACCAGATAAAATAAAGCCACAGTCTTCTGATAAATATTAAAAAATTTGGTGACAAATATTAAATTATTACGCAGATTATAATAGATCTTTAAAGGGGCTGTCTCTTTTAATGATCCTCCTTCTTTGTGGGTAATAACTGCCTGAGGATCTATCCAGATTTCATAACCTAGTTTTTTAGCTCTTTGGCAATAATCAATATCTTCAAAACCAAAAAAGTAATTATCGTCTAACAAACCGACTTTTTCTATCACTTCTCGGCTAGTAAAGAGACCTGCCCCACAAACATAATCCACTTTCTTGGGTCTAAATCCTTCAAGAGCTGATATAACTATATTTGGACAACGCCCAAAAGGCCTAATTTTGCCTCCAACGTTATAAACCATTCTCCCCTCTCTTTGCAAAAGCATAACGGGGGCTATTACCCCAACTCTCTTTTTATGATGAATAAAGTGGATCAGACTTCTCAAAAAATCCGGAGTAACAACAGTATCATTATTCAGAAGTAATAGATAGTCTGCTCCTTCTTTTAAGGCTCTGTTTACTCCTAAGTTATTAGCGCCAGTAAAACCTAAGTTTTGATTGTTTTGCACAGTAATAACTTTATGGAACCTTTGGTGAATAACAGCTAGTTCATTCTTTTGGGAAGCATTGTCTATAACTAAAGTCTTAACCTTATATTTTTCGACTTTAACCTTCTCTAAAGATTTTAAACATTTTAATGTATCAGATAAACCATTATAGTTGATAATAATAATAAATATCTTGCCTTCCCTTTCCATATAAAAGCTATTTTACCAGACTTATCCTCAACCTTTAACTAATTTTACCCATTAGACACATTTGTTCATTTAATGACTAGTATTGCACCCAGAACCATTAGTCCTGTGCCTAAGGCTTTGGACTAAGTAAAGCTCTCCCCTAAAAATAGAGCTGCCAAAACCAGGGACAATCTATCAATAGGGGCTACCTGGGAAGCCTGCCCCAGCTGTAAGGCCTTAAAATAAGCTAGCCAGGACAATGCTCCAGCTATAGCAGATAAAATCACAAAGATGGTGGTGGTGGAAGACAACTGGAAAAGTTGGCCTACTTGGCCTTTGGTAACTACCAAGCCCACAATCACCAATGCCATAATTAAAGACCTGGCAGCTGTAGCCACATTAGAGTCTACCCCTGAAACTCCAATTTTCCCAAAGATAGCTGTTAAAGAAGCAAAAAAAGCTGAAAGTAAAGCAAAAAATAACCAGTTCATCACTTTAGTATACTCTATACTCCTGAAAAAATGCTAAAATATTTTTAATGTTACTTTTTAAAAAACTCACTTTTGCCTTACCTTGGCTAGTCTTTTTTACCATTGCTTGTAGCTATCTCCCTTCTCTTTACCAAGACCCTTATTTTATTATCTCTACTGATTTTAATTTTTACCTCCAACTACTAACTTTAGTTGGCTTAATCTTGTTAAGTAGTTTCTTTTTTGTTATTTTTGTGACCCTTGCCTCTATTTTAAAAATTATCTTACCTGCTTGTTTATTAGCTTCTTTAATTCCCCTGCTTTTTTTAAATCCCCCTTCTAGTTTCCTTTTAACCGGAGGGGCTTTTTTATCTTTTACTGCTATCTCCCTGCTGTTACAAAAGGAGCTGGATCAGTATTTAACCTTTAAGGCTACTTCACTTCTTTCTCCTTCCATTAAACAACTGGCCACTATTTTACTGTTAGTTATCTCAGTGATTTTTTATTTGGTAGCAGAAAAGGAAGTAAGCCAAAATGGATTTAAGATTCCCTCTTCCTTAATAGAGATGAGTTTAAGTCTCACCCAAACATCTCAAAGTTTAGAGGTTAGCCCCACCACAGCTGTTAATCAACCCCAGATTCCCCCTGAGCTGCTTAAGCAATACGGAGTAGACCCAGCAGTTCTAGAAGAGCTGGATAAACCTCAAAACAAGCCTCAAAACACTATGGCAACTTTAGTAGAAAGCCAAATTAACAACTTAATCAAACCCTACCAGCAATTTATTCCTTTAGTTTTAGCTCTGCTGCTATTTGTTACCCTTAAATGGCTGGCTTCTATTTTATCCATCCTTCTTACTCCCCTGCTGTGGTTTATCTTCTGGATTTTAGAAAAAACAGGCTTTACTAAATACGAGAAAGAGATGAGAGAAGTCAAAAAGCTGATTATTTAGAGGGTAATTCTCCGACATATCTAACAATATTACCCTCCTCATCACAAACCACAAGACCCCTCTCTGATAGACGGTAGTGCAAAACTTGTCCGGGAGTTTTTATAACAAATCCTCCGATTCTTCCCAGTTAGAACCAGCCTTATTCAAATTTTTTCACTCTCCCTAAAGCAAACACTTTTTCAAAATCACTATCAAACGTGGCCAAATATTTAATCTTATTTTCCAGAGTAATAAGCAAATGATAGGCATCTCTGGGTTTAAGACCAAACTTCTCCATAAGTTTTAAAACTTTAAGCTGTTTTTTAACCTCTAAAGGTGGGTTAAAAATCTTTATTCCTGGTAATTTCAGAATTTCTCTTAAACTTAACGTAATCATCTTTATCTTCTCTTTTTCAGCTTTATATGAGGAAGTAAAAGTATTATAAATATACTCATCAAGAACTAGAGGGGAAATTATTAGATCAAGTCCTCCTTTTATTAACTTACTTATCATCTCTTGAGTCTGTTGGTAAAAAGGAGATTGCCAGTCTTGATAATAAAGCAGAATGTTAGTGTCTAAGTAACAACTATTTGTAACTCTCTTCATATAGGAGATCTAACTCTTCAGCGTTTAAATGTCGTTCTAATTTCAAGTGACCAGAGAGCTTTTTAACCAGCTTATCCACCTCAACCTCAGAAAGTTTTTTTTCTTTTAAAATCACCTTCTTTCCCTGCTTTTCTACCTTCAGTTTCTGACCTGGTTTAATACCTAAGCCCTTAGGAAGAGTTACAACAGTGCTGGAGCCTAGCTGAAAGGTTTGAACAATGTAAGTCATATATATAATATTATCATTTTAATATATATCTGTCAAGATATTTTTAAAGGCTTCATCTCTCCCCAGTTGGGGCCTACTTTGAGATCAACCATCACTGGCACAGAAAGTTTTAAGGCAGACTCCATCTTTTCTTTGACCATCTTGGCTGTTTCTTTAACTGCTTTTGGGCCACATTCAAACAAAAGCTCATCATGGACCTGCAAAATAAGTTTACAGTTATCAGTTTTCTGTTTACCAGTTACTGATAACTCTTTATCTATCTCCACCATGGCCTTTTTAATCATATCGGCTGCTGTGCCTTGAACAGGCATATTTATAGCTGCCCTTTCTCCAAAGGCTCTTAAAGACCTGTTGGACATTTGCAGTTGAGGGATATATCTTCTTCTCCCCCAAATTGTCTCCACATATCCATCTTTGACTGCTTGTTCCAAAAGATTAATCATCCAATCCCGGACTTTAGGAAACTGTTCAAAGTACTCCGCGATGTATTCTCTGGCTGTTTGATAATCCACATCAAGCTGTCTGGACAAAGCGTGGGGTCCCTGACCATAAAGGGTGGCAAAGTTCATGGTTTTGCCAATCCTTCTTTGCTCCTTTGTTATTTCCTCTACAGGCACCTTAAAGATCATTGAGGCGGTAGCAGCATGAATGTCTATCTCTTCCTGAAAAGCTTTTAATAGTCCCGGATCTTGGGCCAGATGAGCCATAATGCGAAGCTCTATCTGAGAGTAGTCGGCTGCCAAAAGCACTTTTCCTTTAGGGACAATAAAAGCTTTCCTAATTTCTCCTCCAATTTCCCCTTTAATGGGAATATTTTGCAGGTTAGGATTTTGGGAAGAGAGTCGGCCTGTGGCTGCTCCCTCCACATTAAAGGTAGAATGAATCCTTTTATCCTCCCCCACCGCTTTGGGCAAAGCATCAACATAAGTCGAGATCAGTTTAAACAGCTGGCGGTACTGTAAAATCAAAGGGACTGCCGGATGATGATCAAAAAGCTCATGTAAAGTTTCCTCATCAGTGGACCTGCCGGTTTTAGTCTTTTTTATAACCGGCAGTTTCAATTCATCAAAAAGAACCGCTGACAACTGTTTAGGGCTATTAAGGTTAAATTGGTGCCCTAATGTAGCATAAATCTCCTCCTCTATCTTCTCCAACCTCTCCTTTAACTGTTTCCCCATCTTTGCCAAAAACTTCAGATCCACCGCCACTCCCGTCTCCGACATCTTTTTTAAGACCGGTTCCACCTGATGATCCAAATCAGTAGTGTTAGTAGACACGGCTTTATGCCTGTCATGCTGGAGGTCGCCTTGACGACCGATAGCATCCTTGTTTTGGGATTCTATCGCTTCACTTTGTTTCGCTCCAGAATGACCATCTGTAGTTCCTGGTATCCGGTTAATCAAACTTCTAAACTCCAGCTCTGCAAATAAATTTTTTACCTTTTCTTTATCAAAATCATGGACCCTGCACGCCAGTAAATCCAATTTAATAGGAATCTGGGTTTCTATAGTGGCTAACTTTTTACTAGTTACAGCACTCTCTTTTCCTTCTTCTAAAAGTTTCTTCAATCTCTGGGGAAATTCATTTAAGTGTCTATAAACTTTTTCTACAGTCTGATGCTCCTGAATCAACTTGGTGGCAGTTACCTCCCCTATCCCAGGGACTCCAGGAATACCATCTGAAGCATCCCCAGCCAAACCTTTATAATCTATTAAATTTTTGGGGGCAAAACCAAACCTTAAAACAAACTCCTCTTCCCCATAAAGCCCCACATCATTAATAGTTTTTTTAGGCATTAAAACTTTAATTCTTTTATTGATCAGCTGCATTAAATCCCTGTCTCCGGTGAGAATGATAATCTCCATGGCTTTTTCTTTTTGCTCTGCTTGTTTGGCTAAAGCTCCCACCAGATCATCAGCCTCAAAGCCCGACAGTTTAAACTCCGGAATATTTAAAGCATCGATCACTTGATGAACTCTCTCATATTGCCCAAGCAAAGCATCGTCAGCCGCCTTCCTCTGAGCTTTATAACCAGCAAACTGCTCATGTCGGAAAGTAGGAGCCCTCATATCCCAAGTTACTGCCAGATAATCAGGCTGCAGCTCATTTAAAGCTTTTAAAAGCATGGCGGTAAAACCGTAGACTGCGTTAACCAGCTCTCCTTTGGAGGTAGAAAGAGGAGGAGTGGCATGATAAGCCCGATGAAGTAAAGCATTCCCATCCACTAAAACTAAACGTTTCATAAAGGAATTTTAACAGATAAAGTGGTCTAATGCAGCTTAAACTAACCGTGAGGGGTAAAAAGTTCTGGTTCACAAGCCTCAGCATATTTCATGACACAATAAGTAAACAGTTCTGCTGCTCCAAAGGAAAGCACTGTATAAAAAGGGTTTCCTCCCTCCGAAATATACCAGGCACCCGTTACTGGAATCATTGAAAGTAAACCAACTTTAGCACAATGCTCAATAGTTTTATTATGTTTTTCCCCAAATCTTGCCATAGCCCCAGCAACCCTATTTACAACTCCTTCTACTGATGCTTGCAAGGCTTGTAGTAGTGGCCGCACTCCACCGACTCCAGGTCTAACATCAGCTCCCTGAACTATAGGAAAATCTTCGTTTCTATTTTCTATTCTCATATCCTGGATGGTAACAATTTCTTTTCATTTATACAATAGGTTTAACTATTGAAATATCTTGTGGCTGAAAGTATAATTCACAAAATTATGAGTACCTTAAGAGAAGCTGAAGCTTTGCCTTTTGTAATTAAAGAGGGAGAAGATTTTCCTTTATTTGACGCCCGACATACTGTGGCGGTAGTTAATCAGGAACATCAGCTTATAGAGTTTAAATCACTTGCTCTGCTGCAGTACTCGAGTGCAGATAATCTATTGAATATACCCTTGGAAATATTCGCCGCAGCAGCAAGGATAAAAAAGGGACAAGCCTTTGTATTACACAACCCCCAGATAGGTTATTCCGTAGATAGCCGAGATTATCAACCGAAGACCCGAGAAGTAAAATATCAGGAAAGGGAGGAAGAATTTGAGGCAGAGATAGACTTCCAAGAGGCCCCTCTAGTGTTAAGTGTAGAAACGAATGATGAAAAAACACGGGATTTTTCTGAAGACCAAAATCCCTACTTAATAGATCAAGTCTGGAGAATAAGCGCGGAACGGCTTAGGATGATAATAACCTCCTCCGGTGCTGATATTGTAGAGCCTTATCAACCTCACCACTTTACACCTCAATTAGAAGGACAGATGCATCTAGGCATGGCCGGTTTTAATCGCCACACTCGAATGACAGAAAGCTTTGTCAGTTATATTTATGACTTTTACCCCCTAGACTTTGGACCTTTAGCAGTTGACTATAATCTTTCCCGAACGTGGAGAGAGAGGCAACGCTTTGGCTTTGGTCTATATGTCTGTCTTTCTCCCGATCCTTACTCATTAAATATAACTAGCCGCGTTCTCATAGACAAAGAAAGGTTAGAGGAGCCAGTAGAAACTTAAAGCAAACGGTTTTTTAAAACCATTTAAGATTAAAGCCCGAGCACCTCTTTCTTGCATCTTAACTAGTTTTTCTACTCTAGCTTATAATTCCCATCAAAGAAGACTACCATTAGCCATAGGCATATAAAGAATACTAATAGAACATAAATTATTTCAGTGTATAACCAACTTCTTTTCTAAAATCAACTGCCGTAAAACGTGCCTTATTGTTATAATTTACTTGCTGAAAAACTAGTGGTTTTTCCCAACGAGATCCCCTAAACCTCTCTTCTGCTTCTCTTAATTTCTCGTCACTATAGGAAAATACGGAAATTCGTGGTTTGATACCACGCCTGCTTTGAACGTCATAGGCGATTTCTACAAACTCAATTCCACCCATCTTGCCTTTTCCCAACTCCAAGTCAGTCAATATTACGTCATAATGTCCTCTTCTTAATGCTTCCAGGGCAGATTCACAGTCAGGAAAAAAACCTTGCTGATCAGCTTGATCCTTAAAACCAACAGCTATAAGTCTTTCATACCAAACCTGAGCTTTTTGATCATCAACCACCATTAATGTTAAATCTAATGGCTCTGTTTCACCATGCTCAAGTAGACTCCCAAAATGCCAGGTTAGAAAATTAAACGACTCTGCCGGACCCACCAATCCATGCCCTAAATCGATTGTATAAGCATCACTTTTCGGTATTCTTCCTTCATAAACAGCCAAACCTATCTCCTTAGAGATGGTCTGCATCATTTCATGAAGAGGTGCCGACAAAGTTGGCTGAGCCAACATTAAAGCACTCATTTCATCCCATCTCCTGTTATATTCTTCCGGGGTCTCATATAAAAGCTGCATGTGATTGTTATTAAATCTTGTTTCGACAGTAAGCCCCCTTAAAAGAGAGTATACTTGTTCTTGATGACCAGCTTGAGGGTTAAAAATAGCCATTTTATCAAGAAACCAATTTCCCACAACTGGATAAGTTAATAATCGGCGTACCCTCTGGGGCAGTTTGCAAACAGATGCCAAGTCGTCTAAATCTTGAGCTAAGTTTTCCTCATGAAACCGAAACCAATTCCGCACCAACTCATAGTCAGCTTTTATTTCTTTCTCTTCTGATCCTAATTGATCTAAGATAGTAGTTAATTTCTCTAGTAACATATAGGGGGATTTATCCTTTGAGCTCACTTTGATGAACAATGGCAGCATAGATACCATTTAAATATCTTTTAAATTAATTACTTTCAGCTCTTTAAACTTTTTTAGCCTTTCATCATTAGTAATGAGGGCATTGGCCTTACCAAAAAGTGCAGTTGCCAGTTGAATTGAATCCGGTAACCTAAATCCATATTCTCTCCTGATTCTGGCTGCTTCAACAGTAATAGTCCTATCAACATTCAAAACTTTTAAATTAGGGATGTCGAAAAATTTCTTTTCTGTCTCACGCGCAGCTACCTTAGAAAGAAAATCCGGAGACAGAATTTCCATTAAAGATATCACGCTGGTGACAGTGTTTAAACTATTAGTACTTAATAAATCAAAAATCTTCTTCGCGGATTGGCCAAACTCTGAATTTTGTTCAAAGTAATAAATAAAGATATTAGTGTCCAAACCCACCAATTTTAATTTATTTAATTTTTTATCCAGGGTTTTCAAGCCTTCCTCTCCCACTCATTACGTATTTTTTCTACTGCCCCTACCATATCCCTACCTTGCCAATATTTTTTTAAGCTACCATAATTTTCATCTGACCAGCTTTGTTTAACAGGTTTTACAGTAATAACACCTTCCTCAGATGATTTGACTACTACTTTACTCCCAGGCCTGATACCTGATACCTGTTTCCTAACCTCTTTAGGAATCACTATTTGATACTTGGCTCCAACTGTTACTTGGTATATATTAATTTCCTCGTATAACAATTTTACTAAATTTTGTCATACCAGTCAACTATGAATTTTTTGAATATTGGGTTTAAGAAGCTTTTTTCTTATCGACGATTGCTTCAAACTCATCAGCATCGAGAGTTTCTTTTTCTAATAAGGCTTTGGCTACCTTATCCAACTTTGATTTGTTAGCCCGTAAGATATCTTGGGCTTGAGTGTAAGCTGTATCAATAATCTTTTTAATCTCGGCATCAACCTTGGTTTGCATGGTCTCCGAAACCCCATTTCCTTCTTCCGGCAACTGTGGCCACATTCCAAACATACTCTGAGGTTTAACGTTAATCGGCCCTAAATCCGACATGCCATATTCTGTCACCATATCCCGGGCAATATTGGTAGCTATCTGAAGGTCCGAGGCAGCTCCGGTGGAAATATCTCCAAAAACCATCAACTCGGCGGCCTGTCCTCCTAAAGCGGCAGTAATCTGTTCTACTAAACGGGATTTTCTTTCATTGGAGCGGTCTTCCGTGGGAGGAAACATGGTGTGTCCCCCGCTCATCCCCCGGGCCACAATGCTAATACGGTGGACCGGGTCAACTTTAGGCAACAGATGCCCTACCAAAGCATGCCCTGCTTCATGATAAGCCGTCAGCTTCCTATCTTCTTCTGTTTGCATCCTCTTTCTTTGCGGACCAAGTTTAACTTTAGTAGCAGCTTCTTCTAAATCACGAGCATCAATGGCTTTCTTATTCTCCCGGGCTGCCAAAATAGCTGCCTCATTTAACATGTTAGCCAAGTCTGCTCCGGAAAAGCCCACTGTACGTCTGGCCAATCTATCCACATCCACCTCTGAGGTAAAGGGCTTGCCCTTCATGTGAAGCTTGATAATAAACTTTCTTTCTTCAATATCAGGTAGATTTAAAACCACCCGTCTGTCAAACCTGCCGGGCCTAACCAAAGCTGGATCAAGTAAATCCGGCCTGTTGGTTGCCCCGATAACAATGACATGATCATTGGGGGTAAAACCATCCATCTCCACTAAAATTTGGTTTAGAGTCTGTTCTCTTTCATCATGACCTCCGGACATGCCAAAACCCCGCATCCTACCGATTGACTCAATTTCATCGATAAAGATAATTGATGGAGCAGCTTTTTTAGCTTGGGCAAACATGTCACGGACCCTGGCAGCCCCCACTCCGACCAACATCTCCATAAACTCTGATCCGGCAATGGAGAAAAAGGGTACTTTGGCCTCGCCTGCAACTGCCCGCGACAAAAGAGTCTTTCCCGTTCCGGGTGGTCCCACCAACAACACCCCTTTAGGGATTCTGGCTCCAATATCTTTGTACTTTTTAGAGTTTTTTAGAAAATCCACCACCTCTTCCAACTCTTTTTTAGCCTCCTCTACTCCAGCTACATCGGAAAATCTAATTTGGGATTGATCTTTAGAAAAAACTTTGGCCCTGGATTGACCAAAAGCAAAGATTCCCTGACCGGCATCTCTGGCTTGTCTAAAGATAAGGAAGAAAAACCCGACCATTAAGGCAATGGGTAAGATGGTCCCCAAAAGTGAGAGCCACCCTTGTTGCCAGGAGGTGTCTTTGACTTCAATAGTCACTGATTTAGGATCAACTTCAGCATTTTTTAAGACTTGGTAGATAGATTCCCCGCCCTCTTTGCGGGAAAAAGCTTCCTGGTCAGAGTCTTTATAATCCACATTGATCCGGTCATTTTCCAAAACTAACTTATCCACCTTGCCTTCTTTGACATCAGTCACTACTTGAGAGATAGGGACCTCATTACTGGGCTTACCTCCACCTGAAAGGTTAACGAAAAAGATTAAGGCTGCCAGGCCTACTAGGATATAAACTATTAAACCTTTGAAGACATTAAACATCTTTTTAGAACCATTTTTGGGATTTAATTTTATTTTACCGTTTACCATAGTTTGATACTGTTTCATGGGCATTTTAACACAGAAAGGCTCAAAAAACTAGGAGATTGAGTACAATTTCAGCGTAGTTTAGTGCCAGAGGTAACCTTGGAGATGGGTTTTATAAGGACAGGTTTACTACTGTCTGCTGCCAAGATCATCCCTTGAGACTGAAAGCCCATCATAGTTCTAGGCTCCAAGTTAGTCACAAAAACAAATTGCTTTCCTACTAAAGCTTGAAGTTTGTACCATTGCTTTATCCCGGCTAAAATCTGCCTAGGGTTCTCTTCACCTAAATCTACCTTAAGTTTGATCAGCTTTTCTGAGCCTTCCACCTCTTCAGCTTCCAAAACAGTACCAACTCTTAACTCTACCTTAATAAAATCATCAAAATTGATCATATAGCCCGTGATCTTATCATTAAAGCAAAGTTTTTCATCTCTGTTCGCATATATTCCCAGTCAGGGTTCATCTTTCTGATTAATACTACTGATTCTAAAGGATAAACTCTACCCCCGTCTATATCAATACAAGACATCCAGTCCGTAATCTCTTCAGTTTTCTCCATGGGCGCATAAACCGCCTTTAATTTGGATTGTAAATCTATGACATGCTCGGTCCGGAAATTAGCTTGACCACTCTTCTCCCTTCTTACAATCGGTAGATCTGTAAACCCAAATACCACCGGAAAGGGAGGCTCTGTCGAAGGAACAGGATTCAACATTAATTCAACTAGCTCCTCTTCTATCAACTTTTTTCTTTCTAACCACTCCCCTAAACTATGCTTGGCACTATAATGACCATTATAAATCTCTTCCGGTCGGTCAAGAACACCCTGCCAATAACTTATCATTTGTTCTGTTTTAGCCAGTTGATCCCTTATCTTCTCCGGGCTCTGATGAAAATAGTCACAGCAAAGATCAGCATAAGTCTCGCCTGCCTCAAACCATTCACTTACAGATATCCCCTCGTTGGAGGCAACTCTGGCGCTAGCGCCACCCTTTAATCCCTCACCAGTCCTTCTAGTAATACCTCTCTTCAACAATTCAGCACGAGAAAGAATTTTCCCTCCAAATTCCTCGATACCTGCTAAGGAAGTCGAGGATGTTCCCTGATAACTTTCTGACAAGAAACCATAGTTAGGGAGACGTAGTAACTCTCTTGCTTGTCTTATTATTTTTTGATCATTGCTATTCCCATTTTGCAAAGATTCCTGTTCCGCTCGCGCAAGCAAAGCGTCTATCACGATTTTTTGTAAACTAAGACTTTCTGTCCAAGCCATCTCCCACTTTGAGGGCGTTCTCTCCCCAGTCCGAGGTTTATAACCCTCCCACCCAGGAGGTGATTCACCCCAACCTGGTGGGTTTGGCACTACTCTATCCATAAATCTTCTTGTTAAATCCGCTAAATTATCTTCATGAATATCAAATTTGTCTGGAAAAACTGCAGCTAATCTTTGTAGGGCCAAAGAAATTTCCCGCCCATTAAAATCGTCATACTCCGCTTTGGTGATATCGCTATTAACTGCTGATAAATATAAACTAAATAAGAGATCAGCCTGATTGTGATTAAGGTCTTCACTTTTGGAAAATTCCAGTGGTGTTAAGACTGAAGCTGATTGTTCTCTAGCCTCAACATCATTGTCCATAACTTAATTCACTCGAAGTAATTGAGCTTCATGGCTTTTTTGACTTCCTCTAAAGTTTTTTGGGCTTCAGCTCTGGTTTTTTGGGTTCCTTCCTTTAGTATTTTCTTCACCAACCCTGGTTGAGATTCAAACTGCACCCTTCTTTTTCTGATAGGATCTAGGAAATTATTTAAAACTTGGGCCAGGTACTTTTTAACCTCAATATCACGAACTTTACCTATCATATAGCGATTTTTATATTCGTTAATTTGAGCATTATCTTCTTCTGTACCAAAAGCATCCAGATAAATAAACACCGGATTTCCTTCTATATGCCCGGGGTCAGTCGGATGAATTCTAGTGGGGTCAGTGTACATACTCATCACTTTTTTCTCTACCTCTTGGGCAAAATCAGATAAATAAATGGCATTATTTAAAGACTTGGTCATTTTGACATTACCATCAATACCCACTAAACGTTTGACCCTCCCCACTTTACCCTCTATTTCTTTTAAAGTGTTCCCATAAACCTGGTTAAACCTTCTAACCACCTCGTTAGTTAGCTCCAAATGCGGTAACTGATCCTCACCTACAGGAACTAAATCTGCCTGAACACTTAAAATATCGGCAACTTGCAGTAGCGGAAAGTTAATAAATCCTAAGGAATAATTATCACCCAAATTTTTATCTTTAATTTCTTCTTTAATAGTCGGGTTACGCAAAGCTCGATTATGAGTCACTAACATACTCAAAATAGTGGCCAGTTCGTAAATTTCCGGGACTGCTGATTCCGGGAAAAAAGTCACATTATCTGGATTTAGGCCAACTGCCAAGTTGTCCAGAAGAACCTCTTTGGCTGAAGCATTAATCACCTCTGGGTTTTCTACATACTTAGGATAAGCAAAAGAGTGCATATCCGCTAAAACAATGAACGTTTCATACTCGTCCTGCAGCTTCACTCTATTTTCCAAAGAGCCAACATAATGCCCCAAATGAAGCTTACCCGTAGTATTGTCTCCAGTTAAAATCCTTTTCATAGTAGGTAGAATATATCACTATTTAGATAGGTTTGTCGAATCCTGCAAGAAGGTGACTCAGAATCTTAGCTTATTATTCTTTAAACTAAAAATATCCCCTCCTGAAGTGGTACCCTCGTAAGCAATTTTATCACCCTGATTTCTACTTAACAGAACTTGAGCTATTTTACTCAATTCCTCCATTGAGTACTGGCTGAGCATCGTTTTCAAAGCCCTTGATAGTGGATGATCTTCACTTAAACAATCCTCGTCCCCTTCATCTTCTTCTGCTGGAATAAACTCCCACCTTCCCACGCTGCCTCCCAATTTCAGAACTTCAAGAGGCACAAATACGATATCTCCTTTATGGCTGCCAATCATCTTAAGCATAACCTGCTTGTTACCTTGATCGTCTGTAATCACAGCTTTGGGTTCAAAAAGCGTCCGACTTACTACCTGACCTCCTTCTTGCCCTCGAGCCTCAATGAAACCTTTAAAACCACTTTCTCTAGTTATTTTAAACTCTCTTTCCATAATTTCAAAAAAAGAATCCCCAAAGGGATTTATAATATTTTTCTATTATAGCATCTTTTGTCTTAAAATCAAGCCAAAATTAAGCTATAGTAAAAATTACTTGTAGCAGGGGTGGGAGTCGGACCCACGGTCTAGGGGTTATGATTCCCTCGCTTTAACCAACTAAGCTACCCTGCCGTAGGCTCAATTGTACCAGATGAAGAGGTTTTTAGAAAGTCATTGAGGAATTTGACCGGTTTGTTTAATTTTTGCTACCTCTTCATTCAGCTTTTGTTCCAAAACTTGGGCTAACCCCGGAATTTGAGCTGCAAAAAGGCTAATCTTTTCCTCCATTTGGGGGCTCTCCGGATCCAAAGCCTCCAGCTGGCTGATCTGTTCTTCATTTAAATTATCAATAGTGGTATCCAGTATCACTTGATAAAAATGATTATAAAGTTTATTGTTCATCTCTTCTTGTTGTTGTAAAGAGACCATATTAAAAGCTGGAGAACTCAGAACTTGAGTGACTAAACCGTCAATATATTCATCAATATTTTTTTCAAGAAGATTCATAAATTTATTATTAAGCTGCTTTTTTAACTAAATTCAAGGCTACGTCTTTAAACTCTTTAGTAATCTGCAGTTTCGTACCTATTGGGATAAAGCGGGCATCTTTCCCTGGAATACCTGCTCCCCAAGAATAACCGTTATCAGCACAAAGTTTGGGGTTGGCCTGGCGGATTATCTCATTCCACTCCCCCTGAGGAGGTTTAGGAATATTTAACTGCTTAAAAAGCTTAGTCATTATCTCATCAGTTTCATTCCAAGGATTTGATCCAGCTTCAACTTCCACAAAATCACCAATGTCCGCAACTTTGAACAACTCCACAGAATTACCAGTTAAATCGCCAAAGGCTCCCCCCAAAGAGTCAGTAACCGGTTCTTCTACTCCCAGGCTTTTGGCCACAGCTTGAGAATACCTGGCTACGGTTTTAGCTTCCTCAGCGTCGAAATGCTCCCCATAAACAGTGACACCAGCATCTTTTGAGGCAGCATCATTCAACTGCCCAGAAAGATTACCCAAACGTTTGGTCAGACCCTGAAGTTTATTTTCAGCTTCTGCCAGTTGGGCTTTGGTCTTGGCAAGCTCATCTTTCACCTCATTTAACGTTTCCGATTGTTGTACTGCGTCACCAACTTTTTGGACGACGCCATCTAGATTATCCAGCCTTCCCCCGCTAATTTCGTTAATCCCTCGTCCTGCACCTTCCCAAGCTCCCCCTGCCCAGTTAGAAATATCCTTGACTCCCGAGACTCCTCTTAGAAAATCTAATGTTATACCATGCTCCTCTAAGAAAGCAGCGATCAGTGGTGAGAAAGCTCCACCTACAACCCCCATGGCTGCCCCTTTAGCAGCAGCAACAGCTAATTTTTTCTTACTTTTCACCGTAAACAGCTTTTCTTTGAGGCTTACTTTTCTCAACTCCAGTTCTGCTTCTCCTGCAGCTCTCCGCGATATATTTTCTTCTTTAGCTCTTTTCCACTCAGCTTTAACCTCTCCTCTAAACTCCATCAACTGACGGAAATACTCTACGGCAAAGCCAGAGGCTGCTCCTATTCCAGCTCCTACTACTGCTCCTCCGGCTAGACCGCCTCCCACAAATCCAGCTACTCCAGCCCAAGATAAAATTGTCCTGGCTGCCATCCTTGTCCCCCCACCAACAACCCTACTTACAATAAATTCACCCGCTGGATTTCCAAAGATCTTCATGCCTCCCAACCGATCAGTCACTCTATTTAAGAGGCCTAATTTCAAACCCAGCCTTTTGCTTCTCTCCGGATCTGTTTGGATCCATTCCCTGGCCCAAGCCTCATCACCCTCAAGCCTAACCTCTTCCCCATTTTCTAAAACTACATTTAACTCTTCCGGATTTAAAATACCCCTCTCTGCCCGATCCATGACCACCTCTCTTATAGCTTCCAAATCAATTGGAGCCATAATAGCCTCAAGTCGCCTTACCAATTCATGGTTTGGCTCAAACCTACCTTCGACAATTTGTAAACAGACATCCCGATAACCTTCTTTCAATTCCTTGACCACCATCTCATGTTTTTGTGCTTCGGTGAATTTAGAGGACCCATATGGATTTGTTTCCTCAAATATAGGAGCAAGACGTAATCTTACTTCCTCTTCTCCGCTAATTTTATAATTAATGTCTCCCCTCATATGTCTCATATGTACTGTATGGTCTCTTTCTCTTTTTAATTGAGTTCCTGTCTCACGGAAGCTGTTTGTTCGGGCCTCAAGATATCTTTCTTGCTCCTCCCTACTGGCTTTCCTGGTTCCGGGATTAGGAATATCAAGAGGTATACCTCTGGCGAAATCAGCTGAGGCTCTTAACTGAGCTAATTGTTCTGGAGTTAGTGCCATAAACTTACTTTACTTTCTATAGTAAGGAAGTATAAGCTAAAAAGTCAAATTTGTCAATACTATGGGGTCTAATTTATTAACTATTATTTGCCCCATTTACAAGAATAATTACAAATCTACTCTCTAATTTACTATAATATATCTTATACAAAGGTAATTTATGGGGCGTGAAGGAGAACAAAGAGAAGACAGAGACAAATCACCTGAGGAGCGGGCAGAAATTACTGACCGCATATTGAGGTCAGCAGAGAGTGGGAGTTTAACTCCTCCCATCTTTGTCTCTAATGCTCAAAGATTACTCGAAGTTAGTAAAGGTGCTGATGAAGTTAAAACTTATTTACAAACAGTTATAGGTATAACTGAGCTTGCTCCTCAAGTTCAAGACATTTTAGTTGATTTACTACTCCAAAGCTGTGAAGCAGGACAAATAGCAAAGATCAGAAAACATTACCAGACTTTTCAAACTTTAGGCTTAGATCAAAAGCCAGAAGTGCAACAGTTTTTAGTAACAGTTAAACGTATTTTCCCGGATGTTGAGGCTCCTTCAGGAACACCTGACAGCGCCCCCACTCCTACCCACCCTCAGGTGAGGTACCGCCGTATCAGTAGAAGAGCAGTGATCTTGGGAGGGGTTGGTCTGTTTGCAACGGCCATATTAGGAGGATTAGGAGGGAAAGCAGCTTCAGATACGACAGAAGCTATGGCTACGGCACAACAAGCATCTTCTGCAAACCCAGCTCCAACTCCACCAAAAGATTTAGGAGAAATAGCCCCTGCTGCCGAGATTCTCCCTCCTCCTAACCCCCATTTAGGGATCCGTAACGATATTGTCGAGATCATGGAATGGGTTCCCCGCTTGGGTGCCACCAGCATCCGTATTGATGGCGGAATGAGCGAAACTTTGGCAGGAGAGCTGAAAGATTATAAAGTAAGAAGCCTTCTTAACAAAGCCAAAAAGATGGATTTAAATGTCCTCTATGTTTTCAACCCTCAGGGTTTACTGACTCCGGAGGAAATAGAAAGAAGGTTAGAAACCATTTTAACTTCAGGAGCCAAGATTACTGTCGAGTTGGGAAATGAGCCGGATGTGGAAGTGATCGATAAGAGCGGGTTAGATATTGATTATTGGAGAGGAGATATGACCTCCTTTGCCCAATTTATAGCTGCTGCCCTCCAATCTGTTAAGAAACTAAAAGCCTCCGGAAAAATTCCTCCTGAAACAAAATTAGTAGTGGCTGCTCCCCTAAAAGAAGAGAACCTCAAAATTGTCATCCAGCAACTTAAAAACCGAGAATTAAACCCCTCTGATCTAACTTTCGCTGTCCATGCTTATCACACTCCGGAGGAGGTCAAAAGGGTGGCTGAAATGATTAAAAGGAACACCGGGGGCAAGTTAATGTTTACAGAAATCGGCGTAGATAGCGTAGGAGATAGTAGCAAAGAAAAAAATGTTGAAAATTTAATCAAGATGTATGAGACAGCTCGAGTTTACAGTCAAGAGCCAATTTTCATTCATGAGCTTCCCTTCCACCAACCAGACCCAGTAACAGGGGAAGGGTTTGGTTTTATTAAGCTAAACGGTCGAGGAGGCACTCCCTTACCTACCTTTAATGCCTTAAAAGAAGGAACAAACAATAACGTTGAAAAAGCATTGGAGGCCCCAAAAGCTACTGCTAACCCATAACCTTTTACCCTTCCAGCAGTTGAGTAAAAATCCAAAGGATGACTATTCCTAAAACAAAAGGTAATGTTTGAACCCAGCTTTTTTGTTTTTCAAAATCTTTGTGCAGTTCAGGAATTAAATCTGAAGAGGCAATATAGATAAACATCCCGGCAGTAAAAGCAAGAAGAAGTGGTAACATTGCCTCCAGCTTTTCTAAAAAATAAAACCCTACCACTGCTCCGAGCAAAGCTGTCAGCCCGGAGATAAAATTAAAGACCAAGGCCCTAACCTTACCTAAGCCCCCATGGACTAAGATACTAAAATCAGCAATCTCTTGAGGCACCTCATGGGCGGCAATAGCTAAAGTAGTTAAAAAACCCAGAGCAGGGTTTACTAAAAAGGTGGCAGCTATCCCCACCCCGTCAATAAAGTTGTGGACCCCGTCCCCCACCAAAATTAAAATTACAGTTGGGCTAGCATCATGAGGGGAATCATGATGATGAAACCAAACCACAAACCTTTCTAAAAAAAAGAAAGTTAAAAGACCTAAAAGAGCAGGAACAAAGATATTAGCTTCTGTTGAAGCTTTCAACGCTTCAGGTAAAAGATCGAGGAAAGCCACTGCCAACATTGTCCCCGCCGCGAAGCTGACTAAATAGGCGGTTATCTTTTGGGTACCAACCTTTCCCCAAAACAGAAGTATTCCTCCCACAAAAGAGACTAGGCTGATAAATAAACTGGCCAAAATAATGGATAAAAGGGTTGGCATATATAAATGGTATTATTCTTTCTTTTCATAAGCAAGAGCGCTTAAGAAGGTGGTGATGGATACAGCTAAAATTAAATCAATTAATCTTAGGACATAGCTAGAGAATCAGCGAAGATCCTCGGTCCAATACCCAGCATTAACAAAAAGACCACCCATAAAGGGTGGCTTTTTGATTAAGTTGCGGGGGTTGGATTCGAACCAACGACCTTCAGATTATGAGCCTGACGAGCTACCACTGCTCTACCCCGCGGTAACTTAGGTATTATACACCCCCAGCTTGATTAATCAAAGCCCTCGATCTTACTTCCAGAACAACTTCATCCAGCCTTGCCAGTAGGGCTCTATAATTTTTTGGACCTCCTCCTTGACCCCTAAAACCTTATCTAGCTCTTCCTGAGGGATAATCACCACTGTCTCCCCTGCCCTGGACCAGCCTAATTTATTCCTGGTTTGCTGTTCTATAAAAGATAAAGACTGAACCTCAGTTAACTTTTTTTTAAGTTCAGAATTTTTCTTCTCTAAGTTAACCAACTCTTCTGCCTCCTGCTCTAACCTGCCACTGACCTGTAATGACTCATAAATCTGTACTCCCAAACTGTAGAGTATTCCTATAATGAATATTAAAATTAAGACAATAAAGATTTTTTTAGGCATATTTCCCTCCTTTACATTTAACCTATAATTGTGATAAAATCACACTATAGTTTTATCATGATTACACTCTAATCTGTTAAAATTAAACTATAAAATTACCTTAAATCTATGGTTAGTTTATCAGATGCCAGACAACAATTTATCGGACACCTTAAAGGTAAAAGCCGCTCTTCAGCTACTATCTTAGCCTATGGCAAAGACATTGAGCAACTAGTAGACCATTTAAAGAAAGAGGGGGTCACTGATCCTTTAGAAGTCACCACAGACCAGATGAAAGACTTTATGGCTAAGTTGGCCAAAGAAGGGTACACTCACAAATCCATCTCCCGCAAAACCAACTCTACTAAAACCTTTTTTAAATTTTTAAAAATTTCCGGGATTATTGAATCAGACCCGGCTACCGCCTTAGAACACCCCACCTTTGAAAATAAACCACCCAGAATTCTAACTAAATTGGAGTACCGGGCCCTCCGGGATGCTGCTCGGGGTGATATCAGGATGTCAGCTATTATCGAGTTGCTGCTGCAAACTGGGGTGAGGATTGGCGAACTTTCTAAAATCACCACTCCCGATATTAACTTAGAGGAAGAAAACCCCACCCTTTATATCCGACCCACGGAAGGATCTGTGGAAAGAACCATTCCTTTAAACAAACCTGCTGTTGAAATTTTAAAAAAGTACCTGGAGATCAGGCCAAAAACTCAAAATAAAACCCTTTTTATTACCAAAACCGGCAGACCATTACTAGTTAGAAACATCAGAACGGCTATTGACCGCTACTTTAAATTAGCTGGCATTAGTGGGACTAAGGTCAATGATTTAAGACATACTTGGGTGACCCATCAACTGGCCTCAGGTATCTCTTTAACTTTAGTTTCTAAGATGGCCGGACACAAAAGAGTCTCCACTACGGAAAGATACCTTCAATATATCCCCCAAAGAACTACTGAGGACAAAGTTAAACTAGAAGAACTTTAATCTTATTAAACTGAGTAAACTAAGGTTCCTTCGTCTACTGGCTGGTCAACCTTAAGACCAAAAGCATCCCCTATCTTGACTTCCTCCACGAGATGATGTTCCACCTGAAGAGACTCTATGGTTTGGGTAAATTCTTCATCTCCCTTTTTAAATTTAACCTGTTGACCAACCTTTAAATTTCCCGAGTTTAGATCAATAATCGCCACGCCAAGCTTGTTGTAATAATGAGTAACCTTACCGATAGGACTGTCCAAAATTATCACCTCCTTTGATGAGGAAACCGACCTGGGTGGGCGGACCAGGACTCGAACCTGGAACCAAGATTGTATAAGAATCCCGCGCTACCATTGCGCCATCCGCCCAGACAGCAGTATTTTAGCACAAAAGTAGGTTTACTTCCTTAGAAAGTTAAAAAGTATTATTAAAAGCAGGGAAATTATCAAAGAGGAAGTTAGCGGTATATAAATCCTTACACCGTCTTTTTCTATTAAAATATCCCCCGGCAATTTAGGAAACTGTGGAGTTAAGCTCAAGATAAAACCCAAAAGCAGAAAAACTAAAGATAACAGAAAAAATATTCTACTGATATTTTCCATTTATAGTTTAGCTCTTTGGTTAATTTCTGCTTCCACCTCTGCCACATCCCGCCCATAGGTCAGCCTGGACAACTCCTTAATCGCCTGAGCTATCTCCGGTTTCTTCATGGCATTCCATGCCTTAAAATCAATCCCCACCTTCATGGAAAAAGGTGGCACTGGCTCTCCTTTAACTTGGGTTTTGACATAAACATTCCAAGCTTCAATATTAACTAGGTCTTGCTCGCTAAATGTTGGGGCAAATTCATGTTGTAAAAAGTTAGCATCGGTTACACCGATACGGAAAGATATTTGAGTCCCCACGTTCCCAAAGATGGCATTTTTAATATCCTCCGGCATCTGGCCGATAAATTGGTTGGCTACAATAAGATTTAATTTATACTTTCTGGCCTCAGATAAAATGGTGGCAAAGGTATCGGTGGCAAAATTTTGGAACTCATCAACATAAAGGTAAAAAGGGCGCCGCTCCTGCTCCGGTATATTGACCCGGGACATCGCTGCTGCTAATATCTTTGGTACCAAGACCAACCCTAAAAAGTTAGAGTTTTCCTCCCCCATCATCCCCTTGGAAAGATTGACAATTAAGATCTTCCCCTGATCCATAATCTGGCGGAAATTAAAAGAGGATTTTCCTTGACCGATGATATTGCGCAGCATCCGGTTGGTGACAAAACGGCCGAATTTAGAAACAGTATAGTCTAAAACCTCCGATTTATGAAAATCCGCGGTATGGGCAATTTGATCTGTCCAATAGCGGCGCACCACCGGATCAGTCACATGAGGCAAAAGCTCTTTGACAAACTCCGGATCCTGCATAATGCGCATTACCTCCACAAAAGTATTTCCGGGGACAGCCATGACCGTGAGCATAGCATTTCTGACCCCGTGTTCAAAACGGGGGCCGATAATACCGGTTTTATTGGGATCGTAGAGTTTATACATTAAACCGATAATCTCAGCAGTAATAAAGTGTTTCTCATCTTCGGTTGAGGCTTCTAACATGTTCATACCAAAAGGCCTTTGGGCATCACCGGGGTTAAAATAAATCACATCTTTGGCCCGGTGCGGCGGGATTAAAGACAGCATCTCCTCGGCCGCGTCACCGTGAGGATCAACAAAAGCCAAACCTTTGCCGGCTAAAATATCTTGCAGCATCAAAGTCTTCATTAAAGTAGTTTTACCGGTACCGGTGCGTCCAATGATATACATATGTCTTTGGCGGTCTTCTTCAGCGATATAGACCGGTCTTTCCAAGCCCCTAAAGACAGATTTACCCAAGTAAAGCCCGGAGGTAGGGATCTTTTCCGAAGCTGGAGCAGCTCTAGCCGGTAGCCAAGTAATATGGGGAGTAGTAACTGATTTATTAGGAAAGTGATAAATAGTGGCAATCTCATCAGCTGTCAAAACCGGCAGCTTAGCAAATTTCGGCAGATAGCGGTAGATTAAATCAGTCATAAAGCCTTTCTCGCCGGGAACCTTGGCTCCGGAAAAGCCGTTGTAAGGGCCGGAGAATTGTTCAAAAACCGCCTTAATATTTGACAGATGAGCTTTGGAGTTGTCTTTGGAAGTTGAAGAGATCGCTGCCCTTAAAACAACATTAAACCCCGGCCGGGCTAACTTCCCTTCCACTGCCTCCAGTTGTTTGGCATCAGGGGGAGGTTTGGGCGGACTGTCCGGTTTGCCCGGCTCTTTTTCTTTCTTCAGCCATTTTTTACCGCCATCTTTCCACTTATTATCAGCTGGAGCTATAATCATCTGCAATAGCGCTCCCTCCTCTGGTTCCATCTTGGCCAAAGCTGCAGTTAAAGAAGAAAGTGGATCAGTGGGTAAATCACGATAGGTTTTAAGCGGAAAATAGTTAGCAGCCCGCAGGATATATTGAGTATAAGCTGTTTGACCATCGTCGGTAAAAATATTATATTCCGGAACTTCTTTAATGGCGGCATCAGGGTAAGCGCCATGAATCTGCTTTTCGATTAGATCCCGCAACGATTTATGAACACAGATCAAGAAGCGGATTGACTCATGTAAAGCCACAATCTCAAAAGCAATCTGGGCTTGAGGTTGATGATTTAAAAAGCCAGTACTTTTTTTTATAGAGTAAAGGGCGGAGAAAAACTGCTCCATAGCATCAATTTTAATTTCGTTGTCCCGCGGTACCTCCACCTGTAAGATGACCGACTCTAAGGAGTATTTCTCCCGATCCCGGCTGCGGTACCAACCAACAATAAAGGGAACCAAAAAAGCCAGTCCTAAAATCACTACCGCCAAGACCACTAAGAGGATTATTCCTCCCGTGAGCAAATCTAATAAATCTGGTTGTGCAGCCTGAACGCCAACTTCCATAACTAGCTTTTTTCTACTACCTCACCCTCCGGATGTTTTTTCCTTAACCTGGCCAAAAAAGTCCCCAAAAAATGCTTGGAGCTTTCCGTCCGGGGTTTACCTTCAACTCCTGATTTCAAATCTCTCAGATCTATTTTAGGTTGGGGGTTTTTCATCAGCTGTTTTAGCTCCTCTGAGGCCACATCTTGATCTTGAGAAGGCATCACTTGGTCTGAAGTCACCGGCCCTCCTGTTAAAGCAGTCAAGGTTTGGGCAATATTTTGCTGTAATGTTTGGGTATGCTCATCAGCATCCTTCCCCGGTTGTAAAACAGACTGACTTTGGACAGTAGACATATTATCTGTATTATACCCAAAAAGAAAGTAAGAGGATAGCAGTTTGGTAAGGTACGGTTTAAAGTATAACAGTGAAGAAGTTCGTTACGTTAAACGTATCGGACATCGTTACTTCTATTTCTTATTTAACTTTTTCCAAATATCCTTCAGCATCTAAAGCAGCTTTGGCACCGGAACCGGCGGCAGTAATTCCCTGGCGGTAATGAAAATCAGCCACATCTCCAGCAGCAAACACCCCTTCCACCGAAGTATGTGTCCCATTTTTTAAGAGGTTGTGTACATCATCTTTAATAACAATATAACCTCTCTCATCAAGCTCAACTTCTCCTTCTAAAAATTTGGTGTTGGGGTTATGGCCAATGGCGACAAAAACACCGTCAGTCAACAAATCTTGTACCTTCCCTGTTTGTAGATTCTTGACTTTTACTCCTGTTACTTTTTCTTCTCCTAAAATCTCCTCTACTGTACTACTGAAAATAAAAGAAACATTATTTTTAGCTTTAACCAACTCCTGCAATGCCTCCTGTGCTTTGAGGGTTTCCCGACGGTGGATGATAGTCACAGAAGAAGCATATTTTGAGAGGTGTTGGGCCTCACGCATCGCTGCATCCCCTCCGCCAACTATAACCACCTCTTTACCTTTAAAAAAGGGTCCATCACAAACTGCACAAGCAGACACCCCGCGCCCAATTAAACGGTACTCAGATTTTAGTCCTAACCATTTGGCTGAAGCACCAGTGGCAACAATGACTGCTTTAGAATACAGTGTTTGTGTCCCTGTTCTTACTTCAAAAGGTTGCTTTTGAAAATTCACAGCGGTCACATCTTCATCTATAAAACGTGTCTCAAACCGGCTTGCTTGAGCACGCATCTTCGACATTAAATCTGACCCTTGGATTCCTTCAGGAAATCCTGGAAAATCATCAACATCGGTGGTGAGCATCAACTGCCCGCCGGGAGCACTTCCAGAAATCACCACAGGGTTCAACCCCCCGCGAGCAGCATAGATAGCTGCCGTGAGTCCTGCTGGCCCGGAACCAATAATGACAAGTTTCAACTGTTCTTCGCTCATATTTACCCTTCCCTAAGGGATAATCCTTCCTGAACCAGTAGTTTGAGGCTCAGTCGGAGTAGGACTCCTTTTGGCTTTGGGACTAATAGTTGCTGAAGGACTGACGGAAGGACTGGCCTCCACTGTTGGTGTTGGGGTGAAGGTAGGGGTGAGGACTGTGGGGATAGGTGTGGGCGTGGGGACAACAGTAGTGGCTTGAAACCTTCCCCTCAGCCAAACCAAATATCCGGCGATTAAGATAACGGTCAAAATAATAATTAAAATGGTAACATTACGATGCATTTTGGATTTTGAACTTTCACCTCCCTTGGGGCAGAAAGCTACCGTATTTTAACAGAAGGAAAAATTATCCCACAAGAGCTCAAACTAGATCAAATTCGACAACACACCGGTATGCTAGAAAGCCTTATTTACCCAGCTAAATCCCCTGGTTGTTTATAACATCATACAGGGAAGCTAAATCTAAATATTGCTGCCTGTTTACTAAAGCAGGAGCTTTACTATCTGTCCTACTGAACAGTTGGCCTAAAGTCTGGACACTTCCCCCTCCTAAGATAGACTGAAGTGAGAAAGATAGGTTATATGATTTAGCTAAATTTTTCCGTCCTGATTTAACATTTAACTGGGTGACTAAATATTGAGCTGAAAATTTATTTTTAGCGCATCGCAGTTGATCACCGCTTTTTTTGCTGTTGTTACAATTTTTGGTGGCATCATCAATAATTTGCACCATTTTAGTGGTCGTCAAAGGAGCAAAGGGGGTAAACCAGGAGGTATCATCTATTGCCTCAAGCCAGGAGTTAATATCACTTTGGAGATAAATTTGATGTTTGTTCCAGTTGCGCCAAAAACCTATTGTCCCTTCATATTCAGTGACAGTGCCAAAACTTAAATCAAAGATCACAGTTTTTCCTTGGAACTCGTTACCAGCAGAGATGGGGAAGGTTACCTCAAAGTTGTAGGTTTTAGTACTTGCGGGATTAATGGTTCCCAAAACTACCCCATCAAAACCGGCACTATCACCAAAAAAGTCAGTCACGCTTTTGGATCCAGTGGGGCTACCATCTCCATAAACTGGAACCAAGCCCTCTTTAATGATGATCCCCAGGATTGTTTCTATCTTCAGGTCAGCTCCTACCCCACCTTTTTTGATGGCCTTAACTGCCACTAAATAGCTTTGGCTACCGCCATTTTGGACATCAACACTTCTGTTCTCCACTCCTCCTGGTGCCCAGTTGTTGACTACAAAGATGGGCTCACTAGGAGGAAGATGAAAATCAACCAGCAACTCTCCAAAGGCTCGAACGGTGGAGCTTCTAAAAAGGTTTTTAAAACCACCATTTGCCACAAAAATACTCACCATAATTAGTAGGGCGATAATAATTGTTAATAATCTTTTCTTCATCTTTTAACAGCTGCCATTATTACTTATCCCCTTGGTTGGAGCAGTACAAGTTGTCCAAAGATTGGCAGCATCATCTTGTCGGCCGATCACTTGGTCAGAAGTATCTGTTCCAATATAAGCGTGAGAATCAATAACTTTTCCATCAGGATTTTTTAAGAAGACGGTCTCTGAACCACTGTTGTTTAACATCGGAGAGGTAATATCAAGGACTTTAAAGGTGCCGTTACCAATAGTGCCTAAGGAGGTTAAGCTTTTAGTGTTATTGGCAGCATCAACGATGGTCCAGCCGTTCAAATTGATCGGGTCACCGCCTGCATTATAAACTTCTACCCATTCATCATTTAAAGGGGAGCTTAATTTATAGACAAACTCATTTAAGACTAAATTTGTACCATACCCGGAAGTTGGAGTTTCCCGGACAATAAAGTCGGTCGGTTCAAAGTTGGAACCAAGGGCCGAATCTTTACCAACTGGAACTCTTTCTATTGACTGATTTAGAACGGGGGTCAGTCCAGTGGTACCTGCCCAGTGCACAGTATCAATGACATTATTTTGAGCATCTAACAGCTGAAGGAACCCTACATCAATATTCAGTTGTCCTCCTAAATTGGCCACGGTTGATCCGTGATCATGATAGCACTTATTATTACCAAAAATTGAGGTGTCATGTGCCAGCAGTACAAATTTACCAGCTTCAGCAGTGATGTTGGTAGCTGTAACCAAGTCAATAATATTGGTCCCATCGGTAATCTTAAAGTTTTTTAAGTTAACATCAGTGGGAAAGCCATTATAAACCTCTATCCATTGAGCTTCTTTTTGCCCTTGGAAACAGCTGCTATCAGGTAACACTTCATTGATTACTAAAGTTTGGGCAATGGGAGGAGCAAATTGGCCAGCAGCGAAAGTATTATTTAGACTTTGGCCACTGTCAGAAAAAAAGGCCCAGGTCTGGCTAGTTTGAAAAAAAGTTACACTTAAAAAGGCCAATATTACTGGAAAGCTAACTTTGGGCATCGCTGGTAAAGGATCTTTTTTACTTTCCCTCCAGATAGTTAAAGTTTCTGCTACCAGGACATAAAGAGTTGGTAAAATCACTAAAAGCAACAACCCTAATTTAGTTTTGGCAAAGCCAATAATAAAGCCTAAAAAAGGCAGGCTGAAGATAACCTTGCCCACGATATTTTTTTCACTAACCCCTTTTCCATCAGCACTATTGTTAGCATCCCCCTTGGTCTGATAAACAAAAGAGGAATTAGGTTGTTGAATTTGAATAATCCGGTGGGTGACAAAGTTAGTACTACCAGCTATTTTATAGCTGACAATATCTCCCCGGGAAAATTTAGGACTGTTGGGAGAAGAACTTTGAGGGGAAACTAGCACTACTGAACCAGTCTTAATAGCTGGCTCCATCGAACCTGATAAAACCACTAGTAATTTATTTCTCCCAAAAAGAGGAAGTGTTGAGAAAACTAAAAGGAAAACTACCGCCAAAAAGGCGACCACAAGAGCTGTCTTAAAGATTATTAGAGTTTTCCCAAGCACCTCAACACCTCCTTTCTAAACCACTGGCCTCCACTACTGCGAAGCGTCTTGGTTTAAGGTAACTGTCCAATCGCTATCCACACTATCACCTTGATACTCATTCCCGGCATCAGACCTGAAGGTAACAGTCAGATCTAAGTTGTGATTAGTATTAAGGTCGGTCAAGGCTAAATTATCCAAACCTGAAGATTTAAGATCATCAAGGTCTGTCCAACCGTTGCCATTGTTGTTTATCACTTGAGACAAAACACTAACCCCGCCATAGTCCAAAGTTGTAAGCTCCAGGACCTTGTCTAAGGGGTTGGTGATATCAGAGTTGGTATTAACCAAAGCTACTTCGGCGTGACTGGCCGCTATTGACCCTGTATTTTTAAGTCTTAACTGTCCGGAAACAGAAGCACCCGGGGCAAGATTAGTCCCCCCAAAGCTGGCGGTAACATTATCCTGATCAGTCTCTGGAGTATTATCAGAAAGTTTTAAATCCAAAGTACCGGCAGCAAAAACATTATCATTACTGGTTCCCTGATTGCTAAAGTAAGCAAAAGTGGCAACTGAAATGATGGCCAAAGAAGCCAAAATACTGGCTGAGGAGAGAACTATTTTTGTATTGATTACCATTTTCTCACCCCCTTTTAGTGAAAACTCACTTGATCTTTTGTAGAGGAATTACAGGATAAATTCAAGTAGGACTAAATGAATACCACTAGATCAGTTTTTACTTTTGGCTGAAAAAATAGGTTATTACCATTCTTTAATCGTGTTTGACAAATGCTTGATCAAAAGTTGGATCGTTTTGTCTTAAATATTCAATAAGCATGGCAGCATGCTCTTTTTCCTCATCACGGTTATGAGCTAAAACCTTTTTAAGGGGCTCATCCTCACTGGCCTGAATCCTCTCTTCATAAACATTGATGGCATCAAGTTCCTCGATTAAAGATTGTCTGGCCCGGGCTAAATTTTTAGCTTGCTCATCTTCTTTTTGGGCATCAAAACCCAAGTTATATGTCATATATATCACCTCCTGGTAGATTGAATGATAGCACACTTAGTAGTAGTATTGGAGTCTGAGGATGTATATATCATTACCAGGCACAAGTATACTTTCATCGTCCTATCTTGTGGTTGTCTACTTTTTCTACTATGATACTTTTAAATGATCGAAGTTAGACTGGCAATTGAAGACTCTAAAGATTCGGGTCTTTCCCTGGAGGTGGTAAGGTCTCTTACCACGGAAGAGGTTGAATCTCTCATCCAGGTAAAGTTAAAGGTACTCTACCCTACAAAGGTCATTAGACAGGAAATTTCTGAAGCAAAGCGGTGCATACTGATAAGTGATTTGGGACTACTTGAAGAAGTGAGACCAATGCAGGTGATAGTAGCAGATCCGCCACCATCAAAAGAAGAGATTCGCTTCACTAAGGAAAGGGAGAGAGCTCAAAGATTAGCTGAGGAAATAAGATATCTTTCAGGGTTGGAACGACCAAAGGGGAGACACCCTACTCACCGGCATCCCATCTAAGCTTTTTGCATAGTAACTTGCTTATAAGTACCAACTGTAAATAAGCTTTTGAGAATGTTATTCAAATGGGGTTGATAAGAGTAAGATGGAAAAAAATAAAGGGATTATAAACCCAACCTGACTTTCTCCAAACTTTATTTTAAATCCTTTTTCATTTCTTCAAATTCTTTCTTACCTATTTCTCCACGAGCGTAACGCTCTTTTAGAATTTCTAAAGGAGTTTTTTCTTTATCGCTACTTTTCCCTGAACCACCCAGATAGCGAATAAGGGCAACTACGCCAAGAATTATAAGAATCCAGAATATAATCATAAAGAGCCATCCTAAGATTCCGAATCCCCAGCCCATCATATTACCCCAATCACCATATCCCATCATAGGGTTTCCACCTCCTCTCATCATCCACATCATCGGCATAAAACCCACTCCACAACCGCTATTTCTTTTACCCATAGCAATATGCATCTGTTCTTCGCCTTCCTCACCCATCATGCTTATCATCATCTGATTCATGGCAACATGTCTTTGGGTATCGCCGATTGATTGACCCATAAAATACTCGCCAAGCACTGCATAATTGTCGTCAGTAAGGTCTTTACATTCAAACTGTTTTGTTTGTAATTTTTCCCAAATAACTTTGCCTTCTGCCTCCTCAGAAGCAGTATGGTTATCAGTTGGGGATGTTGTTTGTGCCTGCACTGACCCTCCACTTATTATAAAAACCAAAAGAAAGAAGGCCGCTATCAGAATGGTAATTTGTCTCATATTAATCAAGAAATTGGAAGAAATTTCCAAGTTTAGTCTGATCTTTTGTAACTACACCCAATAACTTTTGCTTTTGTGTAGCCGTACTTAAACTCCACAGCCTCCTCCTTGGCTTGGTGGTGGCTCAACTATACCGTTTTCTGTCAGCCATTTCTTCACTGTTTGCGCGCCGAAAGCCGAGGAGATGTCTTTACTAAGCACCAACCTGGCATCTATATCTTTATAATCCTTACCCTCTTTATTTTTAAAGTAAAGAGCAATATCATAGTAATTACCGGGAAACCAAAAAGCATTGATATATTTTGCCGCCTCATACATTTCATCTTCAGTTGCCCCGTTTGCCGCCATCAACTCAAGTATTCCGAGTAATGCCATGCCATGGTTACAGTCGGGAAATGCTGTTGAATTACCACAACATGGCCTGTAAATATTTGAGGCAACTTTATTTACCAGCTCTTCTTGTTCGGCGGTGAATGGCATCAAAGCCCTTTTTGAGTAATAGTCAGTTGCATCACCTTTGGCAAGCGTCCACCCGCCAGTTGAGGCAAAGTTGCCTACTTGTCCCTGGCCGTATTTAACCATGTCACCTGCTGTCAATATTTTGGTTTTATTACCAAGTCCAAAGGCCCAAAAAAAGTTTAATAAGAAATAGGAGTTACTTTGGTCGATTTTGATCGTCTTATCAGAGCCACGAATCAAGATCTCTTCCTGTTCCGGTGTTAACGGTTGTCCAGATTGCTGGTAAACTTGTTTAAATTTTTCCAAGTCAATTACCCCCATCTCAAGCATCTTAGGGCCGATATTGCCATATGTAGCATTCATCTCATATCCCCCTGCAGGGTTAATCTGAGCAAAGACATCGGCTGAGTTAACTTGAGTTTTTGAAACATTATTAGATACTGCAACTACCGTATCATTTTGGGTTTTAGCTCGATATTTGATCGGAAGTCTGGGAATAGCGTAAACAATAAAAATAAACAAAACTAACAGCAATAGGGGCTGCAATTGAGAAAGACTTTTCCTGTTAATATTGAGGGCCAATTTATTATTGTGGAAGGATATTAAATTCTTTTTCGGAATTTCACAAAGTCCTAGAACACTTTTTGAGTATTGCCAGATTGCATACAGAAGTATAAGAGCTGAGAAAATTTTTATTTCCAATCCCCCAAAAGGAAAAGCTGCCAAAGATGCAGCAATGCCAAGGGTTGGAAGAAGGAAAGCACTGCAAACCGAGCATCCTGTCACAGCTGCGGAAAAAAATAAAGATCCAAGAGTATGTAAAAACGTTGACTTAGATCCTTGCCTTCTCTCTTCTACTACATAGAAAAGAAAAGAAATAGTAACTCCTATAAGTAAGGCGTTAATAATACTTAGGACTACCTGGGACCATACATACCAGGTGGTATTAGACTGCCAAAAAGCATCCCAGGTAGTTCTTTGGATAAGGATAAGATAATACAGAAATAAAACATTAAAAGTGACGGCCGCTGTAATAACCCAAGCATAAGATTTATTAAAAACTTTCGTTAAAGCAGTTTGGAAAATCATTTTTTTAGTATGCTAGAAATTGATGATATCTGCCGCATCTGGCGCCACCATATGGATACCTAAAATTTTTCTATTTTCAGCGTTTATGACCATCTTGATAACTCCTCTGGTGTCTTTAATTGCACCTGCCTTTTGAATGACTATTCAATATAATAGTTATCTTCTTGTTGTCTGTCAAGAAATAATCAGTGAAAGCGAAAAGGGGTTGTATTTTCCGGGGAAGAGTGTATCATAAAAGTATGAATAATAAGGTGATGATCGGACTAATTGTAATTATTATTCTTTTCGCTGGCAGCTTTTTCTTACTCAATAAAAATAATTCTACTACTCCGCAGTCAAATTCCTCTCAGAATACTCAAGTTTTACCCTCTCCTACGAACGCTCAAACTACTTCGGGAGCAGAGCCACAACAAACTCAGAATGTAGTAACATACACAGTAAGTGGTTTTTCTCCAGCAACCTTAACGGTAAAAGCCGGGACTACAGTTACATGGGTAAATAAAAGTGGGAGTAATTTTTCTCTTAACTCCAATCCACACCCGGTACATACTGATTATCCGCCATTAAATATTGGCATAACAGGAGACGGACAATCGAAAAGCCTCACCTTTGATAAGCTTGGAACGTATGGCTATCACAACCATCTTAATCCAAGCGATACAGGAGAAGTTATTGTACAATAAGGATAATTCACTATGTGTTACAACTGTGGCTGGCAATCGCCAAAATAAAGTCAAGTTATGAAAATGGGGCTAACTAAGGGAGAAGCAAAACTGCATTAGCAGCGTTGACACGGCCGGAAGACCAATACATTCCAGTTCCGGGAATTTTATCCGCTGTTCCCTCAAGCCTTGTTCGAACTTGAGAAGCAGAAGTTCCATAAGGCGTTGACCAAATAAGGGCGGCTACAGCTGATGTCATTGGAGTAGCCATAGAAGTTCCTGAGCCAAAATCATAGCCTAGTGACTTATTTATTTTATATGGGTGGTTGGGGAATGTAGAAAAGATGTCAACACCAGGAGCCGCTACATCAACCCATTTTGCTCCGTAGCTAGAAAATGTTGCTTTTTGGTCTTTATTATTAGTGGCAGCTACAGCGATGGCATTTGTATAAGCGGCAGGGTAAGTTTTTGAGGGATTACCCGAATTACCGGCCGCTGCCACCACCACAACACCTTTACTCCAAGCATAGTTCACTGCATTTTCCAAAGTAAAAGATTTTACAGAGCCTCCCAAGCTCATATTGATAACTTTGGCTCCATTATCTGCCGCCCAAGTAATACCACTGGCTATCCAGGAATAAGCGCCCGAACCGTTGTCATTTAACACTTTACCATTTATTAATTGGCAACTAGGACAACCACTGGCTACTCCAGTTCCATTATTGGTAACGGCTGCCACTATTCCTCCCACATGAGTCCCATGTCCATACATATCATCATATCCTGATGATGAACCTGTGAAATCTCTATTTAAGACAATCTTTGGAGATAAATCCTCATGGTCTTGGTCAATGCCGGTATCTAAAATAGCAACTTTCACTCCGCCGGCAGTTGTCTCCCAAGCGGTAGGGCCATCAATATCTGCATCAACTACCCCGGTAATACCTTTAATAATTTGTCCGGTGTTTTCCAGTCCCCATTGATTACCAACAAAGTATGTATCATTTGGGATAAAGAAAGCTTGCCCAATATAGTCTAACTCCGCATAGTCTACGTGAGGGTTCCTGGACAATGCAGCAACTACTTTTTCTTCTGCTGTCTGAGGCACCTGCAACACTAAAACTCCAAGAGCTTCAAGTTTATTAACTACCCGTGCTCGATTATTTCTTAACAAATTATCCCTATCCGCCTGTGAAACCCCGTCCTTAAACTTTATAAGGACTTGACCGGGTACATGATTGTTATTATCCTGAGCTTTTGCTAAAGGAGAAAACAGGTTAAAGAAGCCTAAAAGGAGAATAAATAGTAAAGTAATTGAGAAGATGAATAATTTTTTCATATCAATAACTGAAATTATTGTAAATAAACTTGAGAGATAAATCAAGCAGCAGTCTTGTCTCATACAAAATAAGTATGAAATTAAGGTAAGCTCTCATACAAAAAGAGCATAAAAATATAGTCCAATTAAAATTATCTAAAATAAGTCTCGTTGGCAAACTTAATCTGTTCTATAAACAACTTTTTGATTTCATAAATACTTTCCTGCTCGTAAAACAAAATTAAAGCCTTTTTAAATTCATCTTCGTCAACACTGCGATATGAAAGTGGATATAAATCATAAGCTAACAAAATCGCATTTGTCAGCATTCTGGCAGTTCTTTTGTTGCCATCTGCATACGGCTGAATATAAGGAACCATAAAATGAACAATTAGCGCTTTTTCAAAAGGGATTTTGACCCTGTTTACAACATTAATTGTTTTTTCAAAAACCTCTTTTGTCTGATGTTCATTATCAAGAGGATGATAAGTTGTTCCGGTAATTCCCACTGCTTGTTTTCTGATACCAAAAGAAATCCCCAATCCTTTAATTAAAATATTGTGCAGCTGATTAATTCCTGAAACAGAAATAGTTTTAAAATCTTTTTTTGCTTTTAGTATTTCTTCAAAAGCTGCTTTGTGATTAAGAATCATCACTGCCTCATCTTTGCTCTTACCAACTGCTTCTTTTTGTTCCTTAATTAAAGACTCTGTTTCTAAAAGCGTATAAGTATTGCCTTCAATTTTGGATGATTTCCAAGACAATTCAATGACAAACCTTTCCAGTTCCCTTTTCAAAAGGTCAGGACTCAGTTTAACCGTCTTCTCTCTAAAACTTAGTGCCACTCTCTCTAAAGTATTTATTTCTTCCGGCGTCAATAAATCATGCAAATTTTTAAATATCTCAAAATCAAATGATTTTCTGGCACCAATTCTATTGTCTGGATCATCGGCGAAATATCTTTCAAGGTTAAACTCGCGAAGAAGCGGGTTGAAAACTTTGGAAAAATATATTGTAGCTCTAGCCTTCCCTGTTACCCTAACCAGTTTTTTAATCAATAAAACATGAAGATCCCTTATAGCGGTTGGCTTTGAAACGGGATATAATTTAGAAACTTTTTCTTGAATTTCTTCTCTAAGAAGTCCTTCCGATTGGTTAATTATATTAAGAATATATTTTTGCCTTGTAGTTAATATCGTCTCATCCATACATATTATCGTATCATATTGAAACGATTTGTCAAGAGATATTTATTGGTATATTAAGTCCCAATTGGCTCCCTAACCCTGAGATTCTTAGAGCTATGGTTGATGAACTGTTAAGAGCTTTTGAAAACGTAACTCAAACAAAGTTGATAGGGATTAGGTTACAGGAGATTAAAAGGTTTCAAATAAATTGATTTAATTTGGATTCCCAAAAATTGGAATAGCATAATTGCCGTAGCGCCATTCGCGAACGCTTCCTGCCGGAGCGGATACAAAAGTATTATTGATTGATTTAGCGTTTGATTTAGGATCTATATAGACCCCGTCGCCGCAATTTGTAATAGTATTATTTTCAATCAGTTGCGATCCGGCTATAGAAGCGATGCCGGTATGGCAGTCTTCGATAATATTATTGGCAACTTCTTGATTGCCGTTAAATTTAAGATCGATTCCCTCATGTCCAGCATCGGATAAATGATTATTGACTATTTTAATGTTTGAATTAGCCGCAGATATTGCACCCCACATTGCATGGCGAGAGATGCTATTTTGAATAACGCTGTTTGGTTGTTTATCAATAGGATTAAGCCCGTTGCGGGTATATTCAACAATAACATTATCTATAATACTTCCGTTGCCTTGCCAAACTACTGCTTCCCAATCAGCTAGATATGGTTTTTCGGCATTAGAAGTAAAAACAATTTTTTTGTCTTTTGTCCCTTGGGCGATTAATTTCCGTAGGACAAAAAGGCTAGCATGAGTAGTGGTGTAACTTTTAAGTCTGGTCGGATCATTGTCATTGAAGCCATCTTTCTCTACCTCGTCTCCCTGTCTGCGGTCATCGCCAACTACAAACTTCACAACAGACCCGGGCAAAACAGTTAAGTTTCCCAAAATCTCCGTATCTCCGGTGATGATAATTTCTCCACCCCAGATTTGATTGCCAAAATATCTACCGCTTATTTTTGCATTTACAATTTTAGTAGTTGAAAAAAAATTGAAGATTATAAACCCCACGGCTATAAATAGAAGGATACAAATAGCTATGGCGATTCTTTTTTTACTCACTATTCTATTCTACCAAAAAAGCTTGGAGAATTTTCTCCAGCCCAAGTTCTAAATCATTCCCCCTGTGGGGCCAATTTAGAGATTATTCGAACTTTAAGAAAAGCTTGATATTAAGGGGCAAACAGAGCATTTACATGGTCAGCGTCCTATTTAGCTCCGTATTCCTAGTCTTAATCGAACTAACTGTTTTGATTGTATTATAACTTACTTCTTTAAGTTACAAGATAGGAGGATATAAAAAGTTTCAAATTGATCACATATCAATTCTTATTAGCGCTTATTTCCACTTATCATGACCAGTTTTAGGCGAAAATCTATCATTTCCTACCATCGCCTCGTTAAAGTCGAAGTCTTTTATAGCTTTAGCTACGGCTAATAAATTCCTATTAGAATTATCTTCATTCTCGCAGCTTGCCCAAATGAAAGTTATGAGTAATGAAAGTTGCCATGCTACATCAGGCTTTTGATTATTCCTGAACAATTTATAATAGAAAGGGGCTTTTGCTGATTTATCAAAATTTCTATCATCATCCAGGTGAAGAAAAAGTCCGTGGTCATAAAAGAAAAAACAGTTTGGCCAAAGAGCACTTACTTCACTGGCATAATTTGCTATTTCTTTATCTTGAAACCACTCGCCTAACTTTTCATTAGGTAGTGTTTTATTTGAAAAGAACCCTAAAATTCCTGCGTAAATGTGACCATAGTATCCTAAAGCCTTATGTTTAACCCTTTTAATAGAAACTATATTTGCGAAGGAGTCCCTAAACTCCTCTTTCCTTAGTCTTGTTTTAATCTCCAGGGCCGCGACAACTGACTCCGGCCGAACAATAACAAAATCACCCTCTTGAAAGTAATAGGTAAACGGGTTGTTCTCATCTATAACAAGAATGTCAATTTGTTTGCTAACCGTATTTTCGTCTAAATATACGTAGCCTGTTTTTACAGAATATCGTCGGGATAAAAAATTCCTTAGAGCATTACGAACTACCTCTTCATGATATTCTCCACTTTTAAGATTAGACTTTTTAACTAAAAAGTGTATTCTGTAAAGTTTTGCTTCTATTTCTTTGGCAAATGATTCAATAAAATCTATCTTCATGATTTTGAGTCTTTTTTACACACCAATTTGGTTCGATTAAGAAAATTAAGCTCCCTCATAGGTAAAACACTTAGAACGAATCATACCTAATCTTTTTACTGATTATTTTGTTCCTCTTTTGCATTTGATACGAGACCAACTCCTGGACCCTTATTTTTACCCATTTTTACTCTTTTTAATTCATCTGGGAACTCTAGGAGAAGTTGTTCTATATTTTTTTCAGTAAATTCTTTCTTTGCAGCCCATTCTTTACTAAGATGATGAATACTATGTCTTTTCTCTTTCTTTAAGTAATTAACTAGTATAGTTTTTCTTCGCCAAACTTGTATTTCCTTCCTTAATCTAGTTAATGCAAAAATCCACAAAATAATAACTATTATGCTTATAAATAGTTCCCATGATTTCGGAAAAAGTTTAAACCATTGGGAAATAATATAAGGAATAAATATAAGGGATAAAAAAATTAATACCGATAATGGTTCTGTCTTTATTATCCTGGTGATTTCTTTAACATTATTCATATTTTTATCTGTATATCTATATCTGATGCTATGAGGATCGAAATTACTAAATTCCAATCCATATCAAAAAATTGGGTCGATTAAGACCAATTCAGCTCCCCCGCGTGGATTCGAACCACGAACCTTCTCGTTAACAGCGAGCCGCGCTACCATTGCGCCACAGGGGATTGTTAAAGTACGCAAGAATTTTACCATCTAGGGAAGCTAAAATCTAGCCTGAAGTGGGGTTTATTCTAAGTAATCTTTCAGCTTTTTAGCTCTGGTGGGGTGTCGGAGTTTTCTAATAGCTTTGGCTTCAATTTGCCTGATCCTTTCCCTGGTGACTCCAAACTCTTTACCTACCTCTTCCAGTGTTCTTTGTTTACCATCTTCCAAGCCAAACCGAAGCTGCAGAACCCTTTTTTCCCGGGGAGAAAGTGAATCTAAGACCTCATCTAAATGTCCCCGAAGTAAAGCTCTGGTGGCCTGCTCATCAGGCATAAGCCCTGTGGCGGGAATAAAATCACCGAGCTCTGAATCTTCCTCATCCCCTACTTTGGTAGCCAGTGAGGTTGGTTCTTGAGACACTTTGATAATCTCTCTGGCTTTGGAAGAATCAATCCCCAGCTCCCTGGCAACTTCCTCAGGAGTAGGTTCCCGGCCTAAATCCTGCATCAGCTTTCTTTGAGTCCGGTTAAAGCGGTTGATTGTTTCCACCATATGGACCGGAATACGGATAGTCCTGGCCTGATCAGCTAAAGCCCGGGTTATAGCCTGCCTGATCCACCAAGTAGCATAGGTGGAAAACTTAAAACCCCGTTTCCAATCATATTTTTCTACTGCCCGCATCAGACCCATATTCCCCTCCTCAATCAAATCCAGTAAACTCATCCCCCGGCCAACATACTTTTTAGCAATGGAGACAACTAATCTTAAATTAGCGCTAATTAGTTTATCTTTAGCTCTTTTTTCTCCTACCTCTGCCTTTTTTGCCAGCTCAATCTCTTCAGCAGCTGTTAAAAGTTGAACCCTGCCAATCTCCCGCAAGTATTGTCTCACCGGATCGGTGACTGATCCTTCTTCCAAAGAAGCTAACATCTCCAGTTCTTTTTCTAAATCCGTGCTGACTTTTTCTGCTTCCGCCACTTCCTCAGCAGTGGTTTCAAAAACATCAATTCCTGCCTCCAGCAGTTGGATATAGAAATTATCTAAAGCAGTAATGTTCTCTTCCGGTTTGGGAAAAACTTGTAAGATTTCTTCCTGGGTAACAAAACCCCTCTCTTTACCAAGCTTGAGTAACTTTTTCTCATCCAGTTGAATGTTTTTTTGTTGTTTGGCCTTCATGATAAATTCATTGTACTACTAAAGCTAAAAAGGACAAAAAAAATCCCCATCCGTCAACCCTGCCTCAGCTATCATCTTACCCATTAAGTATAATCCTAAAAGGATTATACACTATAAGTCTTATTAATACAATCCCTAAAGATTTTTCAGCTTTAGGGATAAATCTCTAAATCTTTTGTTCAAAACCTCTAACTGTTCTACTTTACCAAAGGTTTGAGCGCTTTTAATTTCAGCCGATAATTTTTCTAACGATGCTTTAACCAAAGCTTTTTTCAGTTCAGAAATAACTGTGGTAACTTCTTCCTGCCAAGATTTAGAGCCTTCCAACTTCTCTTCTATTTCAGTCAGATATAGCCTGTCTACTAAAGGGACCATCTCTTGAGACACCCCCTTAATAAACTCAGCTATTTCAAAGGCTTGAGCCTTAAAAGAGATGGCATCTAAATATAATACCAATAAAACATAAAGGGAACGATAATCTTCAGAAAAAAAAAGAGTTTCTGGAAAATTCGGCACAAAGGTCAGGCTTTTGGGGATATGGAAAAGCAAAGCCATTAAATATTCCTCTAAAATCTCTCTTCTGGGTTTAAAGTGGTCTTGGCTTTGTACAGGAAGTTGACGCAAAGCAGCTGCATAGCTTAAGGAAGAGACAGCTGCTTTTTTGACTTCTCTTCTTAACAGATCCTCCGGAACCGCAATTAAAGCTGCAAGCTTTTGCAAATAATGTTCTAAAGTTACGGAGTTAGAGATCTTAGCAAAGATAGGTAAGATCTCCCCGGCAATATTTTTCTTCCCTTCAGCTGTTTTAGGATCAAAACGCAAACTGACGGAACTCAAGTAATAATCATAGATGTCCTCCGCCTTTTCTACCGCCTCCTGCCACAACTTAGGATCTTTTAAAACCAGTTCCGCAGGATCTTTGCCATCAGGGATGAGGATAACTTTAATATTTAACCCCGCTTGATCTGCCATCCCAATACCCCGCCGGGAGGCGCTGTCCCCAGCCAAATCTTTATCAAAGCAAAGCAGGATGGTATCGGTGTGTCTTTTAATCAGCTCTATCTGGCCCAGAGTAAAGGCCGTCCCTTTACAAGCCACTACATTTTTGATCCCTCCCTGATATGATAAGATCATATCCATCTCCCCTTCGGTTAAAATAGCTTTATTTTTCGTCCTAATCTCTCCTTTGGCCAGATTTAAACCAAAAAGGAAGTTGCTTTTATCAAAAAGAGAAGTTTGGGGGGTATTGATATATTTTGGTTCCCCAACATCTAAAATCCTGCCAGCAAAACCAATGACTTGTTGTTTTAAATCAGTTAAGGGAAAGACCACCCGCCCCCTAAAACGGTCATAGCTGCCACTCTTAGAAGGAACTGTGAGTCCTGCCTCAATAAGCTCGCTATCTGAAAAACCTCTTTTAATTAAAAAATTCCGCAAAGAGTCCCAAGAGTTAGGAGCATAGCCCAGATTAAACTCCTCAATTGTCTTATCCTCAAGTCCCCTATTTTTAAGATATTCTAAAGCTTTTTCCCCCAAGTAGTGTTTAGTTAAAAGATAATGATAAAACTGAGCTGTCTTAAGGTTGGCTTCCAAAAGACGCCCTTTTTTATCTTTTTCTCCTCCAGCTTTCTTTTTTAAAGTAATTCCCGCTTTTTTAGCTAAAATTTCTAAGGCTTCAGTAAACTCCAGTCCCTCTTTTTCCATCAAAAATTTAAAGTGGTCACCCCCCCTTTGACACCCAAAACAGTGCCAGATACCCCTATCAGGGGAAACCATAAAGGAAGGGGTTTTTTCCTGGTGGAAAGGACAGCTGGCTTTAAAATTAATACCTGATTTTTTTAAAGGAAGATATTCTTGGATTAAATCAACAATATTAATCTTTTGTTTAATGAGGTCTAAATCATCCATAGAGGTGGTCCGGTGATCCGTCTTTTAAAAGCCGCGTGAGCACTAGACAGTTTGGGCCGATTGTACACCTAATTTATCCCGAAAGCAAGAATTAGGCTGCCAATAACTAATAAAAAGGGCGGAGAGGGTGGGATTCGAACCCACGGTACCCTTGCGGATACATTCGATTTCCAATCGAAGGCACTCGACCACTATGCGACCTCTCCTTAGTCGTTAATTATACCAAGCTTAGTGTCGATTGTAATTACTCAGAAGAAGGCACAGTCAGGTAAAGCAGATACTCCTTATTTCCTCCTCCGCCTAAAATTGGAGATTCCATTACCTCTTCCACTTTAAATCCCAAGCTTTGGATTTTATCCAACACCCGATGTTGCACATTCTCTACCAATTCAAGGGGGACTACCCCCTTCCTTAATTCTCCCTTCTCAGCTTCATAGTGAGGTTTAAGTAAAGCAATGATTATCCCTCCTAGTTTTAGGAATTTTTTAACTGCTGGCAGAACAAGTTCTAATTTGGTCCAGCCGGCATCAATGGTAATCAGATCCACTCCCTCCACCTCGGGGGAGTCAAAACCCACCCCCGAGGTGTTTCTAGCTGGAAGGTGGGTTAAGTGGAGAATATTAGTCCTCTCCATCACCACTACCCTGGGATCATTTCTTAACTTCCAAGCCAGCTCCCCATAAGCTGTATCTACAGAATAAACTTTAGAGGCTCCATTTTGCAGCAAACAATCTACAAAACCCCCAGTTGATGAACCCACATCTAAAACCACCTTGCCAGAAACATCAACTTTAAATTGATCTAAGGCTGCCTGAAGTTTAATCCCACCCCGGGAAACATAATTTCTCATAATCTGTATCATTTATTAATACATTCTAAGGCTTTCTTTAATAAAATCTTATCTGGAGAAAAACTTAAAATCTTGAGAGCTTCTTCTGGAGAAAACCAATCAGCTTCAGAAACCTCCCAATCATGATCTTTTGGATCCCCGGAAAGATACTTCATCAAGTAAACTGTCACCATTTTAAAAATCTTTTCTTTATTTTCAGGATGAGTGTAAAAATACTTGGAGTCTCCCACTTTTTCTATAATTTCTGCTTCCACTCCTCCTTCTTCTCTCACTTCCCTGACTGCCACCTCCTTCATACTCTCCCCTTGAGAAGGAGTGCCTTTAGGAAAACCCCAATATTTGTTAGAAGAATTTTGAGTTAACAAGACTTCCCATTTATTCTTTAAAAATTTATCCTGAGCTTGCCGAAGGACAATCCCTCCAGCAGAAAATTCTCTTTTCATATAAAGCGCCCCCGGCGGGAATCGAACCCACATATCAGGATCCGGAATCCTGTGGTCTATCCATTAGCCTACGAGGGCTCATGTACTCTAATGCAATACATTGAGTGCGGAGGAGAGAGGATTTGAACCTCTGTGAGCCTTACAGCTCGCTTGGTTTTCGAAACCAGCCGGATAAGCCACTCCCGCACTCCTCCAAAATGCGCCCCCGGCGGGAATCGAACCCACATTACAGGATCCGCAATCCTGAGGTTTGTCCATTAGCCTACGGAGGCATTTTGCAACAAGCTCAATTTTAGCACAAATAAGGAGTAAATTCTAAAATTGGAGATTAAATGGCGAACTTATCGTTGATCAACTGAAGAAGATCAGTATTTCTGCCGTCATAGCCTAAAGCCCAAATACCCAGTCCTCTTAAATGTTTTTGGTTAATAAAATCATATTTTATTCCCAAGGAGCGGGAATTTTCAAAATGCACCATTCTGGTTTTACCAGTCTCCCGGTCAATGTAGGAATACCAAGGAGTTTGGCTTTTTTCATCCCACTGAATTTTGGTGTTTTGAGTGGCTTCCATCAGTTGAGCGTAAGGGATAGCTTTTACATCCCCACTGATAACTTTACCATTGGGGTCACTGGTCATCACCGGCCAATCGTAACCATAGTAACCCACGGCTAAAATCAGCTTTTCGGAAGCTACTTTTTCCAAATAACTGCTCATAAAGCCCATCAGATTAATCCCGTATCCTTCCATCGGGGCAATTGGTCCGGCTTGAGGGGAAGAAGGAACTTTAAAGTCATAACCCATAATCACTAAGGCATCAGAACTTTGGGCTAGCATCTCCACATCATGTAACCTGGTATTTGCAGCAGCATCAACAAATGTGCTGATGGTCAGCTTCGCTTTAGGATATTGCCTTTTTAACTCCTTATTTAAGTTGGCCACCAGCAGTGAAAACCCATCAATAACTTTCTTGTCCGGGGTGCCAATATATTCAAAATCTAAATTAATCCCGTCTAAAGATTTGGAGTTGACCAGATATAAAGCGTTGTTGATAAAGTTATAAGAAGCATCCGGAGATTGGACCAGTTGAGAGATATTATCAGCACTGAAGTTTTTTAATACCAGATGAACCCGTGTACGATTTTTCTTGGCTTTTTTGATAAAAGCCTCCAGTTTTTTATCATTATTCCAAATCGCCCAGGCGGAAAGAGCCTTTCCCTCTTGGTCAATTTTGACAATATTACCATTGCCGTCTACCTCCAGCCCGAAGTAAGCTACATCAGTTAAAAGCTTAATATTTAAATCATCAGCTTTTTCCATCATCCAATACGGTAAAAAGCCAAAAACCTCTTTTTTCAACTGTCCGGTTAAAGTCAATTTTAAGCTGACGGGTTCAGCTTCAAAAATCTTTTTAGGCTCTACCATAAATTGGCTGATAAAGAGGGGAGAACTGCTGTTTTCAGCCGCCAGTTTAGGTTGGGAAGCGGTATTTAAACCCTTAGTAGTAACAACATAAGCGTTTTTACTGCCTCCGTCTTTTCTGCTAAGATATCCTGCCAAGTCAAACTTCCACACCACCACAGCAATAACTAAAAAGACCAACGCCCCCCACATCATAATACTCACTCCTAAATTAAACTCTAATAATCTTTCCACCAACTTTATCTCTTTTTCTTCCGGAGCCTGCATTTGGCTTAAAAGAATTGGGGGAGAAGGTTGGTTCAGTAAATTCTGGTCTTTAGGGAAAAATCTATTCCATAACTTACTAATAATTGGGATCTTGCGCATGGCGTACCTTAAACCGTCAGGTTACACTATTGTATAATCGTTTGCCTCAAGTTTACAACCCTTAGTCAACGAAAGTAGACAAAAGGTGTAATTACTATCGTAATTATTAACGGTGAGGCGTTTCCAGGGGGAAATGTTTTTGCAGGCTTTCAGCCCATTTGTCAATCAAGCTTTTAGGAGCTATCTCTAAAAAAGGCAGATATTTGGCCAGGATATTTTTAATCTCCCCCTCGCTTTGATCTCCTAAAAGAAGTAGTAGTTGGCCTGGAAAATGCAGGTGGGTTAAAACATGAACAATATTATGTCCCTCTTTTGGGGAGAACCAAAAGCTGTCTAAATCCCCCCAAAAATAAAAATGGTCACCAATAGTGATGCCTTGAGTAGAAATTTTATACTCTACATCCTCAGGTGCAATAAAAGCGAGGACATAAACTACGAAAGTAAAAGCTAAAAGCACCCCCACTAAAATGACTTCCCGGGCTAGCAAAGAAATTAAAATTAATAGCATCACTATTATGGCGATGGTGGTGTAATAAGAACGGTCTTTTTTTCTAAACGGACGGGAGGGGGCAGTCCAGGAAAGGTGGGTTCTTACAGGATCAAGGTTTTTCTCCCCTTGAGGTTGACTATTAGGGTCAGTTTGTTTTTCAAAAAACTTGGGCATGAGTCTACTTTTGTTTTTGTTGAAAAAACTTCAGGTATAAAATAGGCAAGATACCCACACTGCTGAGGATAAAAATAGCTACAAACCAATTCCTTTGGTTGTTTTTGATGGTATACCAAAGTCCTACAGCTTTCCAAAAAACATCCCACAACACCAATAAGCTGATTAACCAAGGAGGAACAAAAGTACTATTAGACAGCCCAGGAAAATTAAACATCTCTAGAAAGATTGTATCCTCCTTTACCTAGGTTTTCAATAGGAAGGAAAAATATTCCTTAAACTAGATTACCCTCATGGATTTTGGTACAATGAACCAGCCTGGAGGGTTGCCTGAGTGGTTAAAGGAACGGTTTGCTAAACCGTGACGGTGTCAAAGCCGTCCGTGGGTTCGAATCCCACACCCTCCGCCCAGGGTGGGGTGCTTGGAGAGGATTATCAGGTCGGTCTTGAAAACCGATGTGGGTGCAAGCCCACCGTGGGTTCGAATCCCACCCCCACCGCAAAGTGAGATTTTGGAAATAAGCTGATTTTTATTTCTCGATTAAATCTTCAGCTAATTTTAGACCTTGTTTTGTGTAGAAACTATCATAGGAAAATACACCTCTAACTTTTATCTTTTTAGCAACAGCCACCACAGAACAATCAACTAAAGTATTCTTCTTACTTCCAGCTGGTTTAAAAATATTCGTAGCTTCTTTAAGCAGTTCATTGTCTATAGCATAGATTATTAAAAGATCTCTACTTATCATATCTGCCATCTTTATTGTTACTAAAGGCGTCGAGAGAACTCTTTGGAATAAAGACATGACTTCAAAAACAACTGAAGTAGGATAAATTAATTGAACGTGATTATTATTCAACAATTGTAAAGTTTGAATTGCCTTGCTATGCAAAGGATCATTATGGTTATAAATTGCATATATAGCATCAGAATCTATAACCACTTTTTTAGTCATTCACTTTTCCATATAGAATATCATCTGCTATTTCCCGTAAATTTGCGGGTAGTCCTTTCAATTCTTCTTTATGTTCCTCCACAAAATCTAGTATTTCAGTAGTCCCTTGTTGTGCTTTAGTCTGTTGTAACTTTTCTAAATCCTCTAAGCTAATAATTGCAGCTTGGGGTTGATTATTAGTGGTTAAAACCACGGCTTTCTTATTAGCCTTAACTTCCTCAATTATGGATTTATAAGACTTTTGAAGATTTCTAGCTGGAATAACATTTATGTTGATCATAAATTAATTATATTCATTATTATATCATATGTCAATATCATTGACTGATATCAGATTGAAAGCTTGGTATAATGGTTTGTGAGGAAGCAAGGGATTGTGCGTAAAAAGTTCTAACGTCGTCTACTGCTTTCCGCAACACTCCTATTTTGTCTTTTATGACTTTGATTTGATATACTGATTTCATGCAAAGTCCAACCTTGATTCATCCTGTCGGTTTTGCTGATTGCCCTTTACTAGAGAAATTAATTACCAGTCTAATTGCTAATCTACTAATATATCTACCTGCCATATTGGCAATTTTAGTTGCATTCTGGCTTATTAAAAAAAACCATATAAGAAAGAGAAAGATTTACTATTTTTTAGCAGGACTTTTATTACTATCTGCTATCGCATACAGGTTGTGGTTAAATACCGAAGGTGCGCCTCTTGTCTATCTGACTGCCTGTATATAAAAATCATCCCGCCAAAGTTATCGTCCAGACTTTTGGGATAACCCTACCGATTTACATATTTATGCAAGATAGAAGCAGCTAAGGTTTGATAAGGCATGCCCTCTTCAATAGCTTTAGATTTGAGTTTTAACAAGTCCCTCTCTGAAACTCTTAAATTGATATTTTTATTCTTAGCCAGAGTGTTTCTGGCAGTCTCCATCGCCTCTTTTCTGGCTTTAGCAAAGTCTTTAACTGGCTTCCATTCTCCTCTATCAATTTCTTCCAGAAGTTGCTTTTCTTCCTCATCTAATTCGAAATATTTCATCTTTTTCTCCTTTCAATTAAATATCTCTTCGTCATTTTTCTACTCGGATAAATAGTTTTTAAAAAAAGTTTTTCTTCATCTTCCACAAACGGAACCAAATACACATAATCACCAATTTTAACCACATAAATTTTCTGATTGGGATATTTATCCGGTTTATGATGATCTAGAACGTCTAATAAACCCCTCTCGTCTATTGCTGTTACTATATCTTCAAAACAAACTTCACGTCCACTTTTTAATTGAGCGTTTTTATCTTCATCCCAATCAAAGTATTTCACTTTCATATTCTATGACGTTTCATACTATATGTCAATATAAAGTATTACACTTTATCTGGCTAAAGTGATAGCCCAGACTTTTTGAGCTCCAGCTTTCTTTAGAACATAACAACACTCTTTTATAGTAGAACCTGTGGTCCAAACATCGTCTATCAATAGACAGTTGACGAGTTGTGTATAATTTTTTGAACACAACTTGTCATCCTGATCCGGCAAAGACGGAGAAGGATCTATCTCAAAGGCATTTTTAAGGTTCTCCCTTCTTTCCTTACCCTTCAAACCTACCTGAGGCTTAGTATATTTAATCCTTTTTAAAACCTCCTGATAATCTAAACCTATCTTTTGAGCCAGCAACTTTCCTAACTGGGCTGACTGGTTAAACCCCCTAAACCGCTGTCTTTTAGGATGAAGCGGGACTGGAATAACTACCCACCCTTCTCCCTGGTCTTTTTTCAGCTCCTCTAATAATTGCGGGGTAAATTTAACCCAATACTTTAAAGTTAAACTAATTAAAGTTTCCCCTACGTCTTTAACAAACTTATATTTTAATTTTTGAATTATTTTTCTTAAAGGATCTTGGTAGATCCCCAAACTCCACAGTCCATCCAAACCATACCTTCTTTTACAAAGAGGGTGGGTTAAACCACCCACAGAGAGCCTTTCACACTGGGGACAAACCAGATCAGTTTGTTGGATATCCCAAAGACATTTGTTACAAAGATAAGTGCCCACTTTGCCACAACCGGCACAAAATTTAGGAAAAAGAAGGTCAACTAAAAACATGTCATTAAAGAAATTTTTTGGTGGAGACGAGGGGAGTGACCCCTGTGCGAACTGTCAAATCAACAACTTCTACAAGCTTAGCTGATATATTTGTAAGTGGTGAATGTAACCTACCAGCAGGAAATTCAACACTTGCTTCAGTTTTCTTTAGTTAGTTTAATTGAAACTGATCAAAATAACTGCAACCAGGCTGTGTACTTACCTTAAGGACTGCGCCTTGTAGACATTACCTTAAGATACCCTTATTAGGCGTATGCTACCCGTTGAGGGGCAAACATCTGCCCAAGGGAAACACCAAAGTTTTTGGCGTTTAAATTTTGAAACCATATGTTAACGCTGTAAGGTTTCTTAAGCGACTTGCTGTTGTTAAAGTGCTAGAACGTCGAATCTGTACGTCCCCGTAGGATATATTTTAACAAAATTAATCCCTAGAAGCAAATTTCAAACTTTATTCCTTCCCTCTTAGTTCCTGCTCTATCCTTCTTTGATGGTCCCTTTCTTTTAAAACCTTTCTTTTGTCAAACTCTTTTTTGGATTTAGCCAAACCTAATTGCAGCTTAATTAAGTTATGTTTTTCATAAAGGGCAACCGGCACTAAAGTAGCCCCCTTTTGAGATAGCTTTCCAATCAATCTTTGAATTTGATCTTTATGAAGGAGCAGCTTCCTGCTTCTTTGAGGATCATAACTTTTGTCCCCAGCGTTTTGGTACCTGGGAATATTGGCATTGATCAGATAAATCTCCCCGCCAATAATTTTGGCAAAGGATTGGCCTAAATCCACCCTCCCCAATCTGATGGATTTGACCTCGGAACCTAAAAGCCTAATTCCAACTTCTAATGATTCTAAAATATGATAATCGTGTAATGCCCGTTTGTTAACAATACGCATCTACTAAATTTTACTTCAACTCTATCTGAAATATCTTATTATCCCCCAGAAGATAGATCTTTTTACTTTTTTCATCAACTACTAAATCATCAAAGGTGGCAAATTTGTCCCCTGAGTATTGGGTTCGGTAAGCTCCCTTTTTATCTACTACTATCAATCTACTGTTTCCTTTATCTAAAAAATAGATGTTCTCTGTCTGATCAGAAGCAAAAAAGCTGTGGACATCTTTTAAGGGCTTATCTAAATTAGAGAGGGAAAAATAGTCTAAAGATCCGGCCGTATACTTTAAAATTTCCTCCTCTCCCTTAAACAGCCAAATAGAGCCATCGATATGCATCCTTTTAACCTCCGAAAAATCAGCCTTGACTCCTTCTTTTAAATAACTTCTTTTTTCCGTATAGCCTGTTTCTACAGGTAAGTATTTAAGAATCTGCCCGCCAGATCTGTTTGCAGAGCCAGCCGGCGGCTTATCCAAAAGATAGATATTGCCGGCGAAGCCATAGATATCAACAATCTCTCCCCATTCTAAATCAGGTTTGGCAGCCAGGGTAGTTTTCCCGCTGATAGTATCGATACTAACAATGCCCTTATCTGGAGAAAACACCACTGCCTGATCCCCATTTAAAGAGGCTAAAGCGGCTTGGCCCAATTTTTCCTCTCCGGCTAGAATTTGCGGAGCCTTAGTAGCCAAATCAACCTTCACTAAAATCTTTTTTTGGGGATCTAAAAACAGGATTTTTCCATGAGATAACGAGAGCCGATAGGAAGTGAAATCCTTTTTAATCAAGTTTAAATCCATCCAAACTGAAAAATCAGAGGGGCTAAAAACTTTTAAAATTAAAGGGGAATTTTCCTCAATTTGTTTTTTAAGCTCTAAAGCCTCCCGGTCAGCCGGTTTAATTTGTAAGGCTTGAGCCAACCAAATTTTAGCCTGATTTAAGCTTTGGGATGAGCTTGCCGAGTCTGAATCTTTTAAAGACCAGGCTTTTTGGTACTCCAAAGTCGCTTTAACAAAGTTATCTTCAAAGGAGGCCTTAACCTGGGCATCTTGGCGGCGTTTGGAATCAGTCAAAACCCCACCCCAGACAATCAGCAGGACTACTCCTACTAAAAAGATTGCCCCCTTCAAAGAGCGGGGCCTTTTCAACAAAGCTTTCCTTATCAGCAACTTAATATTTTCCCCATAGGTTAATAAGCTGGCCAAACTAAGGCTGGAGGCAACAGACAAAGGAGAAGAGATCAATTTTTCCAAAGGCACAATCTCCTCAACTGTCTGCCCTTCCTTTTCCAGCACCACCGCTGCCAGCTGATAAGTTTGAGCTTGGGAAAGCCTAGCTTCTCCCTCCTCTACTATCTCTTCTAGCGGTTTATCAACTAATTCTTTAAAGTTTTGACCCCAAAGCTCTTCAAAATTAGAAGTGCTAAAAATAATCCGGTCTCCGCTTTTAATAATTCCCGAGACTAAATGACAGGAAGGGGCAAGTTGGAGTAAATCAGTCACCTTATCTTCCCTAAAAAGATAAGCTTTAACGGAAGACCCGAGATAATAAAGATAAAGATTGTCGGCAGATAAACTCTCCTCACTTAAGCCAGCGATGATCTCTAAATCCTCCGCTTGTTTTAAAAAATTTTGGATAGCTTCAAAAGTAGTCTGCAATCTCTCCTTTAAGGGTTGAGAAGAGGAAAAGAAAACATCCTCAGCTTGATAAATAGCCCGACGGCTTTGAGAAAAAGCATCATCTAAACTGGCAGAGATCAAAAGATACAAACGCCAACAGTTATCCTCCTCTCCTTCCCGACGTTGAGGAGAAGAGATGTAAGATAAAGCGGCATCGGTATCTGAATTTAACCCAATAACCTTAGCAACTTTTAGCATATCATCCAAACAAAAAGCCGATAAACAAAACAGTTGCTCCTAAAGCTACCCCGGCATGCAGAATGGATAATGCCCTAAGTATCGGTCCAGCTTCGGTGATGACGGTTTCGGTCATCATATTAACCTGGCGGACTACTATTAAGCTGAAGAAAAAGTAAGCCACAGACAAGGAAAGGATCCCGGTTTTAAATACCGCCAAAACAGATTCAAAAGTAAAAATAGCGCTGGTAAATTGACTTTCTACTGACATCTTAACCTTCCTGTATATCCTGAATCCTCTCCTTGACCAGATCCGGTTTAGGAACTTTAGTAAACTCAATATGTTGTCTTTCGGCGGCGGTTTCAATAATTAAATTACCAAAATTAAACAACTGTCCAGTTACTCCTAACACCTGGGATTTAACACTTTGAACATCCTCAATCCTCACTTCCACAAAATCCCGGTTCAATAAATTATGGAAGTTAATATCTACCAAGTGAGAATTGGTAACAATATAAATATTAAAATACCAGTGTAAAAAACTTTCGATGACATAGACTAAAACCAGCATCAACCAGAAAATAAACAGAGATAAGGAAAGGTTTTCAGGCAGAGACTCAAGGGAAACAAACTCCCATATTTGATTGAGTCTTAAAAGGACAAAAGGCAAAGCTAAAGCCAAAAGAGTAGTAAAAATCCAAGGAATATTGGTTACCCAGTGCTGTCTTAGAAACAGCTCGATATGTTCATCTGCTTCCTGATCAACAAACCTAATCTTGGGGGGGCGGTCAAAAAGAGCTGGGAAGAAACCAAGGTGCATTAAGCAGATGATAGCACAAACGAGCCATCAGTTCATTTTTTCTCGATATTGAAAAAGGCGAAACCGCTTTGGGGGATGGACAACCTTCCCGGAGCCCGGATATTAAAGGCGGTCTTAAAATCAGAGCCGGAAAGTTTTATCTCCCCTTTGTCGGTTTGAAAAATTAACTCATTAGTTGCCCCGTTCCCCTGCACCACTGTGACCGAAGTTACGGTGGAAGGACCGTTAGCTTTTTCCCTAAGCTCAGCATGAGAGTAAGGATTGCCTCCCCAACAGGAGGTGGTCACCGGTGTCACCCGATCATCCCGGTATTTAGCAGCGTTGATAATATCGGCCAACTCCTCGCCGGAAAGCCAAGGATTAGACCTACCGCAACTATCACCACCGGCTGTGTAACCTTGCCTGTACCAAGCTTTATAGACCCAGGGTGACCCGCCTGCTTTGTCATATGATTTGTCAACAAAATTTGACCCTCCGGAACCATCTGTGGTATCCCAACCAATCGGGGAAGCAAATCCTCCATGAGTCGAAGCAAAATACGCTTTAATGGATTGACCTCCTGAGATCATAACCTTTCCTGTAGTAGAGTTGACTGCGTTTTCCCAATTGCCGCCCTTTGGTTGAGTTTTAAAAACTTGACAACCTTCCGTGGCGCAAATAGAACTAGCTCCGTTATTGGTAACTGCCAAAGCATAAGTACGAGCCGCTATTGCTTGAGCTTGTAATGTAGCTTCAGGCCAATTAGCTGGTACTTCATAAATTCTTTTTACATAATCTTCTAAGCTTCCTGTCCAGATAACACTTCCGCAATCCACACAATTTCCATTGTTAACTTTAATAGCAATACCACTCCTATCCTCATAGTTATCAAAACTATAATATGCTTTTAAAATCTGATCATATGTTTGACCCGCGTTAGCTCTGCCTCTGGCTCCATACTGACTCATTCCTTTTCTATGAGTGTGAGCTCCAAAAGAAAAGACTGCAAAAGAACCGGCCGGAGCTGCTTCCCGGAAGCCTTTAATGGAGGCATTATAATCATCTGCCAGTTCGCTATCTCCAATAGAGGCGGTAAATTGACCGGACCTGGCTGCCAAAATAGCTTGTTGTTTGGCAGAAAGATCGGCAATCTTAGTGCTTAAATCAGCTTGATATTTTTTAGCTTTGCTGATCTCTCCATCTAAAAAGTCAGCGTTTTTATCCACTTCAACCTGCAAGGCAGCTAAAGAGATTTTATCTTTTTCTAACTTATCTTTTTGGGTGAGCAGATTCATCATTTCTTCTGTCACAAAGGAGATGACTCTTTGGTCTTCCCGAGTTGCAGCCTGGCGGTAAGCCAGTTCCCGGAAAACATCACCGGAACCGGACTGAGAGAGCAGCATCAAAAGTGGTGAGTCTAAATAGGAGTGGATATAGTAAGAACGAACCCGGGAAGAAAGCAGGGCTTGCTGCAGCACTAATTTATCTTCCCTGACTTTAAGGTCTTTTTCTTTTTGGGCGATGGTATAAGTTAAAGTTTGCAGCTTGACTTTAATTTGTTGCAGTTGTCTTTCTAAAGAGTCCAGCTGGCCTTCCAAAGGCTTGGTAGCAGCCACAGACATCTCCCGGGCTTTATTTAAAACATCAATCTCTCTTTGCAGATCCTCTATCTCATCAGCAAAAGTAGTTGGTAGTAAGTAGTAAGTAGTAAGTAGTAAGGTAAAGAGAGTCAAAAGTATTTTGGCAAGTTTAGAAGGGGATAACCATTTAGGCAATAACCTTTTGGGGGAAAACATGGCCTAAAAATTGTAACATTTTTATTGGCTTTATGCTAAAATTAACCCATGAAACTTAGTCCCAGGGAAATTAAAAAAATCAGAGATTACTTTGCCAGACAGAAAGATGTTATATTAGTCTACTTATACGGCTCCTTTGCCAAGGAGAAAACTCATAAACAAAGCGATCTTGACTTCGGTATTTTGTTTGACCCCCCCATCAAAACTTATTACCGCTTAGGAGAAATTGCCAATGATCTTTCTGATCTAAAACTTCCTGCTGAGCCAGATGTAAGAAATATTAGTTTAAAGGAATCACCAACCTATTTAATGAACGTTATCCAAGGAAAGGTGCTTTATTCAAAAGATGAAGGTAGAAGGATAGGTTTTGAAGTAATAGTGATGAATACCTATCGGGATACTGAATATTTGAGAAAATTGTCTTATCAGTACATGAGTAAAAGGCTTAAGGAAGGTAAGTATGGCTTTAGAGAAAAATTTGTTATTTAAACTACTAGATTATCTAGAAAATTTAATTAGCCAGGTAGAGAGTAAAGAAGTTACACTTAATAAGCTTGAAGAAGGTATGGATTTTATGTTTGCTGTTGAGCGGAGAATGCAGCTCATGATTGAGACCACAATAAATATAGCCGAACATATCGTCGCTGGCTTAAACCTAGCACACCCGGAAACTGCAAAGGATGTTTTCTTGGTTTTAGGGAAAGAAGGGATTATCACCCAGGAACTGGCTCAAAAACTGGCAAATGCGGCAGGATTTAGGAATATCCTAGTCCATGATTACCTGGACGTTGACTTAAAAATAGTGGCCGAAGCATCCACCACAGGCTTAGATGATTTGCGGCAATTTGCTACTTGTATCCGGCAATTTATAGAAAAACAGCATAATTAAATCCCAATTTTCCAATCCCGGTTTGTCTTGGTTTTTGATTCCTGATTTTTTTAACTAAGTCCTAAGTCTAACTCAGTACTCAACTCAACGCTTACTTGCAAAGAAACTTGACTTTCAGTAAGCTAAAAGTAATGGTTAAGAAAGGATTTCTACTCCTATTTAGTCTATTGTCAATATTTGTAGTATTAGCAATTATTGCACAAAGCGCCGAAGCTGCCACAAATCAGTGTAACGGAAGTGGAATCTTAGTAGGGCCTGTGTACTTAAATACCATAAATGTTTCAGATCCGGATTACTACAGTTTAGGAGGTTTTAAGATTGCGGTTCGGGTAGAACAAATAACTCCTACTGCTGGGGTTGAGCCTGGGTATTTTTTTGCAAATAGTACTGATAGCTGTGGAACTGGTTGTATACGAGCACCAGCATTTTGTGTAAGCATCATAAACAGCCAGGGAAAAAGCTTAGCTGATTCCACAAACAGAGTAAGAGTTGTCCTCCCCTCAGAAACACTCATAGACGGGACCTATTTCAAGGGCTTATTAAGGACTAATACTACCGACCCAGGCGGAACTATCACTCTCCGAGAATCATCTGAATATATAAAAACTGTTGAAGCAGACCTTAATAAGCCCAGCACTGAGTTAGGGGAGATTCACTACTCTTGGAACCCACCCTCAAATCTAATAAGTAACCCAACTTTAACAGCTAATCCTACTGTAGTATTAGTAAATGAACCTAAAGATGTTTATCTTACTATGAATTTAGGTTCACGGCTTACTAATAGATACGATTTTGTCATACAAAATCCTAGTGCTAGCTTTAAAGGTGTAGGACAGATTGTCTGCCAAGCACCCCAGAACAGATTAAATCCTCAATGTGTAATTCGAACTGACAGAAGTCCTCCGGAATGGTTTAAAAATATCTCAATAAACACCACCACTGACGCACTAACCGGACAATCTTCGACGGTTGCTATCTTAGTTATACAAAACGCCAACACCCTGCCAGAAGAAACCTACCGACCAGAACTAACTCCAGTTGGATTACCGCAAGTTTCAACCTCTTTTGAAGTGACCTCCAAAGTAAGCACTTTGAATGATGTAAAGCCAGTGCTGGTGCCCTCGACTCTTGATACTAAGGCGACATCTAACGCAAAGATTGAAATTCATTTAGAAAATGGGACGAGTGACTTTTATTATGCTTACCCAAAACCTGAATTTAAGTGGCAAATACAACTGAGTCCACCAGAATACAGCGCCTTTAGATATATAACACTCCCAAATACTGTTGATACAAAAAACAGCGCAACCTTTCAATTGACTCCTCAAGGGTTATTACCCAACCCCTCCGATTCTCAAGGTTATAAAATAGAGGTTAAAGACACTAGTGGAAACCTTAGAGGAGTAGCCTATCTAAAGGTAACAGGCACTAGGGATTCACCTCCACCTAGAAACACAGGTGGTGATCCTGTAAAGTGTAAAACCGGGGATCCAAAATGTACCTCAGCTGCTGGGATACCATGCACTAACGGAATTTTAACTGCTATTGGCTGTGTGCCGACAGATCCTGCTGAACTTGTTAAAGGATTGATGAAGCTTTTTGCCGGAGCCGGAGGGGCGATAGCCTTACTGCTGATGGCTTTTGGGGCCATTCAGATGATCACCTCTCAAGGCAGCCCGGAGGGGATTAAAGCCGGACAAGAAAGGTTTACTTCTGCTGCTTTAGGACTGCTGTTTATTATCTTCTCTGTCTTGTTGTTGGAGATTATCGGCGTTAATATATTAGGACTAGATCAATTTGGAATAGGGTTTAATCGATGAAACAGTTAGCCTTACAACTTGGCGGTTATGATGTTGGTAAGTTTCCAGGGCTAAATGACAACTTAAGAAATGCTACCCTGGGTTCAGCTCTATCCCAGGTTTTAAATATTGTTTTTGTTGTAGCGGGCTTTTTAATGTTCTTTTGGGCTTTTTGGGGAGTTTTTGAATATATCTTTGCCGGAGGCAATAAAGAAGGTTTGGGCAAAGCCCGGGCCAAAATCACCTGGGCCATTGTGGGTTTTATTATTTTATCTTTAGCTTTTGCCATCAGCCAATATATTGAACAGCTCTTTCCGGCTAAGTAACAATGTTTAATTTAATCCAACCGGTTTATGCTCAAGGGTCAGTGTCTTTAAAAACTACCTACGGCTTTGGGTGGATTGGCAGCCTTTCTGAGGCTTTAGGCAGGCTTACAGGCCCAGCTTTTGCCATTGCTGCTGTGGCAGTAGCTTTTTATTTTTTAATTGGAGCTATTAAATATCTCACTTCCGCCGGAGATAAAAACGCCGTGGCTTCCGGGCGGGATATGATCACTCATGCTATCATTGGTTTTATGTTGTTAATCTTTTTGTTTTTGATTTTGCAATATTTGCCCGGGGCCATAGGAGTAGGCAATCCCTTATTTTAAGATGAGAAATATTTTTAAACCTTTATTTTTAATCACAGTCATCTTTCTTTTGTTAACATGGGGATCATCCCCGGCTTTAGCTCTCCCGGCAGATGTTGACTCAGTCCTAGGAAAAATTATTCCCCCGCCTCAAGTCAGCGGTTTAGGTGTTGGAGCCGCCGGCATCAGCCGGGTTTTAAGCAATATTATCATCATTATCTTTGTAGTGGCCTCCATCCTTTTTGTCTTTATGGTAGTTATCAGCGCTCTGCAGTGGATTGTCTCAGGGGGAGACAAGGAAGCTGTAGCTAAAGCCCGGTCCAGGTTAACTTATGCCATTATTGGCATTGTTCTACTCGCCCTGTCTTTTCTAATCTTAAGAGTAATCGGCCAAATCACCGGCTTTTCCTTCTTTAAAGGTAGTGCTTGACAAGTGGGTTTTAATATCTCTAATATTAACTTAGTATGAAAAAAGCAGTGGCTACTTTAGGCAGTTTAGGATTTTTAGCTTTTTCTTCTGTCGCTTTAGCCGAAACTCCTATTGATATCAACATCAATATCCCTTCTCAAGGAGTTAACCCCTTTATTTCAATTGGCACTCTTATTTCCAACGCTTTAATCATTGTTTTTGTTGTTGCCGCCATCTTAGTCCTTTTCTACTTAGTCATTGGAGCTTTCCAATGGATTACCTCCGGGGGAGAGAAGGAAGCTGTTGGTCATGCCCGTTCCAGGATCACCCATGCCTTAATTGGCTTGGCTATTTTAGCCTTAGCTTTCTTAATTACCAGAGTCGCCGGACAGATTGTGGGCATTGATATTTTAAACATTCAAAGAATCCCAACCTTAAGTCAACCTTGCCCTGCTGGCACCGTTTTTGATCCTACTTCCAGCCAACAAACAGGTCAAACTGTTTGTATCCCTGAGGCCCAACCTCCAGCAGGAACTTCTGGTATCACCCGTTAAAAGTGTTGCTAAATCCATCATCAATATAGTATCTTTGATATATGAATGCTCCGGGAATCCTCCAACTGCAAAAACTGTTGCAACAGTTGATTGGCATGATAGTGCCTTTGGCTTTTATAGCTTTAACCGTCATGCTGGTGTGGGGAGGGATTAAATATATTACCTCGGGAGGAGATTCTAAAGCCCTCTCTTCCGCTAACGCCACTGTTACCTGGGCTCTTTTAGGAATCCTTTTTTTAGTCATTGCCTGGCTGGTTTTAAGATTAATTGAGGCCTTTACCGGAGTCCAGGTTACCCAATTTTGCTTAGGTTTTCCCGGAGCAGAGACTTTTTGCGGAAGCACAGAATAGAATTCTAATAATGAGCATACTGCCTGCCCTTTGGAAAAAAAATCAGCCCTTAAGCATCCTATTTCTGTGTCTTGTGGTAGCAATGCTGCTTTTTTTTAATCCTTCCACTAAAGCTTATGTCGATCCCGGGACAGGCTCTGAACCGTCCCCTACCCCCATCCCTTGCCAATCAACATACACCCGTTATTGTGACGGTAACTCGGTTTGGGAAAAAGACAGCTGTAATGGAGCTTATAAAATACAAGACTGTGATGTGGGGAATGATCAAAGATGTACCCAAGGCCCGGGGTTTACCAATGGCCGCTGTGTCAAATATTATCACACTGCAATGTCCATCAACCCCAATCCTCCCGAGCTGGGGAATAATGATGTTAAAGTCATTATCCAAGGGACTAAATCCTGTAATGCCTCCGGCTTTACCTTCTACCCTGATTTAGGACTGGGGACCCTCAGTGATTTTAAAAACACCTTATGCCAGGCCCAAGACATTAAGCCTTTAGGCTGCTCGGGGACAGGAGATCAGGCTTGTACCTGGTCGGGAACTTGTGTAGCCCGGATGATGAAAACTTCCATTACTGATCCCAACTTTTATAACAGCTATTTTCAAGCTACTTTTAATTCTAATGCCAGCTTGGCTGGAGACAGGATTGGTGACTGCAGCTCTAGCACCCAATATTATGTTGATCCCTTGCCTTGTGATCAGGTACGCACTCCTATTTTTGACACCATTGTCTCCAAACTATTTCCTTCTGCCAGTAATAGTGGTCAGATAGTTTCCGCTACCATGGAAGATGACCGCCGGGAGGTAAAATTTTTAAGCCAAGTTGAACTCCCCAAAGAAGCTACTTTTACTCCCACTCCTAAAGTACCTACACCTCCCCCTGCCGACCCCTTATCACTCTTCCATCAAACAGGTTTACAAACGGGCTTTTTTGGTTATATTCAAAGGCTGTTTTGCAGCAATCCCTTATTAAAACTAACTGGATTTTTTATCTGCCCCGCTGATGTTAATTTAGCTGTCTCTTTAGGGACAGAGCAACCGGCCGCTGAGGAATCAAAAAACTTGGTGACTTTATCCCAAGTTTTAAGAAACAGCAAGGTAGCCCCGGAAATTGTCCCTTCTCCGGCCCCTAAAGGGTGCTATATCCAAGACATTTTAGTTTTAGGGGAGATGACAGAGGGGGATAAAGATTTAGACAAAATCAGCGGCAGCTTGTCCGGCTCAGATTATACCGGTTATTATCTGGAGAACATCCCCAAACTGGAAGGGATCAAGATTGCTACCAAATCTGACGGTTTAAGCTACAATGGAACAGAAGTGCCGGGAGAAGAGCGTTCCCGCTATTTAAACTGCGGACAAGAGGTCCAAAATCAGGCTCTTTTCCCTCCTATACCCGATCTTCATCCAGGACTGGACTTAACTGTCCAAAAAAACAGATGCCTGCCCACCCTAACCCCCTAGTTGCAAATTAGGGAAAAATTAGCTAGTCTAAAACTATGTCTGCCCTAAAGCTAATTCTTAGTTGTTTAATCTTTACTCTCACGCTCTTTCTATCCACTACTCCAACCCAAGCAGCTTTTACTGATGCCAACGCTGCCACTTGGAGACCGGAACAGCAGTCAGCTTACACTACCGATAATTTAGTTTTTGGCTTTCTTTGCCAAATGGTCCGTATTCAAGGCTGCCCGGTCAAGATAGTTGATGAAGCTGGTAAAGTCAAAATCGCTCTTTATGATGGTCCCCCTGGAGGTGGGGCTCTAGCTGAGATTAGTGGTTTAACTGTTGCCTTATATAACCCCCCAATTTCTTCTGTGGAATATCTAGCTAATCTAGGTGAAAGTATTGGTCTTTCTCCAAAACCAGCCTACGCCCAAGTAACAGGTTCCGGAGAAGGAATTATTAAACCAGTCTTTAAACTATGGGAGGCAGCTAGAAACTTAGCTCTTTTAGCCTTTATTATAGTCTTTTTGGTGGTAGGGATTATGATTATGTTCAGGCAAAAAATCAGCCCTCAGGCTGTTATCGGAGTCCAACAAGCTCTTCCTAGTTTAATAATTGGCTTAATTTTAGTAACTTTCAGTTATTTTATCACAGCATTACTAGTAGATGTTTCCTTTGTCGGTATTAGAGTTATCTCGGAACTTTTCATAAAGGCCGGGCCTAATGTCTTTAATGAAAATAATATTCGAGCTATAGCCCAAGATTCAAATATCCTCAATCTTTTTAGCTCGGCAGCAGGGATTACTTTGGAAAATATTGATGATGTTGGCCAATCTTTAACTAATACAACCCGCGATATTTGGGGCGGACTTCCTATCCTTATTCCCATAGTAATTGGAACTCTTGTAGGGCTTTTGGCGGGACCATGGGGGGCAGCTTTTGGCTTTCTGGGGGGGCTTACTACAGGCTTAGTGGCACCCGATGCAGTACCTAATCTTATCAGTCTTTTGATTTCTCTCATTTTAGTAGTTGCTTTGTTTATTCAAATGTTTAGGCTCTTTTTTGGGCTTCTAGGGGCCTATATCTCTATTCTGGTAAGCACTATTGCCGGTCCGTTTTATATACTTTTTGGCTCTATCCCCGGAAGAGGAGGATCAATTAGCAGTTGGATTAAATCTATTGTGGCGAATGCTTTAATCTTTCCCGCGGTTTTTGCCATGTTTTTATTCGCCGGAGCCATCCTTGGTAACACAAGCCCTGCTGATTGGAAGGTCTCTCCCCCGCTTTTCGGAGGTTTAACAGCTGAACTTTTAAGATTCCTTATTGCTTACGGCATACTGTTGAGTACCCCCGCCATTCCGGATATGGTCAGGAATGCTTTAGGTGTTAAAGGCCCGCAAGGAATTGGCCAAGCAGCTCTGGGTGGATTTATGGGTGGATTTGGAGTAGCCCAGGCAGGTTACAACAGGTGGACTGATCCATATAGACAAGTACAAAAAGCATGGGAGGAAAATCGAACAAAAGCTCGTGCCGGACTACCGGCAGCGCCTGTAACCCCACGACGACCTTATCGAGGCTTCCCCTGGTTTTAATGTAGGATATAAAAACAACACTACTTTAGAGAAAATGCTTGTTTAAAGAATGCCTTAATCATTTCCCAGATAGCTCCGACATGATTTAAGCCGCTAGCACTAACTTTAAACCATTTTATCATATTGTTTAATACAGGAATCTTACTCAAAACACGATTTCTAACAATAACATTATTTTTCAAAATTTCTTCTTGTTCTTTGTTTATTAAATTACGATCTCGGCTTACACGAAGCCTATTATCAACGGCAAAACTGGATTGATTCTCATAATGAAACACTTTTTTAAGGTCATCCATGCTAAAAACAGCTAAATGTTCAATTAGATAGGCCATTTGTTCGTGTTGTTCCTCCGCCGGAAGGTAACTAAAGGCTTCTTTAAAATCTTTAAGAGACTGATCAAAATTACTGATAGCTTCAGGGTTATACAAAAGTCTAGGCCCCTCCTCATTAAACATCTTTCTGACCTTATCTCCACCTTTAATCCTTAAAGAAGCAGCAAGCCTAAACCCAAAATCTCCACCCCAGCTCTTTAATTGCTCTTTTACAGACCCCCTCATAGAAAGAGTAATTAAGGGCAATACTCCAACATAAGTAGCTTTCTTTAAAGGCTCCGTTCCAGGCTCTCCTGGCTTTGATTCTTCAGTTCGCATATATCTTATTGGATTTTGTTGTCTCCCTTTAATTAAGAGTGGAGCCCTACCTTGTAAGGAGTTTTTAAAATCTATGTCATCCCAACGGTCCTGATAAAGTTGTCTCCAGGCTCTATCCCAAGCCATGCCTATTAAATACGGTTTTTCTTTGCGTACTTTCTCTAAAACCTTTCCTTGATCTGTGCTTGGGTTATGTACCTGCGGATCAGCCAAATTAATGGTATCCCGCCCATATTTAAGAATAACCCTGTCTAAAAATATAGGATTTCCAGCTTTGTCTACCAATCCATCTAGCTCTGCAGATTGTCCTGTCAAATTGTAAGCCACTTCACCTAAAGCGATATTACGGCTTACCCGATCAACAATCTTTCTGGCAGCGATTTTTTTAGGATCATCATCTGGCAAAGCTAAAATACTGTCTATAAAAATTTTTTCAGCTAGGCTTAAACTGGCATCTATTTTATCTCTATCCTCAGGTTTTAACTTATCTATTCCTACCAAAAAAAATTGATCAGCTTTACAAAGCGCCAACAATCTTTCAGGTCTAAATAAGGCATCCGGTGTCCCAAACTTCTTGGCAAAACGCCTTCCTTCTGGATTATCACCAAAAATACCTCTAAGTAATTCTAATTTCTTTTCGGGGCTAAGTTGAGCGTCTTTGGTTCTCCAAAATGTGGCGTTATCTAAAGCATCAAGAGATTGATCCATCCCGCCAAGACTCAAAATTATCTCATGATCTTTGCCACCCATTCCTATGATAGTATCAGCATAAAGATCAACCGCTCCCTCTCCTAAAGCATATCCTAAGTTTTTATAGGTATAACGTGATCTTAACATGTCCCTCAACGCCACCTGTAACTCCCCTCTGCCTGCTAACTCAGATGTTATTGCCTGAAGTAATTGGGAACCGACATTTTCATCAAATTTACCCGGTTCCCTCTCTTCAACCCGAATTTGTTCTTCTAAAATCTCCCAGGCATTATCATCGCTAACATCTTTAGGGAAAAAATAACGAGGTAACTCTCTTGTCTTCTCAGCTCGTGCCTCAGCTGCTACTCTAGCGGCTCTTTCTCTCTCAGTTTCTTCTTTTGCTTCTCTGGCTACTCTTACTGCCTCTGCAGCCTGTGCTTTGGCAGCCACAATGTCTCTTCTCAACTCATCCATCTCTCCAGGATTTCCCCCCCCAGGAGCTGGTCTATCAGGAGTCTTATCACTATCCCCTCCACCAGAAGGGTTAGCGCCTTCGGGATTTAAAGGGTCTTTGTTTCCGCTATCCTTGCCTCCACCCGAGCCTTCTGTCCCGGTATTTGGAGCCTGGAAAACTTCCGGACTATATTGTGATCCATCAGTCATAAATTCTTTGGACATAAACCCTCCTTTCCTAAAAAAGCCCATAATTATAGCACTTTGGGAGAGTTCTGTCAAGATTTAGTGTAAGCTTAAAACAAGACTAAAGTCAAATTTTTTAATGTTTAATTTATAGTAAATTGATGTACGTTGGTTATAAGTGAGTAGTAAGGAATAAAGTTAACTGTTGTCCCGCCAATAGAGACCTTCTTCTCTTCTCCTAGATGAATAAAATAGCCATTTTTAGGCGTATATTTAGTTAAAAAGCTCCGGTAAGACCGGGTAATTGACGTCTTTTCAATTGATGAATATTTTGCTTCAATAGGAGTGACATCTAAACCCCACACCAGCACAAAATCTACTTCAGCTTGATCACGTGTTCTCCAAAAATGGATTTGGGTTGGTGTTGACTCTAGTTGAGCTCTTAAAATATTAAAAATCATGTTTTCAAAGAGGTGTCCGCTTAAAGGAGAAGGAATTTGGGGTAAACCCAAAAGCCCCAACAACCAATTGCGAAGCCCTAGGTCTAGAAAATAATATATTGGAGCTTTGGTTATTTCTTTTCGGGTATTTTTATAATATGGAGTAACTTTTTTGATGATAAATGTTTGCTCTAAGTAGGATAAATATATTTTGATTGTTTTCTCATCTAGGCCAAGAGTAGATGAAAGCTCGGTGATACTAACCAGGCTACCAATCTGGGCTGCCAGGATTTTTAAAAGGTTGGTCAAGGCATCTGGTTTCTCAAGACGTAAAAGGTCATGTATGTCTCTATCTATATAGCTTCTATAAATCTCCTGCATTTGGGATTGCTTCAAAGAAGCGGTCTGGGCTAAAACTACCCGTGGATATCCCCCAAAGACCAGATATTCAGAAAGTAACTGCTCTGTTTTCCTTTTTTCCAGAGCAAAAAAATTATCAAGTCTATCCTCATAGTGGTAATCAGTTTTAAAGTTGACAAACTCTTCAAAACTTACTGGATTAATGACAAACAACTGCTTCCTGCCTGCCATTGACTCAGGAATTTTAGCTTTCAACTCGAGGCTTCCTGATCCGGAAATAATAAATTTGTAAGGCAGGTTCATGTCATAAATTCCTTTTAAAAAAAGTCCAGCATTACTTTTACGTTGTATTTCATCAATAAACACAAAGGCTTTTTCCTTCCCTACCATAAGTTCAATATAGGAAAGTAAAGTGATTTGAGAGGTCAACTTGGCCGCATCTTCTTCACTATCTAAGTTCAACCAAATTGTTTTTTCTCCTCTATCCTCCAGTTTTTCTTTGAGTATCCGCATAAGATAGGTTTTACCAACCTGCCTTGGGCCAATCAAAAACGTCATTTGATCCGAGAGAAGGTGTTCTTCTAGTTTAGCCAGTATTTTTCTTTTGATCATATACTCCTATTTTAGTACCGAATTTTTAGGAGTCAAGTACTGAAATAGTGGCAATGGAACAACTACAGGCATAAACTCCACAAAAGTTGGGAAACATCTTTTTACCGCATTTTGGGCAAGAAGGATAGAATTTTTCTAAAAAGGCATAAAATCGTTGGGTTAAAAAAAGACTATGGTTTAAAAGGCCGGTAGAAAGATCATGAACTGCCTTATCTTTTTCTAAAGGCCGGACTTCATCCATCTTCCCAAGATCTTCCTCTGTCTCCAAGGGATGCTCTGACTCAGACTCATTCTGACCAGAATGTATGGGGGAAGGAAATAATTCAAAGAGTACGTCTTTCATATCCTGCAACGGGATCTCCCCGATCTAATCGGGGTGTGGTCGGTCTCCGGACTTATCTAGTTCATCAGTAAACTAAAATCACCGTTGCGGCACAGTCTCCGAATTGCACGGAATTCCCTTTTTGTACCTTACCACATTCATGTAATAAACTGAATGTGGAAGTACACCACACGTCTTTAAAATTAACAGAAGAATTGGAAATGGTCAACCTACTACATGTTGTGTAAAAACTGTCACCCCTGTTTGGTGGGGTGGTATTGTGTTTGAAACAATAAACATCATAAGGTAGAGGATTGTCCTTTTTTGATCCATTTTGAGGCCCTAGACAGTGCTTTTTTCACGCGATATGGTTTTGGTGGCATGGAACAACACCCTATACCGCAAAACGTGACTGCTTTTGAATTCCATTTGGTAGGGGATATGACCCTAAAACAGTTTGGGTATTTAGCCGGAGGGCTGATTATTGCTTATTTTACCTATGTTTTAATCTTCCCCCTAAGCGCCATTATTGCCAGCCCGATTATTGTTCTTTCTGCTTTAAGCGGAGCAGCTTTTGCCTTTTTACCAATCTTAGACCGCCCCTTAGACCATTGGGTAGGAGCCTATTTTAAGGCTGTTTACTCAGCTTCAGGAGGAACCTGGAAAGACCCTTTTAACCCTAAAAAAAGGGTCGAGTCAAATGATCCTGGCTTTAAAAACAGGCTTAAAAATTACCTGGCCTATTTAACTCCGGCTTCTTTTGCGCCTCTTCAGGTACTGCCTCCAATCCAACCCACTTCCTTACCCATGCCAACCAGCTTCCCACTTCATCCCCTATTCCAACCTTCTTTACCTACCCCTAGCACACCGGTACCTAAAAAACTGGATCTTTCTAAAATTACTCCCCCTGCCGTTTCTTACAAACCAGTCCTGACCCAAGTACCCTCACCCTCTTTTCAAACTCCTTTCCCCTCTATCCCACCTGTCTTGGCCAAACCTCAAAATCCTCAACCCCTACCCCCTCCCCTCTCTTCCCACCTGCCCTCACCCCAAGAGCTCAATAAACTCATTGCTGTAGCCAAACAGGCTCAACTGCTGCAAGCCCGGATTGTGGAAATTGAGAGGGAGTTAAGTTGGCTTAAAACCAGTCGGTTCCCACCGGCCTCTGCACCAACTGCCGCTCCTGTTGACGCGATAAAAATTGAGGCTCAAGAGAAAGCTCCCGCCAATAAATTCCAACAGATGGTAGGTAGCTTGCAAGGCCTAATCAAACAAACCGAGGAGTTACACCGTGAAAGTGAAGTTATCACTAAACACCTGCCCCACCCCCACAGTCAAAATGTGGTCATAGTTAAGCCTGAGCAACCCCCTACACCTCAACCAACACTCACTACCACCCCCAATGTCATCAACGGTATTGTCACTGACAGTACCGGCAACTACTTAGAAGGGGCCATCGTCATCATTCATAACAAAGCTGATTTGCCAGTCCGGGCCTTAAAAACCAATAAATTAGGTCAATTTGCCGGAGCCACACCCTTATCTGATGGCACTTATAACCTTACCCTGGAAAAGGATAATTTAGAGTTTGATACCCTACAACTTGCTTTGGAGGGGAAAACCCTCCCCCCGCTTTTAATTCATGCTAAAAAAGGAGTAGTCAATGGCTAGCTCTCAGCAGTTTATCCCCCTGGAAGAGATTAGAGATGATTTAGTTTTTTTAAAAAACGGCAGCGTTAGTTTAATCATCTCCACTTCAGCTGTTAATTTCAGCCTGCTTTTTGAAACTGAGCAGATCTCCATTATCCAATCTTTTGCCGGACTTTTAAATTCTCTCTCCTTTCCCATCCAAATTATTATCCGCTCTAAAAGGCTGGATATAACTTCTTATATTGAAAGGTTAAAGATGGCAGCTCAAACCCAAACGAATCCCCTGCTGGCCCAAATGACCCAGCATTATTTTAACTTTGTGACCAGCATTATTAAAGAAAACAACGTTTTAGATAAACAGTTTTATGTTTGTTTAAATGTGAGTTCGATTGAGCTGGGAGTCTTTCACAAAGGAGGTGATGATTTAAGCAAAAAAGTTTTAACTATTTTAATCCCCAGGAGGGATCATTTACTGCGCCAATTATCTCAGCTAGGACTTAAAGCCCGGCAGCTGAAAAGTGAAGAATTAATTAAATTATTTTATGATATCTACAACCCCTCCAATACTGAAGGTGCTGATACTCCCTACGAAACTCCATTAACTCCCAAAGCTCCCCCTCAACTAGCCGCCATCTCCCCCCAACCAGCAAATCCAACCGCCCCCTCAAGCAGCGGGCCGGTCCCCTCTACTCCAAGGCCGCCAACTATCCCCTTCCTCCCTTCCCCTAACAACCGTCCTCCCATGCCGCCTCTTAACCGAAGCCAACCCCAAGCCTCCTCCATCTCTGCCCCAGTTATCCGTTTAACTCCGCCTTTTGTTGTGGAAGAGTTAGCCGATGACAGCGGACCCTAATCAAACCATCCGGTTTAATTTGTCAGATATTTTAGCTCCATATCAGATGGAGATTGATTTTTCGCACCTGCGGTTAGACAGCAACCTTTTCCGTAGCTTTTTTGTCTCCGGTTACCCCAGGTATGTTGAGCCTGACTGGATGGAACCGTTAATTGATTTTGACAGCTCTTTAAGTATGGCGATGTTTATTTATCCCACCAAATCAACCGGTATTTTAGACAACCTCAAAAGAAAGATCGCCGAAATGGAAGCCACCATCGAAACTGATTTAGAGAGGGGAAGGGTCATTGACCCATCCGTCCAGGTAGCTTTAGATGATGCTCGGGAGCTTCAGGAACAGTTGGCCAAAGGAGCGGAAAGGTTTTTTCAGTACAGTTTATATATCACCGTCCCGGCCAAAAATAAAGAAAGCCTGAGTAACACCTCCCAGCTGGTAGAATCAACCTTAGGCAGTATCTCCATTACCGCCAGGCCTACCACCTTACAAATGTATGAAGGTTTTGTTTCCACCATGCCTTTAGGCCAAGACCCCCTCTATTTAAACCATAATATGGATACCACATCTTTGGCCACCACTTTTCCTTTTGTTTCCTCCGAGCTGACTGCTTCCGAAGGGATTATTTATGGCATTAATGAGCACAACGATTCTTTAATCATCTTTGACCGATTTAGCCAGGAAAACGCTAACTGTGTAGTTTTTGCCACCTCCGGCGCCGGAAAATCATACTTTGTTAAACTAGAAGCCTTGCGTTCCTTAATGTTTGGGACCGAGGTGATTATCATTGACCCAGAAAGGGAATATCTTAGCTTAGCCCAAGCGGTGGGAGGGGATTATATTAACTTTTCCACCACCTCTCCGGTCAAGATCAACCCTTTTGACCTGCCAGAGGTAGCTGATAGAGGGGAGGATGAGCTGGGGAGAAAAATTCTTTCTTTGACCGGATTTTTAAAGCTGGTCTTGGGAGAGCTAAACCCCACTGAGGCAGCAGTTTTAGACCGGGCCATTAACGCCACTTACCGCCTGAAAGGTATTACCACCTCCACTCCTAAAGAACAGTTAGGAAAAATCCAACCTCCTTTAATGGAAGACCTCTACAAAGCGATGATTGGCATGGAAGATCCTATTGCTAACTCTTTGGCTGTCAGGTTGGAGCGGTTTATCAAAGGGTCGCTGGCGGGGATCTTTTCCACCCAATCTAATATCCAGATTCAAAACCAACTAACGGTTTTTTCAGTGAGGGATTTGCCCGATCAACTGCGCCCTTTGGCCATGTATTTAATCTTAGATTATATCTGGACGAAGATTAGGCACAGCTTAAAAAAAAGGCTGCTGATAGTTGATGAGGCCTGGTACATGATGAGATACCCTGATTCGGCAGCCTTTTTAATTGAGATGGTCAAACGGGCGAGAAAATATTACCTGGGGGTTACCACCATCAACCAGGATGTAGAGGATTTTTTAGGTAAGGACCAAGGCAAGATGATTATCTCCAACTCTTCGATGCAGGTTCTTTTAAAACAGGCTCCTGCCTCAATTGAAAAATTGGGTCAAACCTTCAACCTTTCTCAAGGAGAAAAAAGGCTGCTGCTCACTGCCGGGGTAGGCAGGGGATTATTTTTTGCCGGCAACAACCATGTGGCTATTCGAATTGTCGCCTCTGAGGAAGAACATAAGTTAATTACAACTAATCCTAAAGAGATCATAGAAAAGCAGCAGGAGTCACCAGCACAGTAAAGGGGCGAAAATGGCTGTTCCAGATACATTATTTTTTTTAAACCTTTTTAAAGCTATTAGGGATTTTAATAAGGATCCAGAGAAAATCCGTACCACTATTGGGGATAAAGTTTATTTTAAAAAAGATGTTGTCAAACTTTTAAAAAGGCTGCCTCATTTTAAAACTTATTGGAACATCAGCAACGAAGAGGATCTCATTAGAAAGGTTTATACGGATTTTTGGGTGGAGCGGGACAAAAATTTAGCTTTTTTAATCAGCCGGCCAGAGCCCATCCTGCCCCCCGAAGTTCATACTGAAACCAAGACTGAACCCCAAACCCAACCTGCCCTATCAGCTAAAACCATCCCTCCGATAAATCCCTTAAGTCTTATCCCTCAACCACCAGAGGTTTTAAAACAAGCTGCTGCCAACACTACTGTTTCAGCTCAAATTAAAACTAAGAAATTAATTTCCAGAATTAAGATTGGTTCCTTGTTTTCTTATCTGGGCAAGGCTGTCTTTGGAGAAGGGACAGCCTCCGCTGCCCCCACGCCCCCTTCTACTTCTCTTGCCCCCTCTGTCTCCCCCACCTTCCCAACTCCCCTTCCTCAAAGAAGTCAGGAGAAAGCCTACCCCATTGGCACCCCAGCCTACAAAAAGTTTGAAGTCCCCTCTTTTTTGAAAAATATTGCCAGCAGCTTACAAATTAAGGCCGGAAGGGCTATCTCCCGTTATGGAAGGCTAAAATTTATCACCTCCTTAGTCTTTGGAGGAGCAGGGGGAGGACTGGCTGCCTTATCAGGGGTTTCCCCAATGGGAGTTTTGGCTTCTTCAGCTTTAGGGTTTGGCTTCCCTAACTTTATTACCAGTAGAGTTGGAGGAACGCTGCTTAGGGGTGGAGGAGGCTTAGCTTTTAAGGCTGGTAGTAAAGCCGCCTTGACAGCTGCCGGGCCGGTAGGCTGGGGAATAGCTATTGCCAGCTCAGGGACACTCAGAAAAATAGTTAAATGGGTAGCAGTAGGAATAGGAGTGTTTATTTTGTTCTTTCTAATCCAAAACCCTTTCGGGCTTTCCAAAGGTACGGGGTTACTGCTACTGCCAGAACTCGGCGAAGCCGCTCCTATAGGAGATTACCCTCCTCAAGGACCTCCCCCAACTAACAGCTCTTTATTTTCTTGTCCTGTTGCAGGGGGAGCTATTACCTGTGGTAGTATCTATACACCCTCTAATAGTTGCGGTCATTGTGACAGCTCTTACATTTCACAGCCTTATTATGCTAATCTATGTAGCCAATATCCTTATAATGCCTTGGCTATTGACGTTGGAGGAGCTGCAGGTTCTCCAGTCTATCTGCCTTATATAGGACAAGATTCTGTCGACTGGTACTATATTCGACCTGAGCCTAAAAGTAGCGGTGAGATGATTAAGGGGTTTACAGCCACTGTGGGAACAACAAAATATTATCTTCAGTTACACCATCTAAAAAATGATGGTAGCCAAGTAAATCTAAGCGTCCCAATTAAATCCGGGCAAGTAGCCGGACAGATATGCACAAATAGCGATTGTGATCATACCCATATCCAATTGGCAAATGGGTCTGCTTTATGGCAAATCAATACCTGGCTTGATGCGGGTAAATATTTTGAGTGTCGAATTATATAAGGTAAAATAGAATTGGTATGCATAAAACTAAATTTTTAGTTATCGGGTTATTTATATTACTAGTCATTTTAGTTGTACTCGCTATCAGGAGTAGCTTAAAAAATGAAAATAATATTCCTATAACACCCTCACCCACCAAAGCCCAGCTCCCAAAATTTAACCTATTAGAAATAAAACCTAAGGAGGACACTTCTCAATCCTATCTCCCTATCACTCAGATAGAGTTTTCTTTTAATGCCAAAGTAAACCCTCAAAAATTCTATTATCAGGTTTCCCCCGAAGTAAAAACTAAGGTCGATATTAAACCAGAAACGGATAATATCCTAATTCTTTCTCCAGAAATTATCTGGCAACCAGGTATTACAACCATTACTGTTCTTCCTCATACCACCTCCAATGACGGCAAAGCTTTAGGTCAATCTTTTACCTATCAAATAAATACAGCCTTTCCCAAAACACCCGATATCGATGTACACTATTAAATAACCTATGTCTAATCTGACCTTTAAACAAAAGATTATAGCTATTGTAACTACTGTGGGGATCATCTTAATCTTGATCTTCCAACAAGGTTTATATTCTAAAGAAGCTCCAGTTTTAGATACCCAAACCTCACCCACTCCTACTATAGAAACTAGTGCTGAACCTAAGATCTTATCTACCAACCCCTCTCCTTTGGAGGAAGCAGTCTTTGTACCTACCCAAGAATTTATTGAAATCAATCTCAATCAATCTTTAGTTAACGGACCGGAGTTTAAGATTAAATTTGAGCCTCAGATAGAATATAAAACTGAGTTAACAAACCAAAAGAAAACTGCTAAGATTATTTTTACTAAACCCCTTAAATTGGGACAAAGTTATACTTTGTTTATCTCACCAGACACTAAGTTTGAAGAAGGAAATAGGCTGTCGGGAGAGGTAGTTTACCATTTTAGGACTATTGAGTACCGGGGGATTTAACTTAAATTAACCGGCATAATGATATATTGCAAGCCCTCTTCCCCCATTGGTTTAATGATTGCTGCTGATAGATTCCCCGAAAGTTCCAACATTACCTGAGAAGTATTAAAAGCTGATAGAGCCTCTTGTAAAAACTTGGTGTTAAAAGCAATCTGAATCTCCTCCCCTTCTGACTTTGCTTCCACATCCTTTTTTTGGCTCCCCAACTCTTTAGCCTCAGAGGTTAGGACCAACTTGGTGGGTAAATTTTTAACCTTTAAAATATTAGCTTCAGTTTTAGCAAAGACTGAAGCAAGTTTTACGGCTTTTAAAAACTCGCCTCTCTCTATAATTACCCTGGCTTTAGTCTCTGAGGGGATAATCTTCTCCCAAGCCGGGAATTGGCCTTCAATTAACCGGGAAGACAGTTGAGTATTACCGAAAGAGAAAATCATCTGATTTTGATCATCAGAGATAGAAATTTTAATACCATCAACATTTTCTTCTGAGATCAACCTCATCACCTCTTCAAAAGTCCGCCGAGGGATTAAAGCCTTAAAATTGGTATCTTCTTGAGTATTAACAACCTTGTGAGCCAGTCTATAGCCGTCAGTGGCCACCAGTTGTAGTTTTTTCTCTTTGATCTCAGTCAAAATCCCCGTTAAAACCGGCCGGCCGTCATCGATGGCTGCTGAAAAGGTCACTTGAGGTAAAGATTTCAAAAGAACCTGAGGATCCACCACTACCGCTTCTTTGCCGGTTAAAGGAATAGCGGGGAACTCTGAAGCCGGAATACCGTTAATCTGTGAAGAGAAGGTGGTGGTGGATATTTGCAGCTGGTCCAAAGAGGAAGTAAAATCTATTTTTTCTCCCACTAAATTAGACACTACCTCAACTAATATTTTGGCCGGCACAGTTACCTCTCCCTCTTCTTCAATTTCAGCTTTAATAAATTTAACTACCCCTATTTCTAAATTAGTAGCTGCCAATTTCAGTTTCCCTGCTTCAGTTTGCAGTAAGATATTACCTAAAACCGGCAGTTGGGATCTAACTCCACAACAGCGGGAGACAGCAGATAAAGCCGGTATTAAATCTTGTTGTAGTATTGTAAATTTCATAATTAATTCAGCTAATCCCTCCCGGTGTTGGCAGAAACCAATCGGTGGACTTCTTCTTCAGTGACTCTAATTAGCCTAAAATGGACTCGGCCCGCTGCTATGAGGTTTTTAATGTGTTTTTCCTCATCTGTCAAGATAGCAAGTTTACCGGATTTAACTTCTATAAAATCAATCCGCTCGTTATTTTTAACACCAATAAAATCAATCGGCCAACCCAAAGGAATGATCCGGTCATAATCATATCTAAGTTCGGCATAAGTTAAAAGTTCAGCCATTTTTCCTTTTTGGGGATTAATTGATCCTTGAATAGTTTGTAAAACTCTTAAGGGTAAATCTTGAACTTGCCGATAAAGATCTATTAAATCAGTCGGGATATCACCCTGAGGTTTAGAATGAAGCCGGCCAAAAAGATAAACTATAAATAACACTAAAATTCCGACAATAATATAAATCCAATTAAAATCCATAGATTATTTTACTTATCCACCTTTATTTTAGATAAATTCTTAATATATTTATACAGTAGTAAGTATTTATAGGGTCTGTTTATAAGTGGATATTTAGCTTCCAGTTGTGGTTTCATTGATGGTGGATAATTTAAAAAAACCTTCTTAATCTCATAAAAGTGATTTTAAAACATTGGCGACCCTTTAAATTTCGCCTTTATTTGGTGTGTAAAAAGTATAACATAATGTGGATATCTTTGGGGATAAGTTAAGTAGTAGTGTGGATAAATATTATTGGAGGGCTTGTTTTATCTCAATTAACATCCTTTGAATCTCTCTATCCCTACTGACAGCCTCAGTGATTTTTTCCACACCATGCATAATAGTGGTGTGATCCCTTCCACCCAATAAATCTCCAATTCTTTCATAAGGCAGCTTACACTCCTTATAAAGTAGGTACATGGCCATCTGTCTGGGTAGCACTAGTCCCTTTTTTCTTCTGGGGCCAGTTATATCGGCCATCTTAATATCAAAGTATTGGTTAATCTCAGCCAAAACCTTTTTATATTCCAGTTTCTGTCCATTGGTTGAAAGTGAGGGTTGGCCTAAAAACTTTCGGACCGTCTCTTCAGTTAAAACCTGCCCCATCAGTTTAGTGTTTTGAATAATTTGCAGTAGTTTTCCTTCCAACTCCCGGGCATTAGTGGGCATACTTTCAGCAATTAAGGTTAAGATCTCCCCAGGAATAAGATCTCCTTTTTCCGCACACCTGGCTTTTAAAATAGCTACCCGGGTATCAAAATCCGGTTGTTGGATATCTACCATCAGTCCTCCTTGGAAACGGGAAGCGAGCCGGGATTCCAGTTTTTGGATCTCGTTGGGAGGGCGGTCTGAGGTTAACACTATCTGGGAGTTTTTAGCTTGCAGTTCATTGAAGGTATGGAAAAATTCTTCCTGGGTAGAATCCCGACCGCTGATAAATTGGATATCATCAACTAACAACAGATCACAGGCTCGATATTTAGCCCTAAATTCCCCGGTTCTTTTAGTTTGGATGCCCTGTACTAGATCATTCATAAATTTTTCTGAGGAACAATAAATTATTTTAAAATAAGGGTTTTTATTAAGAAGTGCTTGGCCAATGGCGTGCATTAGGTGAGTTTTCCCTACTCCGGTACCTCCATAAATAAATAAGGGGTTATAGCTTATTCCAGGGTTTTGGACTACTGCTTGGGCTGCAGCATAAGCCAGATTATTAGACAGTCCCACCACAAAACTGGCTAAGGTATATTTAGGGTTTAAACTACTATGGGAAAAAGAGGGAATATTAGGAGTAAACTGCAACTCTGCTTCCTCTTTTGGGGGGTTAGAGGCGGTTAAGCTGGAATCAACCTTAAAATCTAACGGCATGGAAGATCCAAAAACTTTTTCTACTGAAGATTGGATAACTGTGAGAAACCTTTTTTCCAAACTCTCTTTAATAAAAGCATGACGGACTTTAATAGTAAGCGTCCCCTCGCTGTTGATCTGTCCAGAAGTCTGAGCGAACCAAGTACGGAAGTTAGCTGGATTGATCTGATCTTTGATATTATCTAAAACTTGGGTCCATTGTTTATCCACACTGCAAATCTTAGTGCAAAAGTTATCCACAGAAAAGATAGAGGAAATATAAATTAGTAGATCAGTTGCACAAAATTTCCATTTATCTTAAAATACATTTAAGGAGTAAAGAATATGCCTAAAAGAACTTGGCAACCCAAAAAGTTGAAAAGAGCGAGGAAACATGGCTTTTTAGCCAGAATGCTGACTGCTGACGGAAGGAATGTCTTAAAAAGAAGAAGAGCTAAGGGTAGGGTAAGGTTAGTTGTTTAATGTTATCCAAAGATAAAAGGCTAAATTTAAAAAGGGATTTTCAGTGGGTGGCCTCTGGGGAAAAGATCAGCTCTGAGATTGTCAAACTTTTTTATCGGTATGGGGAAAATAATCAAGCCCAAGTAGGGATAGCTGTTTCTTCCTCTGTTTTTAAAAAAGCAGTCCAAAGAAATAGAGCCAGAAGGTTGGTTTCAACAGCTTTTGAAGCTTTATACCCTAATCTTTCTCAACAGGTAAAGATTATAGCAATCCCTAGGCAGGGTGTTTTAAAATTAAATCCTGCAAAGATTTTAAATTATTTAAAATCTTTGCTTAAAAAAAGGAATTTACTAAAAAAATGATTAAACAAATAGTGTTACTGCTGATTGATTTTTATAGAAATTACTTATCCTTTGATAAGGGGTTGTTGTCAGTCCTGGCTCCTGGAGGGGCTTGTAAGTACTCCCCAACCTGCTCTTTATATACTAGACAAATGGTTATAAAATATGGAATGATCAAAGGACTACTTTTAGGAGGTAAAAGAATTTTATCATGTCGATAATTACTGATTTATTTAACACCTTTTTCTTTCAACCAATTATTAATTTGTTGGTGCTGATATTTAAGGTATTGGAATCTGTAGGCCTACCAGGGGCTTTAGGCTTTGCTATAATTTTATTAACCATTATTATCAGGCTTTTAGTTTGGCCCTTTATGGCTGTTCAGCTTAAAAGTGCTAAAAAGATGGCTGACTTAAAACCCAAACTGGATGAACTTAAGACAAAACATGGTAGTGACCGCCAAGCTTTGGCAGCCGCCCAGATGAGCCTTTATAAAGAGCATGGGGTTAACCCTGCCGGAGGATGCCTGCCTACCTTAATCCAATTTCCGGTGCTAATTGCCCTTTATCAGACCATTTTAGCCTTTTTTGAAGGTAATGGCGGTTTGGAAAAGATTAACAGCAACCTTTATTCGACAGTTTTACATTTAAGCAACATTCCCAGCCCTATCTTTTTTGGTTTGAATTTAGCTGACAAACCCAGCCCGGGGCCGCTGCTTTTGGTGCCAATAATTACCGCTGCTTTGACCTTCCTGCAGTCTAAGATGATGACTCCATCGCCAGTCAAGCAGTACCCTTCTGATTCCCCTAAAGAGAAGAAAGAAAAGGAAGGTGTGGGGGACTCGATGTCCGCTGTCCAATCCCAGATGATGTATATGATGCCGGTGTTGATTGGATTTTTTGCTTTCCAATTCCCGATTGGGCTGGCTCTTTATTGGAACGTTTTAACTTTAGTCAGTATCTACCAGCAACACCGCATCTCCGGATGGGGAGGATTAGATAGTTGGGTAAAGGTAATTAAAAGATAGCTCTACCTAAACCATTGACGCAAGATTACTCGTTCGATATACTTACTCCACCATGGAAGCAAAAGTATCGGAAATACTAGAAAACATATTGGGACTGATGGCCCTGGAGGGCAGCTTTGAGGTGGTGGAGGGGCCAGAGGAGGTCATGGTCACCATTGAAGCCTCAGACCCTGGGAGGTTAATTGGTTTTAGGGGAGAAACCCTTGATTCACTGCAGCTTTTGGTAAACCTTATTTTAAGTAAACAATTGGGTGAGGAGGAAAAGTTTAAAAGGGTAGTTATTGATGTGGGAGGTTGGAGAAAAAATAAAGAGGCTGATTTGGAAAGAAGAGCCAGGAATTGGGCTTCAGAGGTCAAAGAATCTGGTGAGGAGATTGAGCTGGAACCAATGCCCTCTTGGCAAAGAAGGATTGTCCATATGATTGTCTCGGAAGTAGAAGGAGTATCCTCAGAAAGTATTGGTGAAGGAAAAGAAAGGCATCTGGTTATCAAGCCAACTGTTGTAAAATCTAAAAGAGCCAGCAAAAAAAAATCTAACCAAGAGACTGAAGATGTTAGCCAAGTTCCATCTGAAGAATAACTCCCCGACAACACCTGCTTTACTTGTGAGTCAACCTATTTTAAGTTAGACTTTTTCAAGTGAAGACATTATTTGTGAAACAAAAAAGCTCTGCTTTATTTCAAGTTTCCCAGCAGACCTTCTGGCAGCTTTTAGGCAAAGCTATTACTTCCCTAGCCACTTTCATAATATTAGGCATGGTTACCAGAGCTTACGGTGAAGCTCAAACCGGAGTTTTCACCTTAGCTTTAACTTATTTAGCTTTTTTTTATTTAATCTCTGATTTTGGGATTAATGCCCATATTGTCCCCCATCTGCTGCACGGTCCTATCTCTGCCCAGTGGCGAAGACTGTTAGGTTTAAGAATAACTCTATCGTTGATCTTATTTACCATAGCCGCCACTGGAGTTTTAATTTGGCCGGTGGATAACCTCTTCCGCCAAGCAGTGCTGTGGGGCAGTTTAGCTATTTTTGGCTCCTCTGTCTATACTACGGCAGCAGCGATCTTCCAAAGTAAACTCCGTTATGACTTATCTACCCTGGCAGTTTTAGTAGGTACCTTAGTGCCTTTACCCTTGTTTTATCTTTTTATAGCCAGCCACCAAGGCATTCCCTATTTAATGCTGGTCCACCTGTTGGGTTGGTTGCTTTTAGGAGCCACTGCCTTAATCTCAGTTAAAAGATATATCAGCAGCCTGCTGCCTGTTTTTGATTTCAGCTATATAAAAAAAATTATCCTTGAAGTTTGGCCGATTACCGCCACTTTAATTTTAAACACCATCTATTTCCGTTTAGACGCCTTTATCCTGAGCTCATTAAAGAGTTTTTCTGAAGTCGGGGTGTATAATCTTTCTTTCTCCATCTTTCAATCCTTACTCGTAGTTCCCACTTTTATCATGAACGGTTATTACCCGGTAATGATAAAAAATTTTTCCCAAGACAAGCAAAAGTTTGTGGCTAACTTAAAAAAAGCGGCTGTTTTAATGTTGGCTGTTGCTGCTTTGGGGACAGTTTTTACCTTGCTGCTTTCTCCTTTAGTTGTTAATGTGCTTACTGGCGGTCAAGGTTTTATGGGGGCAGAAATCTCTTTACAAATTCTTTCCTTGTCCTTCCCGGCTTTTTTTGTCTCTTCCATTTTAATGTGGACTTTGGTGACTATAAAAAAATATAAAACCATGATGATTATTTATTTTTTAGGTTTAATATTTAACCTTGTTTTAAATCTGGTCTTTATTCCAAAATATTCATTCTATGCTGCCTCAGCAGTAACAGTAATGGGTGAGTATCTGATTGTCTTACTGCAAGTAGTGGTATTGATCCGGGTACTGGCAAAGCAGAGGACTTCATTTTTTTAGTAAAAAATCTTACACTACAAAAGTGAAAAAATTTGTTATTTTTACCGATGGAGCCTCTCGGGGTAACCCCGGCCAGGCCGCTTCAGGTTATATTATTAAAACAAATGAGGGAGTAGTGTGGGTAGAGGAGGCGGTTCGTTTAGGGGTAGCTACTAATAACGAAGCAGAATACACTGCTGTCAAACTGGCTTTACAAAGATTAGCGCATGACTTTTCTTCAGACCTTCCTTCAGTTGTGGAGATTAAAACTGATTCCCAATTAGTTGCCAGGCAGCTGGCGGGAATTTACAAGATTAAAAATCCTAAATTAAAAGTGTTGTTTGAGGAAATCAAAAAACTTCAAGGAGACATCGGGAAAATTGTTTATACCCATATACCGCGCCAGGAAAATTATTTAACCGATCGGTTAGTCAACCAAGCCTTGGATACTCAATAAACTTCAAATAAACTAATATTGGTAAATGCAGGCAGACGTGTGAAATACTATAATTAATGTAGCAATATTGATATGATGATGCTTTCGCGAAACAAACCTGTCACATACCTCGTGGGAGTTGCCGGTTTTTTAGGATCACATCTGGCTGAAAAATTACTGGCCAAAAATATCCAGGTAATTGGTGTGGATAACTTATCTACCGGCAGGAAAGAATATTTAGAACATTCCTCCAAGGACAAAAACTTCCATTTTTTAAACCAATCAGCTTCTTTCGAGTTGACCTTTGATTTTCCGAGACTGGATTATGCTTTTTTTATTATTTCTGAAAATCTAGATGAAGAGGAATATAAAAAAAGTCTAGAAAATTTTATTAATTTAGCAAAAAAGTTTAAGCCCAAAGTTGTTTATGTTTCTTCCCTTGGCCTTTATGATTCTCACGATGAGAAATACCCAAATCTTAAGGAAGCCGAAAAAAAGTTAGCCCAGCTTTCCTTGGAGCATCAGCTCAACACTCGGATTATCCGTTTGGCAGCAGTTTATGGTCCGAGGATGCATTTTAGGGAGGAAGATCCGATCTGCCGTTTAATTTATGCCGCTTCCTGCGGGGAGATCCAAAAAGAGAACACGACTTTAGACTTTACCACCCGGGGTCTTTATATCGATGATGCGGTCGACCTGCTAATTAAAGCGGTGATGCATGGGGCGACGGCCCAAAAACTATATGATGGAGCTTTGCTTTACCCTCTAAAAGTGATGGAGATAAAGCAGCTTTTACTTGATCCGTTGTGGTATGAAAGCCGGGGTTTTGTTCCTACCCAGCTGCCTCCCTGGCCGACCCCTAATATTTTAAAAACCCAAAAAGAGCTGTCCTGGGCTAGTCAGGCAAGTTTAACAGCTGCTTTAAAACAAACCCTTCATTTTTTTCAACAGTTTCCCCATTATTTACCTAAATCCAAATTACCTGAAGCTGAAAAAGTTGAACATCCTAAAGAAATTTCTGAGGATAAACTGCCCTTACCGGAGGAGAAAAAACAACAGATTAAGGAACTGTTTGGGGATGGTCCTGAAAATAATAAACCGGAGGTAAGGAAAGGGGGGGGAGTAAGGTGGCAAAAGATCCGGGGGTATTTAGGCCTGATTTGTCTTTTGGGGTTGCTGTTTTATGCTACAGTTTATCCTTTAACCTTGGTGGTCTTAAGTGGCTTAAATGTTAAAGATAGGCTTTCCCAAAGCTACCAAGACTCAAAGGCAGGGGATTACCAGCAGGCTAAAAGAGAAACTTATCAGGCACAACTGGCAGTGGGGGAGTTAAAGAGTAATTTGTCAGCCTTGAAGTTGTTCCGGGCTGTAGGATTATTTACCACCACCATTCAAGCTACCAGCCAGCTGACAGAAATTTTAGAAAAAACCATTGACGGAGTCCAGGCACAGTCAGTGGGTCAAGCTGCTTTAGTGGAATCTTTAAAGGTAATCTCCGGTGGTAAGGAGGGGGATTTAAATAAGCTTTACCTGGAAGCTGAGGCTAGTTTTAATCAGGCAGAGGAAAGTTTGGGTTTAGTCCAGGGAAGGTTATCTGATCCAGTCTTTATAAGCTCAACAATTGAAGTTTGGCCCTTCTTTAAAGATATTCTGCAAGCAAACCTGATGGGTTTGGGAAAGAGAATGGCAGAAACGGGACAATCCTTACAAAGAGAGAAGTTGTTGTCGCAGGTTTTACCGGGGCTAATTCCGCCTTCCGGAAAGAGGAGCTATTTGATTTTACTGGCTGACAGCTCCATATCTAGGCCCCGCGGGGGAGTGATCAACTCTTATGGAGAGATAATTTTTGAAGATGGCAGGCTGCAAAAGATTAATATTGAGGATATCGCTAAAATTGAAGAAGACTCAGATAAGTTGGCAGAACCTCCCAAAGAGGCAAAAGAGTTGATTATGGCATCTTTAAAAGATTCTAACTTTGAGGCGGATTTTCCTACTGCCGCCAGGAATGCTGCCTGGGGATACCAGCGTCAATCAGGACAGCCAGTTTCCGGGGTGATATTGATAGATGAAAAGGGTCTGGCAGGAGTTTCCCCGATCTTAGGGGAGGGCTTAAAAGAGGTTTTAAATAACTTATTCTTTTCTCCTCAGTTAAACTACAGCAATTTGGGCAGCCTGTTAAACCAGATGCTGGAGGAAAAACATTTAGTCGTTTACGTATCTGATCCTGTCATTTATGGTTATTTAGATGCCCAGGGTTTTACTGGTAGTTTGCCTAGACAATCTAAAGAGAAGGTAGGGGAGAGGCAGGATTTTAGCTCTTTTTGAGACTGAGGCAAACAGACAAAGATTAAATTACCCCGCTCATAATGGGGGAGCCAAACACAAACTGGAACCTCAGATAAAAACCTGATTTTAGAGTTGCTTATCTAGTTTGAATATGGTAAATTACTCAGGTTATGGACAGATTGTCTTTAAAGGCCCAGGAAAGAGAAATTTTAGGAAAACAGGTTAAAAAACTACGCCGGGATGGTTTTATCCCCGCTCATGTTTTTGGCAAAAAGATCCCCACGGAGCATCTTTCAGTCAAAGCTCATGATTTTTCCCGGATTTTCTCTCAGGCGGGAGAGACCGGCTTGATTGATTTAAAAATAGGCGACAGTAAGATTAGGCCGGTGTTGGTTCGTGATATTCAAGTTGATCCAGTGCGGGGAGCCATCCTACATATTGATTTTTATCAGGTTAATTTAACAGAAAAAGTCAAAGTTTCTGTGCCAATTAGGATAGTAGGGGAGGAGCCTGAGGCGGTTCAAATGGGGGAGGCGGTAGTTATTCAACCGCTAGGTGAGGTCGAGGTTGAGGCATTACCCACCGAGCTTCCTGACCATTTAGAAGTTGATATCAGTAGTTTACAACAAATTAATGATGCGATCTCAGTTTCCCAGATGTTAGTCCCTGTTGGTGTGGAGGTAATGACTGACCTAGAAGCAGTGGTGGTAAAACTGGATACGGCAGTCTCTGAGGAAGCTCAACAGCTGATGGAAGAACAAGCTGCAGAGTCTGCGGCAGCGGCAGAGGCAGCTGCCCCAGAGGAAGCACCAGTTGAAGGTGAAGCTGAGGAAGCAGAAGGAGAAGCTACTGAAGGCGAGGGAAAACCCACTCCTCCTGATGCTGCTTAAGCAACCTTGCGGTTTATTTGCGCTTATTTTGCGGTAATTTTACCCTCAGGCCACTTTGTTACCATGATAGATTTGCCTTCATGGGGTAATTTTTGCCACAACTCTTCAGTGATGAATGGCATAAAGGGATGAAGGAGCTCCAAGGAGGTTTTAAAAACATATTCTAAGCAAGGTTGAGTTTCACCCCGTCTTTTTTTGGACCATTCAATATAGCTGTCAGCAAATTTATGCCAGATAAAATCATAAAGATCTTCTATAGCCAGATGAAGCTTATAGCTTTCTAAATTTTTAGTTACTGAGTCAATTAGCCCATTTAGCCATTGGATGATTTCTGTGTCTTCCGGATGGGAAAAATCAGAGGAGGCGGTAACATCTTCTGGTTTGAGCTCAAAAATAAACCGATGCAAATTCCTCAGTTTAGTGCCAAAGTTCCTAAAATTTTTACACCTTTCATCCATAAGCTGCCTGGAAGTTCGGGCATCTCTACCGGGAGCGGCATAGGTATAAAGGGCCATTCTGGTAGCATCAACTCCCCATTGCTCTACTAGCTCATAAGGGTTAATCCCATTACCTAAGGATTTAGAAAATTTTCGTCCCTGAGAGTCGCGAAGAGTTCCATGAAAGAACATGTTTTTAAAAGGAATTTGATTTTTAAGCCATAAACTGAGCATAATTTGACGAGCTATCCAAAGATATTTAATCTCCGGAGCAGTTAGTTCAAAGTCCCAAGGGTAATATTTTTTAAGCTCTTTGGTTGCATCTGGCCAGCCTAAGGTAGCTAAGGGCCAAAGACCGGAAGAAAACCAAGTATCCAGAACTTGCTCATCTTGGATCCAGCCAGAGGTTTGGCAAACAGGACACTTTTGGGTTGGTTTTTCTAAAGAGATGGCCATACCTTTATCTTTTCCTACCTCTCGAGCAGGATTACATTTTTGGCAGTACCAAACCGGAATACGATGCCCCCACCACAGGGATCTGGAGATGGACCAATCATGAATTTTTTTATACCAGTCGGATAGAATTTTTCTATAGTTTTTAGGTAAGAAGTTGATTTCGTCCAGGTGTTTTAGGGCTTTTTCAGCTAGTGGCTTCATCTTGATAAACCACTCTTCAGAGACAAGAGGTTCAATAGTAGTTTTACACCGTTCACAAACCGGAACTGAGTGAGTATAGTCTTCACTCTTCTCAATAGCTCTCATATTTTCCAGTTTTTCAGCAGCCTTTTGTTTGGCTTCCTCAATTTTAAGTTCTGCTAAATCTTTAGCCAGCTCTGTCATCCGGCCTGTTTTATCAACAGCGTGGAGGATGGGTAAGTTATGGTCTTTACCAATAGCAAAGTCTAAAGGATCATGACCGGGGGTGATTTTCAAAGCCCCAGTTCCAAAGTTCTTTTCTACCCGAGAATCTTCAAAAATGGGTATTTTATTGCCGGTTAAAGGATTAATGGCATTTTTGCCAACATAGCTGCGAAATTTTGGGTGTTGGAGATAAACAGCGATTCCAGTATCAGCAAAGATGGTTTCCGGGCGGGCAGTAGCAATAGTAATGAATTCATTGGATCCGTCGATTTGATATTTAACAAAGTACAGCTTTTCCGTTCTCTCTTGATATTCCATTTCCAAGTCCTCAATGGCTGTACCACACTTAGGACACCACTGAATAATGTAGGCTCCTTTATAAAGTAAATCTTGCTCCCAGAAAGTCTTAAACTCCTCAAAAGTTGCCTTGGCAACTTTGGGCTCCAGGGTAAAAACCTCTCGGGACCAGTCTGCCGAAATTCCCAAGAAAGTCCAGGTTTTATGGAAGGAGTTATAAATCTCTTCTTTAAACTGCCAAGCTCTTTTCATCCAAGCCTCATAGCCTAATTTTTGTTTAGAAAGTCCTTCTTTGGAGAGCTCTTTATTGAATGTGGATTCAAAGATAATGCCAGCGTGATCAACCCCAGGCAAGAGTAAAACGTCAAATCCTTGCATCCTTTTAAAGCGGGCTAAAGTATCCAAGATGGATTGTTGCATAGCATGACCCAAGTGCAGCTCTCCATTAACATTAGGTGGAGGCATGAGCAAGGAGTAGGGTTTTTTAGGCGAGTTAGGATCAGCTTTAAAAAAGCCAGAACCTTCCCAAAACTGATACCACCCTATGTCAGTTTTTGCTTGACTATTTTTACCCATAAAAAAACCTCATCCCTATCTATCTTAACAGATAGACAAGGGCGAGGTCTCTCGCGGTACCACCTTGTTTCAGCCGAAATCTCGACCCTTAATTTACAGCTTTAACGGGCTTACCCGGAAGATTATACTAAGTCGAAATCTAGACTGTTCTTTCTTCAACTCTTTAGGCGACGTAACCTAAATCAAGCGTTTGTAATGGTAATATACACCTTTTAGAGATTTGGTTCAAGTAAATGAACCTGAGGTTTTTTAGGGTGGGTTGATTTATTTTACTTTTTGGGACAACATAGATTATATGGAAGATAAAAAATCTAAAAGTGGTGATATCTCCCATTTAGACCGCTTAAGAAGGAGTATTCGCCTCACCCTTCTTAGTTTTTTACTCTCCTCTTTCTTATGGGTTAATTTGCTCCCCCTCCCTTTTGCAAATAAAACACTGCTTAATATTGTTCTTACGGGTTTTTCCTTGTATTTTGTAATTTACAACTTTTTTTCTCCACGATTCCTACGTAGTATTCCCTCTGTTTATTTAGGAGCAACGTCTTTAGCCTTAATTTTTGCTATTTTTATCTATCTAACAGGAGGAAACGAGAGTATCTTTATCGGCTACCTCTATTTATTTATTACCGTCATTGGCCTATCTTTGGGATTTGTGTCTTTGTTTTTCATGTCTTTAACTATGGAAGCTATTTTTATCTTTTTCTTTTTTTCTTCCGCTGCAGGCTTTTCCTCCTCGCCTGCTTTTGCCTTTTTGGTTCGCAACACAATTTTAAATTTAGTTACCTTTGCTGGAGGGTACTTGATAATGAAAGAGTTTGTGCTCCGAGGTAGGCAGTATGCCCAGATGGAGGCACTAAGCAGAGAGCAAAAACTAATTAATAAGGAGAAGGATGAAATTATTGCCGTGGTTTCCCATGAATTTCGTACCCCCCTCTCAGCCATCAAGGGATACCTTGACTTATTGGTCAAGGAGACCATACGCCTGCTTTCTGAAGAGCAAAGAGGCTATTTAAAGAAGATGCAGGTCAACGCCGCAAGGCTTCAAGTAATTATTGAGAATACTCTTAATGTATCTATCTATGAGTCAGGAACGATGTCGCTCTTTCTGCAGCCTGTAGATTTTGAAAAGTTGGTAGTAGATGTGGTTAATAACACCTTGCAGTTTGAGGCTGAGGATAAAAAGATCTATCTTAAGATGGATCTTCCCCAGATCCGTCTACCACTTATCAGTGCTGATCCCCAGCGGTTAAAGGATGTGGTAATCAATTTGGTAGAAAATGCCATTAAGTATACTGAGCAAGGAGGAGTGACAGTAAGCCTTTTACAAGACGGAGAGTGGGTGGTAATGGTAGTTGCCGATACCGGCAAAGGTATTGATCCCAAGGATCTGCCTAATCTTTTTCAAAAATTTTATAGGGGGGGAGATTATAAAAACCGGACTATCCAAGGAGCGGGACTGGGACTTTATATTACCAAGAAGTTAGTGGAAAAACATCACGGTACCATTGAAATCACATCAGAGCTGGGGAAAGGAACAGTGGTGACACTGAAGTTACCTACTCCTAAAGAAGGCGAGACATGGTCTTAAATACTAATTTTTTCCCAACTCTTCTATTTATAGGGGTAATAGGGGTACTTATTAATATTCATCTGCTCAGGCGGAAGATGGCGTTTTTTTTAACAAAAGTTGATAATCAGACATTGAACTTAAAGAAAGAGCTAATAGAGATGGATAAGCAGCAACAAGTCATCTATAATCTTTCTACCTCAATTTTTCTACTTCGTGGTGTAAAAGAGATTATAAGTAGTACTATCTCCGAAATTGTCGTCATGTATCACTGGTCCGATGTGGCCTATTTCCCTTATGGTCAGTTAGAGGTTGAGAGGAGTTTCTATGGCCAGCACCCTAAATATTCAGCAGAGGAAGTCGCTGCTTTGCTTAAACAGGGAACGGGGACAGACATTATAAATAGTGAGAGATCAGGCCAGTATCTAAGCGTGTTTGGGGTTGGAGGTGATGGTAGGGCTTTAGGGGGACTGTATGTAGGTAAAAAAGAAGGACCTTTAACGGAAGGCCAAGTAACCTTTTTTAAGACAGTAGCCAGTTTCTTAACGGTGGCAATAGATAATATCCAAGCTTTAAAGGAACAATGAGTACTACTTTAATTGTCGGGATTCTACTAATAGGAGCTGCTCTTTGGGAACTCATTCCTTTACTTCAGGATTTATACAATCTTAGACTCTTGACGCTTAAGCAGAAACAGACGGCGAAGCTTTTGTTGCAAAAGAAGAACCAGGGTATATTCCTCAATCGTTTGTACAAATCAGCTGATGATTATCAACCAAAAGAGGTCAGAACTGTTCAGCTTCTGGATGATTTGGAGTACAGTTTAGGTTGGAAGAGACTTGCCTACCTTGACTTTTTGGAGGATGAGCAGGCAATAATTTTTAGGGTAACAAAAGGTTTACCGCAAAAGTATCTTGATTTTGTTCATGAGGTATACCATGATCGTATTGATATCGGCAGCCTGGCGGGAGGTCGGGCTATCTCGACTAAGCAGCCACTAATTGTCAATAATTGGACCCAAGACCCGCACCTTAAACATATCAGCTTTATGTCTGAGTACGGGCACGTTATTTCTTTTGGGGCCTTTCCTATTGTCAGCAGTTTGACAACTTACGGATCTTTGCATGTTTACGGGGGCAGTGCCGGGATGTTTAAACTTAATGAGGTACAGTTTTTTACCACTGTAGCTAACTCCTTGGCAGCAATTTTAGAACATGACGAATTTTGCTATGAAAGGAGGTGATAAAGATGGCAATGAATTTAGAAAAGGCGAAGAGAATTATTGAGGCAGCCAGGGAAGAGGCTCGGCAGATGGGTATTCCCCAAAATATTGCCGTGGTTGACGAGGGGGGAAATTTAGTTGCTTTTGAGAGGATGGATGGGGCGATGTTGGTAGGGGTGAATATTGCTCAGGATAAAGCCTATACGGCGGCAGGTACAGGCTTTCCCACAGATGCTTTAGGAGAGCTTTCTCAACCAGGAAAACTTGCTTATGGAGTGGCTTTAGCTGACCGCGGACGGGTGATAGTTTTTGCTGGAGGTTTACCCATTAAGGAGGGAGACAAGCTGATTGGGGGTATCGGTGTCTCTGGTGGTATGGCTCCTGATGATAAAAAGGTAGCCGAAGCGGGACTGAAGGCCTTAGAGAAATAATCTTATTAAAGTATCTTAAGCCATCCAGGAAATTTCGCATAACGCCGCTCTTGACGGGCAAAGTAGGATTTGCTAGCCTAAAAAGGTCACGGTAAATTTTATGCGAGTAGCCCTTATTGAAGACGAAGAAGTTTTGCGAGATCTCTACAAAAAAGAGTTTCAGTCAGTGGGGTATGTCCTGGATGGCTTTGCCAATGGGGAAGAGGGTTTGGCCGGGGTAAAACAAAACAAGTATGATGTTATATTACTGGACCTGATGCTTCCTGGGATTGATGGGTTAGAGATTTTAAAGCAAATAAAACAGGACGACAAAACTAAAAATACTCCCGTCATTATCCTTACTAACCTGGGTCAAGATGAGGTTATTAGGCAAGGTTTTAATTTAGGGGCGGAAGGTTATTTAATTAAGTCTTCAAACTCCTTCAAAGAGGTTGTAGAGGAAGTCCAAAATATCTTAAATAAGAAGGGAAGAACAGTTATTTCCTAAAGAGTGTCAAACCTGGGTTTGCTTGAACAGATAAGGACTCAATAGGTTTGTAGTGATAAAGAGCACTGGTAGCAATATAGGCAGCGTTATCAGTACAAAGGGAAGGTGGTGGGAAAAATAGATCTCCACGTGATAGTTGGGTTTTGACCTCTTCCCCAAGCTTTTGCCGGAGCTTCTTATTGGCAGCTACTCCGCCTGCAACAATAATTTGTTTAATATTAAATTTTAAAGCTGCGGTGATAGTCTTTTTAACTAGGACATCAGCAATGGCTTCTTCTACAGAAGCAGCTAAATCAGCCATTGAGTTAGGATTTTGTATATCTATTGCTTTGACAATATTTCCTACAGCTGTTTTTAAACCCGAAAAAGAAAAATCGAAATCATCAGTAGTCATCATTGGCCGGGGTAACTTGAAGGCAGAAGGATCTCCTTTTTCCGCCAGCCTGGATATCTGAGGCCCTCCAGGATAGGGCAGTCCCATCAGTCTGGCAGTTTTATCAAAGGCTTCTCCGGCAGCATCATCCCGGGTTCCTCCCAAGTATTCATACTTACCATGGTCTTTCATTAAAACTAAATCAGTGTGGCCACCGGAAACAAGCAAGCCAATAAGGGGAAATTTTGGTACACCTTCCAGGTGGGCTTTGACTCCTGGAAGGTGGGTATCGGTGATCCAATTGGCATAGAAATGCCCCAGCAAGTGATTTACAGGAATTAATGGTTTTTTCCAAACAAGAGCCAGTGTTTTTGCAGTTTCTACGCCTACTAAAAGTGAGCCAATTAGTCCCGGACCATAGGTTACTGCAATAGCATCTATAGCTGGACGGTAGATGGTGGAAGATAGAAGGTGTTTTTTGGGAGATGGAGGACAGAGGTTGGATTGAATAAGAGCCTCATTAATTACAGGAATGATGGATTTAAGTTGCTCCCGTGCAGCTTGTTCTGGTATTATTCCGCCATATTTAGCGTGTATTTCAGCCGAGGAAGCGACAATATTGGACAATATTTTTACTCTTTCTCCATCTTTTTGTACTACTGCAGCAGCTGTTTCATCACAAGAGGTTTCAATACCAAGAATAATTTGAGGTTGGAAATAATTTGTTTTTGCCATGGTAGTATTGTATCAAAATTAAGCATTGAAAATTTCTAATTTCTAAATAAACCCTAAGGTTCTAATGATTTAGGTTAATTTTTGATTCTGTTTGTTCCACATAATCTATCTTGTCTTGGGTAGCCTCTAGTTGTAGCTTAAATATATGGCTTCAGACAGCATTCCCCGGACTCACTCTTTTTCTTTGGGAGACTTCCATGACTTTGACCGCTGTGTTTTTAGGTTTTTTGTCAACCACCATTTAGGGAAAAAATATGAGCTGGCGGAAGGATCAGCCAATCAGGTTATCGGTACTGTACTGGATCTAGCTATTAAAAAAATCCATCTAACTCATGCTTACGGCCAACCTTTGGATTACCTTTTAAATTATCTGCAAGCTGCAGAAAAAGAGATCAGGGAAGATGTAAATAAAAGAGGTAATATTTCTTTTTATGGAGCCCAACTCCCATATTTAACTCCTGAGGTGGTAGAACAAGCAAAAACCATCTTTGCTACCTATTACCAAGGGATAGAAGGAAACTTTAAAAAAATGGTCACCACCCCTACTACCAAAAGGATAAAACCTTTTTGGGAGGTGATTTTAAGGGGGTCAACCCCTCTAAAGTTGTGGGGAGCTCCGGATTCTATTGAGATGGGAGAGGATGGGATACCGGAGGTGGTGGATTATAAATATTTTGGAGATAAAGAAAGGGGGGAGGAAAATTTGGATATGGATCTAATGCCTAAACTTTATACCCTCTTTTGCGCTGCAGAGCTTAAGGCTTTAGATTTTTCCAAAGTCCGTTTTATGGTTAGACTCTGGCAAGATCCCGGTAATAATTCCTACTATGAAGAGTTTGATCTGCCCCAGATGTCTTCTGTAGCTGATTTTTTTAAAGATAAAACAGAGAGAATTTTAAGGACCAAGGAGCTCGCCTTTTGCGGTAAGGAATACTGTCGGGTCTGTCACCATCAAGAAAAAGTGGCGTGGATTAAGGAGCTACAGCAATACTTGCACCAATAATAATGACATCATAGTAATTTTTCATAAAATTTTTTCTATAACTCGTTTTTTTTATTTTATTATACTTAATTATTTAAATGTCTTTTATCGCTAAGGAAGAACTTAAGAGCTAGTTAGTGGTACTTCAGCTAAAGTATTGTGGTGGTGGAAGCCTTCTTCCGGAACAGACTCAAAAAGCTTGATCGAGGAAATTTGAATGGGGGCAAACTCTTTGAGCATCATATTTTGCAACTTGGCTTCTTGTTCAGTTGAAAGCTGAAAATTGCCGTTGATTTTAGCAATGGCGATATGGGGGACATAACGCCTTTCATCAGTGTCGAGCCCCAAGTGAGAGAGCCCGTCTTTAATTCTTTCCCGGATTATCATCAGCTTATCAATATCTCCTTTGGCTCCGACCCAAAAAACATGAGCACTGTGGAGATGGGGAAAACCATCAATATAACCCGGAGTAATGGTAAAAGGCGGGATGCCTCCCACGGCTTTGACAATAATTTTTCTTAAATCCTCTTTTAAATAGTCTGGTTGCTCCCCAATAAAGGCAATGGTCAAATGTAATTTTGGGCTGTCAGTTAGCCTGATTTGAGGGATAATTTCTTTTAACTGTCTTTGCACTCCTTCCAGTTGTTTTTGACAATTTTGGGGGATCTCTAAGGCCATGAAATAACGCATGCCTTTTGATTCTATTCTTTTGTTCCTACTAAGTAAACCGCTTGCCAGGGGCGGTAGTTTGAATCAAAGGCTTCAGAGATTAAAGTTTCTCCACCTCTTGTGACAGTTCTAGAGAAGGTTACTTTGGCTCCCCAAGCTGGCCAATCAACCTGTTTAATCTCCCCTTTGGGTAGTGTTGGATCATCTTGACGAATCTCCGGCAGAGGTGGGGTTTGGCTTAAGATTTTGGGGGTAGTAACTGTGGCTACCCGGCCGTCGGAGGTGCCATAAAGATCCACATATAAATTATTGCCTAAAATATAAGCTTGAATGAGAATATGAGCTGGAGTATCGTTTTTAAATTTTAAATCCACACCGGGATAAAAAACAGTCGCATCCAGCCCCGGTTTAAACCCTCCTTGCTCGTAATAACTGACCCGGTAAGCATGGGCGGTCCTTTCCAAAATAGGCAGCCCGGTATTTAAAGCCACCCTAAAAACCGTCGTGGAGACCTGACACACTCCTCCCCCATCATCTAAAACTGTCCGCCCTGATTTGATAATGTAGGCTTGTTTATAACCGGTGACAGCGGAGATATCCCCGACGGTCTCTAAAAAGGAGAATGTTTCCCCCGGAGGGATTAAGATTCCGTTAAGGCGGGAGGCAGCCAGTCCGATATTGTAGATACGGTTAGTAATTGAGCCAGTAAAGGAGGAGACCCCTTGCCCAATCAGCTGGTTAATACCTAAATTATTAACATCGGCATTGGTGATTTTAGGCTGAGTGACAGTAACCGGCAAAGTTATTCCCTGGGAGGAGCCTATAAAGAGGGCTTGAGAAATTAGTCTAGCGGTTTGTTCAATATCAACTTTACGTCCCTCCCGGGCAGATTGAAATTCAACAACTTTGATCTGTCCGTTGGGAAGTTTCTCTGCACTGAATTTAGCATCTTGGGCCTGCTGATCAATTTTTTGGGAGACTTCTTTTAAAAAGCCAGCTAGTTTTGTTTGGTCAATGGTTATTCCTATCTCCTCCGAGGTCAGGTTAGTTCCTGAAAAATCCGTTCCTGTAAGCTGAGAGGAGGTTTGAGGGAGTGTTAAGACAGAGACAGGTGGAGGGTCCTCTAATGTTAACAGTTTAAACAACACTTTGTGATCAATAGTCCACTGCTTACTTTGATAGGTTAAGTTTAACGGTCTGGTTTTGACAGCCTCTAGAACTTGTTGGTATTTTTCAGCAGTGGGGGTGGTAAAGCCGGCCGGGATTTTTTGAAGAGGCAAAGTCATAGGAGGGGGAGCCTTTAAACTCAAATAATCAGTAAGCTGTTTTTTAAACAACTCCTGATCCAGTTTTTGTCCCTCAACGGAGGGGTTTAAGGTGATAGTTTCCCCTAAAATGATGCGGGCATCCTGGGGCTTTTTTTTGATTACCTGATCAATTTTTCCAAGCTGGGCGTTGAGTGCTGACGGGTTTTTGACAGTTACCTGGGGAAATAAAGTTGTTCCTGAGAAAACAGCCCACCCCTGTTCTTTTAAATCTACTAAGTAGTTGCCGGATCGGCCCATCTGATAAGCGCGGAGGATTTTTTGTCCTAAATCAATTGAGGGGGAGCTGTCAGCTAGGTTAAGAGTAAAAGTTTGACCTTGGTAAGTTAAGATTAAGGGAGTTTTAGCCCGCTTCTGAAACTCTTCTGATAACAGTTGGTGAGCGGAAGCAAGGGTATGGCCTCCTAAGGGAAGATAAGCTACTTTGATTCCGGGGTAAATCCGTTGGTAGTAATAAGCCAGAAAGGATAGATAGAAAAATAAAACCACTGTCCCTAAGGCTAAAGCAATAATCCCCGCTCTAAAAGGTAAGGGCAGATGATAACGGTTTTTTTTATTTTTAGCCATAATATTTACTGGTTAATTGTAGTAGTTTTGGCTATCTGTAGCAAGCCAAAGTTAGTTGTAATATAATTAGGAGGTGAAGAAAGTAGCATTAATAGTTATCCTGGCAGCTATCATTTCAGGGATAGGTTTTTGGTGGTATATCTCAATTTACACCAAATCCCAAACTCCCAAGGAAGTTACTTTAACTGTTTGGGGGCTGTGGGATGAGGAGGCCATCATCAATCCGGTTTTAGAGGCTTATCAAAAGTCTTACCCTAACGTTAAGATCAGTTACGTTAAGCAATCAACCTTAAATTATTATCCTCGGCTGATAACTCAACTGCGCTCAGGTTTTGGCCCGGATATCTTTACCATCCATAACTCCTGGCTGCCGATGATGATTTCTGATCTAGTGGCTGCCCCCTCTTCGGTAGTAAGTTTTAATGATTTTAGCAAGGCCTTTTATCCGATGGCTAAAGAGAGTTTGACTGCTCAAAATAAAGTTTACGGCTTGCCCATGGAGGTGGATGGTTTGGTAATGTATTACAACGAGGAGATTTTAAGGGGAGTTAATGCCTCTGTACCCGGGGATTGGCGGGAGTTTGCCGAGGTGGCCAAAAAGGTCACCGTGGTAAGTCAAGAGGGTCAAATTCAAACTGCTGGAGCGGCCATGGGGGCTACCAACAATGTTGATTTTTGGCCGGAGATTATTGGTCTGTTATATTTTCAGCAACCCAACGCTGATATCGCCTCTCCCAATCAGGGGAAAGGGCCGGAGGTTATCCAATTTTATACGGATTTTATTACTGATCCGAGGAAAAAAACTTGGGACAGTACCCTGCCAACTTCCACCAAGATGTTTACGGAAGGAAAGTTAGCTTTTTATTTTGCTCCGGCGAGAATTGCTCAAGAGATTAAAACCTCAAACCCTAACTTACAGTTTAAAGTAGCCCCGGTACCTCAACTGCCGGCTGTTCCCGGGGTTGCTGAGAAAAAGATTGTTTTGGGTGGATTTTGGGCTCAGGCAGTATCGGCAAGATCCGCCTCTTCAGAGGAAGCCTGGAAATTTGTCAAATACTTAACTACCCCTCAGGTGCTGCAGGTTTTATACCAGCAACATCTCCAGGCCAGAGGACTGGGCAGGCCTTTCCCCAGAGTAGAGATGGCTAGTCTAATCTCTTCCCATCCCATCTTTGGGCCGGTGGTGACCCAGGCCCCTTATTATAAAAGCTGGTATTTAAACTCTACCACCGGGGACGGAGGGATTAATGATAAGATTATTGACCATTTCAAAGGGGCCATTGATGGGGTACTGGCAGGGCAGGAACCTAAAGCCATGCTTTATACCACCTCAGTGGGTATTAACAGGGTGTTAAACAGTTACACCCCCCAACCCACTCCAGTCAAAAAATGATTCAGTAATTTTAGCAATTTGGGTTTTTCCAGAGAGTTATATGGTTGGGAGTGTTAAGTAATGCGACACCCTCGTCGGTTTTCCCTAAATAAAACCTATCTACGGCTAACTTTAAAGCTGTGAGGGCTTGAGCAGCTGCTCGAACGTGGTGTATTTTTGGGGATAGGGAACGACCCCTTTTCAACTCAAAAGTAAAGCCTTTTTGATAATCTATTTCTCCGGCATAGGAAACCTCGATTTTGCCTGTTCCATTATTATGGAAATAAGCTTCAGTTCTGGTTAGGGCTTCACCTCCACGGAGATTGGAATTTCTTTCATAAGTTATTTTTACCTCATCAGGTTCTTCTTGTGGTAAATGAAAATCTAATTGTAAATATATCCCATCTGGGGAGGAGGGTGCCTCATCTGTATAGTAAAAATCGGGACTTAATTCTTGATTTTTAGAAGCTAAGTTAATTGGTTCTCTTTCTGTAACAAGTTTGGTACTAACTTGTCTATACAGCGTCTTTTGGGTAGAAAGAAAAGATCTTCTTACTCTTTGCAGGAATTCCTTATCAGAAAGAAAACAAGGAATAGGAGAGGAGATTTTTTCTTCAAGATCTTTTTCAACGAAAGGGTTTATTCGGGAACCAAGATAACCAGCATGGAGATAAGCTGCTCTAAATCTATCAACAAGCCTTTCTGGAACCGCTAATAAGCGGTCTTTTAAAGATCCTGTTGCTTTTGCGGTGGCTGCTTCAGCTTCCAACATAAGATACTATATTATATGATATTTGGGTAAGTTGTTAATTAAAATTTTTATTTGGGTTACTGCCGCTAGTCTCTCTCTTAAGGTTGAAGTGGTTAGGAGTTAAGGGAGCAAGTAGCCTCCTTTTGGGAGGAGAGAGGGTAATAATGTCATTTTGACCAGGGCAGTTTCCCTTTTCATTCAGCAATCCTTTATTTAATAGTGTAAGGGTACATTGAAGCACCTCCAACTCTTTTTTAGAGAAGACAACCTCTCTTTCTGGACTAAAATCTTTCATGATTTATATTATAAGCCCAAGAGATAAGTTTTAGATTAAAAACCTGTTAGAATATATCTAGTAATGAAGGTAACTCTACTTTTATTCCCAATATATTCTCTTGTTGGCTCTGTTAGCTATAGATGTTTTGTTCGTGGTTTCCCAACAATAGGGTATTGACAAGTGATGGAAGATATTCTTAAAATAGCAAACGAATCAAGTCACTGCTAAAGAAAAGTAGATTTTATGGGCAGAAAACCAAAAATACAAATCAACAATCCTGCCAAAGTTGCTGTTAAACCATTGGCAGGTTATGTTTTAGTAGAGCCTGCCCAGGTTCAAAGTACCACTGTCTCAGGAATAATCTTGCCAGAATCTGCTCAAGAAAAACCGGCCATGGGAGTAGTGCTCTCAGTTGGTGCTGATCTGGTTTTGGAAAATGGCAAGACTCTTAGATCCCCGGTGAAGCCCGGGGACAAGGTTTTTTATAAAAAATGGGGCGGAGATGAAATCAAGGTTGACGGGAAAGAGTTAAAACTGGTTAAATTTGATGACCTGATGGCAACAGTAGAATAAGGAAAAAAAGATGACAGAAAGAATAATTACAGAAGCAGAGAGGGCAGTAGCAGAGTTACTGTTTGAAACCACTTTATTACTGCTTTCAGACAAACGCGATGCTATTGTGGAAAGATTAGGTTCCGATAGCAAGAAGTTGAAGGGAGGGCAAAGATTGATTTTGGCAAAACGGGTGAGAATATTAGATAGAGAGTGTGATCAATTTCTTTTTATGCTCGGTGAAACAAGGAAAGAAGGGAATGACTTTGCTAGAAGATTTGAAAGTATAGCAAAGGCTGAGGAAATTAGAGAACAGGCCTTACTTTATATTCTTCAACCAAGTCAAGTCAAGGAAAATACAGCTGCAGAGCAAGTAGCAGGAGTTCAAACCTAAAGGAGAAAAGATGACAGAAAATCTAGAAGGTGACATTTTAAAACAAATAGCAGTAGTAGGGAGTGCAGCTTCTATGGAGTTGAAAGAAGAGCAGGATGAGGTATATGAAGAGCTACGTAGGAATTTACGCATACAGTACTTGAGGGGTGTTATAGATACTACTGCTTACTTGTTAAAGTGTAGGGAAGGGGATGTGGCAATGATAGAAACGATAGTCGGAAGGGGAAGATATCGGTATCGACGATCCAGAGAAATTGTTGATAGATATCCAGCTTTAGGAGAGTAATAAAAATGGCTAAAATACTTAAATTTGATTCATCTGCACGGGAAGCCTTACTTAAAGGTATTAATACCTTGACTGAGGCTGTGGCTTCTACTTTGGGTCCCAAGGGAAGAAATGTGGCTATTGATAAAAAGTGGGGAGCTCCCAGTGTGGTCCATGACGGGGTAACTGTAGCTAAAGAAATTGATCTGGAAGATCCTTTTGAGAATATGGGAGCCCAGCTGATTAAAGAGGCAGCTTCTAAAACCAATGATGTGGCAGGAGACGGGACTACCACCGCTACTATTTTAACCCAAGCTATTGTTTCGGAAGGCTTAAAAAATATCCAAGCTGGAGCTAACCCCATGATCCTAAGACATGGTATTGAAAAAGCTGTGGCTGTCTTAGTAGAGGAATTAAAGAAGATGAGTAAAAAGCTGACTACTCCAGAAGAATATACCCAAGTGGCCACTATCTCTGCTCAAAATGAAGAGATTGGCAAGATCATCTCTGAGGCTATCTCTAAAGTGGGTAAGGATGGAGTGATCACTGTGGAGGAAGGGAAAACTTTGGAGATGAATGTGGAGTATAAAGAAGGAATGGAGTTTGATAAAGGTTATGCTTCCCCTTATTTTGTCACCGATACCGATAAGATGGAGGCTACTATTGAAGATGCTTATATTTTGATTACTGACAAGAAGATCTCCAATATGCAGGAGCTCCTTCCCTTCCTGGAGAAATTCATCCAAGTTTCCAAAAATTTGGTAATTATTGCTGATGAAATAGAAGGGGAAGCTTTAACGACTTTGGTAGTCAATAAACTGCGAGGCATCTTTAATGTCTTAGCTGTTTCTGCTCCAGGATTTGGGGACCGAAGAAAAGCCCAGCTTTTAGACATTGCTATTTTAACCGGCGGGACAGTGATCTCCGAAGAAACCGGGAGGAAGTTTGAATCAGTTGAGGTGGAAGACTTAGGCAGGGCGGGGAGGGTGACTTCCACTAAAGATACGACCTTAATTGTGGATGGTAAGGGCAGTAAAGCTGGAATTGATTCCAGAATTTCCCAGATTAGACGTGAGCTAACAGCTACTGATTCCGAGTTTGATAAAGAAAAACTTCAGGAAAGGTTAGCCAAGTTAACCGGCGGGGTAGCAGTAATTAACGTTGGGGCAGCTACAGAAGTGGAGATGAAGGAGAAAAAGGAGAGGGTGATAGATGCTGTGGCAGCCACTAAAGCGGCGATTGAGGAAGGGATTGTCCCAGGAGGAGAGATAGCTTTAGTAAAAGCAGCAAGGTTGGCCCTTGATAACTTGAAGTTGGAAGACGAACAGCAGTTGGGGGTAAAGATTATACAGAAAGCTTCTGAGGAACCACTAAGAAGGCTTGCAGTAAATGCTGGTCAAGATGGGGGTTGGGTGGTAAGAACAATTACAGACCAGTTTGAGGCTAAAGGAAGAAAGGATATGAACTTCGGATACAATGTTTTATTAAATGAGTTTGGTGACATGGTGGCCTGGGGTATAATTGATCCAGTTAAAGTAACCAGGTCAGCTTTACAAAATGGAGCTTCGGTAGCCATTATGGTCATGACAACTCAAGTGTTAATTACAGATAAGGTAGAACCCACCCCTCCTCCTCCGATGCCCCACGGCGGCATGGGAGAATACTAAAAATTAGGTAAAAAGGATATACAGAATGTAGTATCATTTATTTATGGGGAAACTGCATTACCGGGAGGCTCCTTCGGAAAAAGAGAAAAAATCTTTTGCTAAATTCTTGGCAGAAGATGAAGAGCTAGTATTGGCTACCGGTTTAGGCAAAGCATACCTGCGATCTCAATTTATTATTGCCATAGCTTTACCGGGAATAATCTTTATCCTAGCCGGTTTAGGATTTGCTTATCTTTTGAAGCTGGAACTGGTTTGGGGATTAGTTCTGGGCTTGTTGGGAGACTGCTCTTTAGCTACTTTAAAAACTTTGCACCTTTACCATGCCAACCGTTATATCTTAACTACCAGACGGGTTTTGGTAAAAAAGGGTGTTTTTACAGTCCAACTTCATTCAGCTTTGTATGATAAGATCACCCATATTGAAGTGGACCAGCCGTTTTTTGACAAGATCTTAATGCACTATGGAACAATTGTTATCGACACTGCCGGGATGAATAAAGTAGAGATTATTTTAAAGTATATAGATTACCCCATTGAATTTAAAAATCTACTGGAAAGGTTAATTAATAGGGAAAGGGAACAATATGGTTACCGCGGTGGACCTATTGTGACAGTAGAAGGCGAGGTAGTGGATTAACTGCTGATGCTTCTTTGGTGTTAAATCCCAACTGAGTCATTCCTACCAAGGGAAGCTTGGGGCTGGAAGTGGGTGAAAGTGCTACTTTACCAGATTTAGATCTTTGAATTTCTGTTTTAGAGATGGGAAAAGGCTGACTTTTTCCTTGAGGGGCATCTCCGGCAGTTTTAGGCCAATTCGGGACAGCGGGGAGCAAAGTTAAAGGATCAGTAGACCGGCCGTTTTGGCTAATTTCCAAGTGAGTGTGGGGACCGCTGGTATTTCCAGTCATGCCTACTTCCCCCAAAGTAGAAGAGGTTAAGACTAAATCATTATTTTTGACAAAGATTCTTCCCATATGCCCATAGGTAGTTTTATACTCTTGCTCGTGTTCTACCACTACATAGTGGCCCAGCCCCCAGTAGCTGTAAACGACCTCCACTACCTTCCCATTATTTACTGGATGAATAGGCATGCCGTAGCCAGTGGCAATATCCACTCCGGGGTGCCAGGAAGAGAACCGCTGGGTTAAGTATCCAGGATGGGGTAGTTGAAAGGGTTGAGATAAACTGTCAGAGCTGATATCTTGCTGTTGAGAAAATTCCGCCAAAACTACAGCCTTTTTAATAGGTGGAATAGCTAAAACTGGTTGGTACCCTGCCATGTACAGCAGTACAACCATCCCCAAGGTGAGTTTTGTGAACTTGGAGAAGGCAGAGATTTGAATATTGATTTTAACTGGCTTCTTTAGGGCATTGCCAGCCCTTGTCTTTTTGGACCAGGGATTGTGATGTCCTGATGACCACATAAAACCCGCCTATTGGGCGGGACAAGTGTCAAGTATAGCAGAGTTAAAACAAGAAAGCAAATTTAGTATAATAAATTTTGCCCATGAAAAAAGCCGTTGTTGTTACTTTGGTTATTTTGAGTCTGAGTTTAATTGGCCTGCGTTTGGCTTCTCAACCTCTGCTTTCTGCCTTAGGTTACCAACAAAAAGCTGGGATCAGAGTAACCTCTGTTCCTTCCTCCACAGTCTTTTTAAATGGGGCTGAGGTAGGGCAAACTTTATACCTTAATGAGGCTTTAAAGGCTGGAACATATCAGGTTCAACTTCAGGCAGAGAAGGGGTCTTGGCAGGGGATAGTGGAACTTACAGAAGGGAAAGTTACTTTAATCAACAGAGAGTTAGAGGAGACAGCAGCTTCTTCTTCAGGGGAGGTCTTAGTTTTAAATGAAGGCCAAGGGGTAGTCATTATTTCCAATCCTTCCGGGACGCAGGTGGAGATTGATGGGCAGTTGTCTGGTAAAACTCCCTTATCAGTTTATGAGCTAGCTGCGGGAGACCATACCTTTTTGTTAAGCCATGAGGGTTTCCTAAAAAGAAGCATTAGGGCCAAACTACCGGAAGAGATGTCCCTGCACTTAAACGTGGACCTGGCTTTATCGGAGCTGGATTTAGGCACCTTTAAAGCCCCTACCGTAACTTCTTCTGCTACTCTCATAGTTAAAGAGACTCCCTTAGGTTTTTTAAGGGTTAGGGATAAGCCTTCCATCTCCGGCAAAGAGATGACTCAGGTAAAACCAGGGGATAGTCTAATAATGTTAGAAGAGCAGTCTTTTTGGTATAAAGTCAGACTGGCTGATGGTAGTGAAGGTTATGTTTCATCAAGTTATGTGGAAAAACGGTAAAATTTATCCTCCCAGGTAGTAGTTAATAAAGATGACCATCACCAGCCACAAAACTACCGAGGCTAAAAGAGGAGTATCGGTGAGCAATACCTTCTCCGGAGATTCCCCCTCCCTTTTTTCATAAATAGCATAAAGGTATCTCATTACCCCATAGATTACCACCGGCACTGTCATCATCATATATTTGGCTTCCCCTAACTCTGTAAAAGGTAGCCCAAAGGAAAGAGAACTATCACCCAAAAACTCTAAGACATTTGGGTTGATAGAGATTAAGGGTTGTTGAAAAGCAAAGAGAGCATAAGTTAGCCAGGCTGAGGTGGCAAACATAGTGGTTAGAGTGTCCAGTAAAGCCGGGGGATAATGAAGCAGTGTCTCCCGGTGTTGTTCAGCCCCCTTTTCCATCAAAGTCCGCTCAGACCGTCTTTTTCCAATAGCTAAAAAGAGGGCAAAGGAGATGACGGAAAGTAAAAACCAAACACTTAGGTGGGCATCAACGGCCCAAATACCGGCGTAAACCCGCAGGATAAAGCCAGTGGCGATGACAATGACATCCAGTAAAATAATCGATTTAAGGTAGGCAGAATAAAGGAGCTGTAACATTAGATAGGCTACGGCGGCATAAAAAAAAGGCGGCGAGAGGTGATAGGCAAAAGGTAAAAGAGTGATAATTAAAGCTAGGGCGAAAACCGTAGCCAGCGGAGCTGGAAAGATCCCTGAGGCAATGGGGCGCAATTTTTTAAAAGGGTGTTTTTGATCTCTTTTAATGTCAAAAACATCATTTAAAAAATAAGTGGCAGCGGTCAGTCCAGAGAAGATGATAAAAGCCTGGCTAATCAGCCAAAATGATTGAGGGTTGTTTAACTGGCCGGAAAAAACCAACCCGGCAAAGAGGGCAAAATTTTTTATCCATTGTTTGGGCCGTGCGGCTTTGATAACCCCCCAAGCGAGTTTAACCATATGATAAAGCCTAAAAAGATGGCAGCTACACTGATAATAACAAAAAATTTGCTCTCGGTGCTTACTAATAAGGCTACCATGCCAAACATAGCAGATCCAAATATATAAAACAAGCTGATTTTCTGATGGGACCACCCCAGATCCAGTAACCGATGATGAAGATGTCCCCGGTCATTCCACACCGGAGAGCGCCCGGAAAGAATTCGCCGGAAAAAGGTATAAACAAAGTCAGCCATGGGAACAGCCAGGACTAAGATAGCAGTGGCTACTTTGGCAGTAGAGAGGATAGAAAGAGTCGCCAGCATAAAGGCTAAGATGGTAGAGCCGGAAAAAGCGGGCATAATTTTAGAAGGATACCAATTAAAGATCAAAAATCCGGCTGAAGTTCCAGCTACTAAAAAGGCTAGTTTGGCATTATTAAGCTGACTGCTATCCCCTTGAAAGTAAAACTTTAAAGAGATCAGACCTAAAACTAGGGCGGCCACTAAAGTAATCCCCGGCATTTGCCCATCCACGCCTTTGGACCAGTTGATTACTTGGGTTAAGGTAACGATCCACAATATAGCAAAGATATCGGCCAGGAGAATAATCTGGTGAGGACCAAGCATTTCAAAAGACAGAACAATCTGGTCCAGTCTTAAAAGAGAATCGTTGAAAGGTGGCGGCAGAAAGGGGAGTCCCAAAAAGGGGTTGTTGATAAAAGGCACGCCGATCCCGGAGCCCACGGCGATGAGGGCAGCCAAAAAAAGCAAGGTCAACCGTTTGTAAGGATTAAATTCTTTTAATTTATCATCTAAAAGGCCCATGATTAAAAGAAGGGTGATGCCGGCTAAAATTCCTACCAGTTTTTGGTCTAGAGGCAGAAAGATTAAACTGGTGGCAAGGATGGCTATATAGATAGCCATCCCTCCGGCCCGGGGAATAACTCTTCGTTGAACGTGGGCGGGATGGGGGCGGGTGCTGGGGTCATCTACCAAGCCATATTTTTTGGCTAGTTTAATAACTATAGGAGTGGACAGGATGGTAACTATAAAAGAGGTGATGGTTGGTAAAATTAAATCCATAGTTTCTAAACAAAGATAAACATAATTTTAATGGCGGTAATTAAGATAGCTAAGGCTAAAAAGATGGAGTGGAAGATAATAAGCCTTTTTAGGACTATCTGCAGGGGATGAAGATGGGAAGCAATGAGGATATTGATTAAGGTCAGCAAAGCCAAGATGGAGGGGAGGATTAAAAATTGTTGCCGAGTTATCAATTGGGTTTGTCCCCAGGATAAGGAATAAAAAAGGGGCAGTTTGGACGGCAGATAGTTGTAAAGCACTAAATATGTCCCCATTATCAAGATAATAGCTACGGTCGAGGTAAAGATTGCCAGCAGCGCTAGCTGGTCTGCTTGGTTTAAAAAACGTAAAACCTTGTTGATCATTCTTTTAATCGGGCTTTATTGGTGGTGCGGTATTCCAAATATTTGCCTAACATCAGCCTGGTTTGGGCATCAATGGCCGGGATAGAGGTGATGGTAACTAAGATGATGGGAATTAAAGCCCATTGGATGTAAGACCAGATCCTCTGCAACAGGGACCACTTAGCAGGACGGGGGGGAGCGGTCTTTTCATGAACAAAAATAGTCATAAAAAGACCAATAAAGGCTCCGGTTAAGATCCAAGAGGAGATAACCGGCAACTTGTAAGCGACCACTGATTGTGAATAATTGGGGTTAATTAAAGGTATAAAAAGCCCGGCAAAGGTCACAAATAAAGCCAGCGTTCCCCACTTAAAATAGCTCCAGAGAATAAATAACAGCTTGTCTGTTTTATCCCAAAAATCCAGTTCTTTGCTGGTAAAATACTTCCTGATGATATAGGGAACATGTTCTACTCCATAGGACCACCTTTTAAGCTGTAGATATTGGTTTTCAAAAGTTTTTAAAAGGTTGACATCCAAGACTGTATCTGCTGAGATCGGCATATAATGGGGGATAACTTTGTAATCGCCTTTAAAATGATAGTAAGCTTTCCAGTAAAAACCGGAGTCGTCGTTGACTTTATCCGGGATCCACAGCCCAATATCTAAAAGTGATTTCATATTCATGGAGAGGGAGGAAAAATTAATATATTTATCGCTTCCCACCATCTCTGCCAGTTGCCAGAAAGCTGTGCCGGTTGAGACCAACCTCATTGGAGCGGGACACTGCCAGTAGTTGTTATGGTACAAAAAGGCTCCGGTAAAAGAACGCTTATAACGAATCTGGGATGGAGTGGAGAGATATTTATGTAAAGCTCCGGCTAAAAATTGGGGATGGATCACAAAGTCGGCATCTAAAGTTGTTACTAAAACCTGCTCCGGCTTAAGACCTCTTTTGGCAAATTCTTTGACGGCGTTGTTTAAAATCCAGTTACGATTAGTGGCAGGGCCGGGGATTTCTCCCGGCAGACCAAAAGGATGAATAGTCAAAAAAATGCCACCAATTTTTTCTTGATTCTGTTTAACGTACTCCGCTACTTGGGCGTTTTTTTCCGGGGAGTCTCTTTCTTCTAAGCCGATGCCAAAGAAAATTTTTTGAGATGGATAATGGGAATTGATAATTGCCTCAAAGGCCGGTTTTAAAACTTCCATCGGTTCTTTATAGGTATGGATCTCTACAAAGTGATAATAGCTTTTCCACTCTTTAGGGAAATCTGTCTGGAGTTTACTTAGCCAGTTTTGTTTTTTGACGTATTCCATTTTTTTATAGCCAATATAGGTCAAAACTGCAATTCTTATTGCAGTGGCCAACCAGTAAATATCAGCCAGCAAGATGAGGTAGGCAATAGCGAAGGGCAGGGTAAAGGAAAGCCAGATGGGAGAGGTTAAAGCCAGCCACATTAAAGCCCCAGGGAGGATCTCTAAAAACCTTTCTACTTGATGGTCATGTTTTTGAATAAACCGTTGTTCCCATTTTTGGGAGATCAGGAAACTTTCGGAAAGCAGATGATAGATCAATATTCCTGTCCCAGAACCTAAAAGACAGGTGGAAAGCAAGATATCTAAAGGAGTTCCCATCACTGATTTGCCTATAAAAAAAACTGCCACCCCTGCAAGCAGTAAGATAACTCCCAAAAGGCTGATGGTAAAACGGACCAGCTGGCTGATCTTTTTAGAACCTTTAACTAATCTGCTTAAGCCAGCAGACAAGAAGAAAAAAAGGATTAAACTGAAAACAAAAATTGCAATAATCCGCATAGGCTAGATCTAGATGTAATTACTAAAGTAATTATACTGTAAAATCCTACTTATGTCAGTTTGAAGGTAGGGCAAATAGCTGGGTAGCGTTTTTGAAAACTTGGTGGGAAACTTCTCCCTCGCTCAAGTTTTTTACTTGGGCAATTACTTTTATTACCTCTAAAATATTAGCTGGTTCATTTCGCTGTCCTCTTTGAGATTGAGGAGGAAGGAAGGGGCAATCTGTTTCGGTTAAGATTTTATCTAAAGGGGTAGTTTTGATAATTTCTCTTAAGGCATCATTTTTAGGGTAAGTAATTGGACAGGAAAATCCTAGATAATAGCCCAGACTTAAAGCTTTATGAGCATCTTCTGATGATCCTGTAAAGCTATGAAAAACTCCTTGAGTTCCCTCAAGCTCAGGTAAGAATATATCCTGCCAACAGTCTCTGCAGTGAATAATTAAAGGCAGGCTCAGCTTTTTAGCCAGGTTGATTTGGCCTAAAAATAGCTCTTTTTGCAGCTTAATCAATGTTTCTTGAGATAGGGTAGAGGGGGTAAAATCTGCCCCGGCAAAATAATAATCTAAACCACATTCACCTAAAGCTACCACTTTGTCTGCGTAGTTTTGGTAAATTGTCTCTAATCTATTTATGTTGTCATATATGGATTCATAGTTAGATAATTTAGAAGTTTCATGGGGATGAAGGCCAATGGTGGAATAAAAAGAAATTTGACTAGTAGGGCTTTTTAACTGGGCTGCTTTTAAGCTGCTTTCTAAATCAGCCCCAATATTAATGATAGCTTTTAATCCGGTATCAGCAGCTTTTTGAACTACAGCCTCCAAGTCTGGCTCAAAGGAGTCCCAGGTTAAATGTGCATGAGTATCGATCAACATTAACATATTAGACTCTGGGAAATAGAGGCGGGGCTGATTTAATACTACCAGAAAACTGAGACAAGATGTTTTCAGCAGTTTGGGGAAGGAATGGCTGGAATAATTTGACAGTTTTAACTATTTCACTGATATAAGAAGTTAAAAGTTTTTGTAGTTTGTCTTTATCTTTTATTTCCCAGGGTTTTTCTTGGCTGATTTTTTCATCAATATTTTTTAAATAATGGTTAGCTACTACTAAAGCTCCGGAGAAATCCAAAGATTCAATCTTCTCCTCAAAATCTTTAGTTTCATGTTCTCCCATGTCTTGGTTAATAGATAACCCTGATTTCTCACTCAATCTGGCTACCCTGGCCACTAGGTTACCTAGACCGTTAGCTAGATCAGCATTATAAAGTCTATCAAAAAGTTCCCAGGAAAAATTACCATCTTCTCCAAAAGGAAAAGCAGCCAATAAAACATAACGTGTTCCATCAACGCCATACTTATTTATCAATTCCTCTGGCTTAATAACATTACCAATGGTTTTAGACATCTTTTCCCCATTGATGGTGAAAAAACCATGAGCAAAAACTTCTTTAGGAGGTTCTTCCCCAATAGATAGAAGCATTGCTGGCCAGATGACACTATGGAACCAGAGAATGTCTTTACCAACTAAATGTAAGTCTGCTGGCCAGAGGTCGTTTGCTGAACCATAGGTATAGTAGTTAATTAAAGCATCGATCCAGACGTAGGTAGTGTGACTGGTGTCAAAAGGTAATGGGATGCCCCACTCTAAATTAGCCCTTGAGATAGAGATATCTTCCAATCCTTGACGGATTTTTCCTAAAACCTCATTTTTTCTAGTCAAGGGCCTTACTTTAATTTTGTCTTCAGAGATTAGTTGTTCCAGTTTTTGTTGATAATCACTTAATCTGAAGTAATAATTTTCTTCAGCATAATCGATTGGTGCAGTTTTATGATCTGGACATAAACCATTAACCAGTTCATCTTTAGACATAAATTTCTCATGAGGTACACAATAAAGTCCTTTATAAAGACGAGGTTTTTCTTCAACAGCTCCATTTTTATACATCTTTAACAAAAATTCCTGGACTATTTTTATATGATCTTCATCAGTGGTTCTGATAAATCTGACATAGTTAATATTTAGTTTATCCCAAGTTTTTTTGAATTCCTGGGAGATTTTGTCAGCATATTCTTTTGGTTTTTCTCCGTGTTTTTTAGCCGCTTCTGCAATTTTGGCTCCATGTTCATCAGTGCCTGTTAAAAGCTGAGCTTCTTTCCCTTTTTGGTGGTGGTAACGGGTGAGGACATCAGCAGCTATAGTAGTGTAGGTATGCCCGATGTGGGGGACATCATTGACATAATAAATTGGTGTGGTAGCAAAGAACTTGTTCATAGGTTGGATTGTATCTTGATCCTAATAGCTTGTCAAAAACTATTTATTTTCCAGTCTACTGATTCTGACTTTGGGTTTAGGTGTTGTTCTAGTCAGTTTTGGTAGTTTGGCTTTGGGTAAAGGTTTTAAAAGATGGAGTTTTTCTTCCTTAATGGAGTGGTAGAACCTAGCTTTGGGAGGTTTAGTAATGAATTTTAAGATTAAAATTATACTTAAAACTCCTAGAAAAAAAATTAGGGAGTTTAAAATACTAAGTGATTTTAAAAATAACAACAAAATTAAACCTAAAGATAAAAAGGCACTTTTGGCCCAGTTTTTTAAGATCAAGTGAGTAAATATGGTTAAAAATATTCCTAAGGGAATAAAAAATAATCCTAGCTGGGGAAGTGTAGCTTCATGCAAAGATTGAGGAGGTTCAACTTTTAAAACTACTGCGAGTAATGTTATAGCCGTAAAGATCAGCAGTAAGGGTATAAAACTATTTTTAGGCATCAAACCATTCTAACTTATTTGGGTTGTTTTTTCTTTTAGTTAGTTTAAAATAATCTTATGCCTTTATCTGAAATTGCTTATCTTTCTATTTTAGGAAAACCTCTAATTTTTTATCTGGGTATTTTAACCTACCTGTTATTTGTCTTTACTGCCATACTTGGGTATTCTAATTTCCGAGGCAGACCTATTTTACCCTTTATCTGGCACCCCCGAATAGCTGCAGCTGCTTTAATTTTAGCTACCATCCATGGCCTACTGGCTTTATCTGTTTACTTTTTTTAAATAATACTCATTTTATCTTGAAATTCCTTTTCTCCCTTCTTGTGTTACAATTTTTTTATGTTAAAGATTGATCCTCCAAATTATCAATATTGTCCCTTTTGTGGGAAAGGTTTGGGAGTAAGAGTGGAGGAAGGGAGAAAGAGAAAGTTTTGTTCCTCTTGCAGCTGGACTTATTACCCTTATGTGGCAGGGTCAGCAGGAGCAATTATCTTAAGAGGTGGTAAAGTCTTGATGGTTAAGCGAAAAAGAGAACCATATAAGGGAACTTGGATGTTTCCTGCGGGCTTTGTTGATTATGGTGAACATCCCAAAGAGACAGTGGTGCGAGAGGTTAAGGAAGAGACAGGGCTAGAGGTTAAAACTGTTCAATTTGTAGATGTGATTCAAGCAGACGATGACCCGCGACAAATAGGGCACTTTATATTTTTATACAGGGTGGAAGTGGAAGATGGTGAGATGAAAACAGACGAGGAGGAAAATGAAGATATTTCTTGGGTAGAGATTAAAAATCCTCCTCCTATCGGCTGGCATGGCCACAAGCTGGTAATGAAAAAACTTCAGGAAAAGAAGTATTAAACTCCTACCACTTCAAAGGTAGAATCGTTACTAGATTTCTGATGGGTCATCGCTTACTTTTACCCAACCTTGCATCTCTTTCATCGGTACATGGGCTAGAGGGTTAACTCTGCCTTTTAAAAACCTGGGAAGAAACTCACTGATAATCCACCAGTCAAAAAATTGTTGGGGATTAGATGGGTCTATGGGAAGTAGATTCCATCTCTCAGGATAATATTCAAGACTTAAGCCGCTTATAATTTCTGCTTCTCTTAGTTGACCAAATCTTTCTTTTCCGGTTAATCTCCTTCCGTTACTGGAGAGAGTAACCCGTCCCTTGTATCCTCCATTGGAAGGCCGATCGTTAAACAGAACTTCCCCCAATTCTCCTTTAGAGGTGTTTCCCCAATGTTTCCAGGCTACAAGTTTAAGGCGGAGTTCTGATGAGAGGTCTCCTAGGAGAATCATATATCCACAAGCCCGATCCATGATTTTTCCTCCTATAGTATAATATTCATCATCTCGAGAGAATCTGCCTCTTCTGGCAATGACTGTATCTGGGTCAATATCTAATAAGAATGTATCTACTAAAACTGGAGAATAGAAATTTACTTTTCTTAAAAGACCCCAAAATGCTGGTGATGGGTTAGTAAATTGTTCACCTTTAGGGAAAAATTGATCCAGGTCTGCTCTTTCCATAGCTTGGATTATATACCCACAACTTCAAAGGTGGAGCCTGTGGGGCCTTTATTAACTTCAACTCTCACTGGGAATTCTTCCTTTAACTCTTCTAAATGAGTGATGATTAAAATTTTTTCAAAATCATCTTTGATGGCATCCATGGCTTCCACAATCCTGGATCTTCCCTGGGCATCTTGGGTGCCAAAGCCTTCATCAATGACTAAAAACTGTAACTTAGCTCCGGCCCGATGAGTTAACAGTTTAGATAAAGCCAGTCTGATGGCAAAGTTGACCCTAAACTGCTCTCCTCCACTATAAGCTTCATAAGGCCTTTCTCCCATCTCATCAGAGATAATAATATCCAACGTCTCAATAATCCCCGGCGTTTTAGCCTGCCCTGAACTTTGTCGAAGGGTTTTTGTTTCCCGCTGAGTTTCAAATCTAACTTTCATCCGCCCTTCTGTCAGTCTGTCTAATAATCTGTTGGCCTCATCTTCAATCTCTGGGATGGCAGTTTCGATAATCATGGCCTGGATGCCTTTTTTGCCAAAAGCTAAAGCCAACTCTTCATAAGCTGCTTTTTCCTCCTGGAACTTTTTCTTCTCAGTATGTTTGTCTTTCTGCAAGTTTTCCAATTGCTCGGCTTGGGATACTAACTGCTTTGCTTCTCCTACCTTGCCCCGAAGCTCTAAAACTTTTTGAGCCAGTTCTTGTTTGATTGAATCTTTCCCTTGAAGTTTGCTTTTAACCTCTTCCAGCTGTTGTTGATAAAAAGTGAGCTGCTCTAAACCTTGGCTCTCTTTATCAATCTGCTCCTGTTTATTTTGAGAGATTTTAAGAAGATCACTAATCGTTTCTTGATGGGCTTTGACCGCAGTTTCTGCTTGCTGAAGTTTGGTATATAAATCAACATATTTTTCTAAGTTAGTAATTTTGATATTTAAAAAGCTCCACTCTTTAGTCTCTTCTTCCAGTTTTTGGATAGAGATCTCTTTATCATCAGCTTCTTTTTGTTGAGGAATGAGATAGTTTTTAACCTGGGCAATCTGTTTTTCTAGAGTTTCCAATTGAGCATTGTTTTTTTTTAACTTAGCCTCATTTTTGACGATAATTTCTTTATTTTTATCCTCACCGATATTCTGTCCGCAGGTAGGGCAGAGATCTTTGTGGGATTTTAAGTGATCGAGCTGTTTTTGATATTGTTCATTTTCGGTTTGTAGCCTTTTAATATCCACTTCTAAAGAAGTAATCTTACGGCCCCGTCTGTCTTCTAGTTCCAGGAGCTGTTTTTGCAGGGCAGCCAGCTCGTCCTTAACTGTAATAAGCTCCGACCTTTTTCCTTCCAAAGCTTTCTTCTCCTCCTGGAGTTTTTGTAACTGCTGGTAGGCAGTTTCAATTTGCTGCCTTTGAGATAAGATTACCTGATATTCTGTTTGAGCTTTTTCTTTTAAGGAGATCTGCAGCTTTAAATCTGCCAACTCTTTTTGGGCTGCCTCAATTCTGGTCTTGGTTTCTTCTAAGGACTGAAGCTTGGTAGCTGCTGCCTCCCGTTCTTTATCAATAAGTTTTATTTGTGCTTCTACCTCTTTAAGTTGAGATTCTACTTTTTTAGCTTCCTCTTCCGCCTCGGTGAGAGCTTGTTCCCGAGCCTCTTTTTGAGAAAGTTCTGCTTCAATTTCTAGCAGTTGATATTCTAAAAGTTGTAATTTAGTTTGGACCTCTTTGGCTTTTTCCTTAGCTTTTTCTTCCAACTTATCATAGTGGGATAGTCCCAAAATATCTGCCAAAATCCTTTTTCGATCGGAAGGGCCTTTGGTGGTAAATTCATCAGCATGCCCTTGTCTTAAAAAAGCAGAGTTGATAAAGGTCTCATAAGTTAAATGGAGAGTATCAATAATTTTTTGTTGGGTAGTTTTGATAGTGCCTTCAGTTAAGTTATAAGAGTTAGAAAACATTTCTAAAGAAGTTTGTCCGCCTCCTTTTAAGACTCTACCTCGTTTGACAGTATAGATATGCTCGTCTAGCTGAAAGGAAAACTCTACCGTCATACAAGTTTGTCCTAGCCTGACCAGTTGATCTGCTGAATCTCCCAGTCTGGATGAGCCCCACAAACACCAGGTAATAGAGTCTAAAAGTGATGATTTACCGGCCCCGTTTTGACCCGATATGGCTGCCATATGAAACTGGGTAAAGTCCAGCTCAGGGACATCAGCTCCATAAGAGGTAAAATTTGCTAGTTTTAATTTAACAGGAATCATATACTTTATATCAACCTTCTAAAATAGATGCAGCATACTTTTCTAACTGTTTGATTTTTTCTGGACTGTATTTTTTGGATTCAAAATATTTTTGTAGAGCTTCAATGGGAGTTAGTCTTTCTACCTCTTCCTGACCCTCTAAAATAGTCCTCTCTTTTCTTTCTACATTTCTGGAGATGCCAGCAATAAAGTAGGCTGAATCTAAAGCTTTTTTAATTTTATCCATAGAGATCTCTTTACTGACTGAAGCTGGGATATCGATTATCAGACGAACCACCTTATTTTCTACGTCATGTTTTTTGATTTCTTTAAGAATAATTTCGGTAGGTTCTACCTCCTCCTCTTGTAATGAAACCCTTATGGTTAAGAATTTCCGAGCATCAGAGGGGACAAAATCATAAGTGGTTTGGGCTGGTGTGGAGATATTAACTATTACAAATCCCTTCTCTTCCTTTTCTTCTCCAAAATCAATTCTTTGCGGTGAACCAGAATAAATAACTGGCGGATCTTTGGCCAAAACCTGATACTTATGAATGTGGCCTAAGGCAACATAAGAAAGTTTTCTGTTTGTTAAAAGAGACAGGGGAATGGCGACATCATTGATAATAGCCAACCCCTTTTCGCTGCCAAAAGAAGCCCCTTCTACCTCCAGGTGTCCTACCAAAATAGCTGGCCCTGAGCTTGTCGAAGGGTTGATTTTTTCATACATGGCCGGCAGTTTATCTCCTAAAGTTTTAAACTCCCCTTTATGCAGCCAGGGAGCAGTCAAAACTTGTAGATTTCCGGATTTAGTAGGGATGTTAAAAAACTGGGGTTGTCTGGAAACCCAAACATTCTCCATCTCTAAAGCAGAATAAATATCTAAAGTGTTGGCTTTGCCCTCCGCATTAGGGGTATCATGGTTGCCCACTACTAAAACAACCGGAATTCCGGCTTTGGTGATTTTTCTGATTCTTTCCCCAAAACCCCGTTGTTGGGTAGGAGAGGGATCACGGGTTTTATAAGCATCACCGGCAAAGATAAAAGCATCTAACTTTTTTTGGATAGCATAGTCCACCATTAAATCCAAAGTTTTGAAAAAATCCAGAAGTCTACTTTCCAGCCCGGTTTCCGGGTCCAACTTAGAATAATTGGTCATGCCAATATGTAAATCTGCAGTATGAAGTAGTTTCATGGCAAAGATTATACCCCCGGGATCAGCAGAAGAAAATCCGTAATAACTGATATTAAACTGGTCAAAAATTGTCGCTGAGCCTTATCACCCCTCAGAAGATCCTCAGATGTGGTTAGCCATACTTGCTGATCCAGATAATAACTGCTTCCAAATAGGCTCCCCAATGGAGTTTTAAATCTCTTCAAACTTGGCTTCTTTGGGATAGAGTAAAAGATAAGGATAGCCTTGTTGGTTTATTTTAATTCCCTTGCAGTCCTTTTTTTAAAAATTGAATCATCTGCTGGGCAGTTTTCTTAGGATCTACTTCTTTTTTGCCAATATACTCTATCTCTACAAAATCCCCCAAGCCTTTGACCTTATCAATCTCTATTTCAGTATTTTCCATATTCCCCGATTATAACCTACTAGGAAAGTAGAGGGGGTGGGTGGTATAATTTTTGCTACATGAAGGCCACTCAGCAGCTAAAAGATGAACATCAAGGGGTACTGTTGATGTTGGATATTTTAGAAGAGATTAGTCAGAGACTGAAAAAAGGACAGCAAGTTGATCTTACCCATCTAAACCAGATTTTAGAGTTTTTACAAGTTTTTGTCGATAAATGCCACCACAGTAAAGAAGAGGAGCTTTTATTCCCAGCCTTGGAAGAAAGTGGCATTCCCAAAGAAGATGGCCCTATTGGAATGATGCTTGTAGAACATGATATGGGCAGGGGGTATATTAAGGGCTTAAGGGAAGCTATCTTAAAGTATGAAAATGGAGAGGGGAAAGCTGCTGGGGAAATTGCGAAGAATACCCAAAAGTATATTGTTTTACTAAGGGAGCATATTGATAAAGAGGATAATATTTTATATATGATGGCTGACATGCATCTTGATGAGGTAATCCAGAAAAGGTTGGCAAAAGAGTTTGAGAAGGTAGAAATGGAAAAAATCGGGGCAGGCAAACACCAACAGTTTCACAAACTTCTGGATAATTTAAAAGAGATCTACCTTCAATAATTCCCCTTTTTTTGCTATTATCATTTAATGAACATCCTTTAAGGATAGGCTTAAGTTTTGGTTTAACTTCAGGAGTGATTGCTACCTTAGGACTGATGGTGGGCCTTTACTCTACCACCCAATCTCAACTGGCAGTAGTGGGGGCAATTTTGACTATATCTATCGCTGATGCTTTCTCTGATGCTTTGGGAATTCATGTCTCCCAGGAAACAGACAGTAAATATTCTCTTAAAGAGGTTTGGCAAGCCAGTGGAGCTACCTTGCTGTTTAAATTTTTGTTTGCCCTAATTTTTGTTATTCCAGTGCTAACTTTAAGTTTAAGTACGGCTATTTGGACAAAGGTTATTTTAGGTTTAACTTTCTTAAACATTTTTAGCGTTTTTTTGGCTAAACAAAGAGGAGAAAAGGTTTTAGGGGTGGTTTTGGAACATTCCGCTATTGCTATACTCGTGATTATAGCCAGCGGTTTGGTAGGCAGTTTGATCTCCCAAATATTTAGGTAGCTAAATTTAAACTCTGTAAAAATAAAAGTTGTTGATCTTTGTAAATGGCTGCCAGTTTTTGAAATGATAGGTTTGGGTTATCACTACCGATCTTTTATTAAGCTCCTTTTTAAGTTTTCCTTCCAGCTTATCCAAAGCTTTGGGCAGAAGATAGATATAGACGATATCAGCTGGGTAATAACTGCGGTCAAAGATATTGCCGTGAAAGAAATGAGCATTAGGAAGCTTTAATTTAGATGCTTGATAGCGGCTGAACCAGACTCTCAGCCAAGATTGTTCTATCCCATAAGCTTGGGCTCCTGTGGCAGCTGCTTTTAGGACTACCCGTCCATCGCCTGAGCCCAGTTCATAAAAATTTTTGCCCTTTTTAAGTCCAGCCCGCTTAAATATGGACTGTAAAGAATGCATCTTAGTAGGAATAAAAGGAGCATCGGTCCCAGCAAACCAAGAGAGAGCTAGAAAACAAACTAGCAACAAAAATAAAGTCAGGATGAAGATAGAATCCATAGACAACCCATTTTATCTTTGAACCAGCTTTAAGAGAAGTACCTTAATTTTATTAAACTTTTCTAAAGTATTAATCAGGATGTAAATAAGAGGGTTAAAAACCAGATCGTAAGTCCCGATGTATTCAACCAACTCTGCCCCTAGATTTTCTTTAAGACGGCTGAAACCAAAATAGGGATCTTTAGCTCCTAAGTTAGGGTTAGCTCCCCCCCACAGATCAAATTTTTTTAACTTCAACTTTTTACCCAACTTAATGGCTTCCCAAGCAGTTAAGGTGGGAGCCATAACATTTTTATACTCTTTTAACGATCCTCCATAAGGGTAGTAAAGCGTATCTTTAAAATTAGTTATCATCCAAGCATTTAAAGGCAGAGGCTCTTTTTTATCTGACGGTTGGTAAAAAGCAATTAAAAGACGGGCCATTTGAGCTTGCTTTAAAGTTTCCCAGACCTGGCGGTGATATTTATGAGTATGGCTTAAAAATCCCTGCCTTTGGGTAGTGGCAAAATGTAATTTGAGATAGATGGCAAAAGCTTGATCATCGGTCCTCTCTTCAACTTTCACCCCATGTTTTTGCGCGACCTTAATATTATACCTAAACTTAGGGTGCATTTTTTTTAAAATCTCTTCTTCTGGCTGGGTCAGATCTAATAGGTAGTTATATTTAGTAAACAAAGGCTTAGGTGAAACTTTAAATTTTTTATCTATTCTTAACCCTTTCCCTTTAACACTTAACGCTTCTACATCTGGTTCTACTTTGATAAAAGCGCATCTTTCTTCCTGAGCGATTTTTTTTAAAGCTTGGGCCAGATTTTCATCAGGGAAAGGGCCTTTGGGCAGATAACCAATATATGAGTTGGACAGAGGGATCTTATGGAAGGTCAGCTGAAAAGCTTGAACCATTTTTCCGTTTTTATAAAGACCATATCTTTTAACTTTAGTTCCCAGGCTTTGTCTGAATTCTCCCCACTGCCAAGACTGCATAATATGGGTCACTAAACTGTTGTATTCTTTTTTTTGTTGATCGGTAACGAGTTTTAAATCCACTCCACAATTATATCTTCTTCCGGTTTACAGAAATAGTAGTTTGTGTTAAAATTATATAGGCTATATTAAAGATGGACCCTAAAACTAGATCAATTATTATTGGAGCGGTGTCCTTAATTGTCTTGGCGGCGATTATCGGGGGAATTTTTTTCTTTGGACGGATTTCCCGCGACAATGTGGATGTAACCGGGCCAAATGGGATTGATTCTCTTCCTCAAATTGGTACGAGCCCTACTCCGGCTTCCGGTGTGACTACGAGTCCGGAGACAGGAACAGTTGATACTAAAAACTATCAAGCTGATGGGGTGGTAGTTAAATATCCGGCTTCCTGGGGACTTCTAACTTGTTCAACCAACTCTAATTTTGAACTTGATCCTGTAAGCAGTGCTGACGTTAAGGGTGTAGTTTGTGGTTATGCTTTAAAACCGGTGACCTTTTTAATAGTTAACCGTTTAAATTGTCCGGGAGAGGTAGTGACTTTAGGCAGTCATCCAGTAACTAAGTTCAAAAGTCTAACCAACGGCGCTACAACTTACCGTTGGTGTGTCAGCGTGGGTAACAAGAACTTAGATATTACTCACCGGGTTTCTCCATCGGGGTCCCGGGCCACTTCTACCACTGATTTTTCAGCCCAAGTAGAACAGATCATTAAAGATCTTCAAGTTGCTCCAGTCGTCTCTTAAGTGGAATTTGTTTTTTACGGCTTTTCCAGTTAGACTAATTTTGTGCAGAAGGGTTTTATATTAACTCTATTTTTAGTGGCAGTGGTGATTATACTACTGTTATCTGTGTACTGGGATGGTCCTGTAAAGATTAGAGATATTTTTTCTCGACTAGAACAACCGCGAATTTGTAATGTGGGACTTAGGGCTGCTGAAAATCCTAAAACTGGAGAGTGCCGGCAGTTTCCGACTTCCTGTGACATTCCTGATGGATGGGCAGTGGTAGAGAGCTGCCCTTAGAAGATCCTGATTTTGGCTTGTTGCTTTAGCTGTTGGAATTTCTCAGCAAAGATTTGAGAAAGTTTTTCCTGTTTTAATAAATCCTGGGCTTCTTTTTGCTGTCCAGCAGAGTCAGTTGCTTGAAGTCGGTCTTTATTCTCAGTAATAAATTTTTCAACCTCTTGGGCAGAAACAGTTGCCTCGCCGTCATATATCTTTTCAATAATCAGTTGGAACTTCAACTGTTGTCTAAAGCTATCCCTGTTTTGTCCCTGGCTGGAGAGCAAACTATCCAGCATTTTAGACCCCCCTACTTTAGTTTCTACCTCAGCTACTTTATTATCCAACTCTTTATTGGAAATAGTGACTCCTTTTTTACCAGCCTCATTAAGAAGAATTTTTTCGTTAATCATCTGGGTTAAAACTTGTTCCCGGTATTGTTTATTCAGTCTTTGCTGTAGCTCTAGATTAGAAACAGGAGTGTTGTTAACAGTGGCAGCAATAAACCACTCTTTTTTGTAAGAAGCCAAAAGGACTAAACCAATAGCTAAAAGTAATAGATAAGCACCTTTGGAGGGTCTATAATTTAAAAGAGCAGAGGGGGATTGTTTAATCTTGGAGAGAAAACTTTTCTTATTTGGTGTTGAATCTGTTTTAGGCCTGGAGGTTTTAGAAAAAGATTGGGAGGTTCTCCTCTTTGTTTCCCTATTTTTTGGGCCTTTTTGATTTATTCTTGTCATTGGCCGATATTAACATGAAACTTTTCTCTTTGACAATAGGTTATTTTCACGCTACTCTGAAAATATGCAAAAGGGTTTTAGTCCCACTTCCGTTTTAGTTGGAATTTGCCTTACCGCTTTAGCGGTGGCAGGGGTTTACTACTTAAAACCCAATACTCTTCCGTTTCCCAGGAATAACTCTCCTCAGGCTTGCACCCAAGAAGCCAAACAATGTCCTGACGGATCCTTTGTGGGAAGATCAGGGCCTAACTGTGAATTTGCTCCTTGCCCTTCCCCCACACCTTCCCAAACCCCTGATGAAACTGCTAGTTGGAAAGCATATATAAATCACCAAAATGCATTTTCAATACAATATCCTCAAGCTGTAATTATCAAGGAACTTAACCCAAACGAGATAACCATGCGATTGCCCGATGACACGGATAATAATTTAGTTTTTGATCTAATCTTTATTAATATTAATCCTGCAGGGGTTACAGATATAAAGCAAGCAATTAAATCTTATGATGCTACAAAATTGTCTTCTAATGATATAGTAATCGGTGGAATTAAAGGTCTTTACTTTGACTCTGTGCCAGCGGCGTATGAAGCATCTGATGCTTTTGTTATTAAAAATGGTTTGCTCTTTGCATTCCGTATAGAAGGAAATTCACCCAAATTCTCAGAAAATAAAAAAATATTTAACCAAATTCTTTCTACCTTTAAATTTTTAGATGGTACTTTAGAAGAAAGAAACTATGTTTGTCCGAAAAGTGAATGGGTTAATTGCATGCCGGGGCCGGATTTTAAAAATCAAGAGCAGTGTAGTGAGGACTTTTTAAAGTGGGCAAAAAGTAACTGTCCTAGCTTTAAAGGCGGTGCTTATTAACTAAAGTTATGCAAAAAGGCTCTGTCCAGCTTTTATTAATCTTTGTAACGGTAATACTTATTGTTGGTGTAATATACTTTTACCAAAATACAAATAAGGGGACTTTACTACAAAGCCCCGCAACTACTTTAAAACAACCAGAAAAACAGCCAGAATTTAACAATTATTCAAATTCAGAATTTGGATTTAAGTATTCGAATGATTTAACCGTCGAAGTAGACTCAGAAGAGAAATTTAACAAAAGAGGCAGCACTAATTTTAGAAAGAATTTTAGTGGTTCTGCGGGATATGAGCCGGGGAAATTTTTAAGGGCAGTAGTAGTGTTGGATCAGGAAGAAAAATATGACAGCAATCCTTTTAGTGTTTGGGTATTTGATAACCCTAATAATTTAACAGCAGAGGCATGGTTTGATAAATATTGGTACTACCCATATCTTTGGGGAGTGTTTGATTTTACATCAAAAGGACATATTACTCCTGATGCAGAAGCCACAGTTTCAGACCAGGTAGGGAAATCTAAAGTTGTGGGTTACCAAGCTGGTGAGCCAAAATATATCTATATCTCAAAAGATAAAAAGATCTATTTGTTTAGGGTAATTACAGAAACAGGGGATCAAATCCTTTCCACCTTTAAATTTTTACCCGCCACAGCGGGCAGGGATTAAAAATGAAAGAACCGTTCCTAGAGATTGACAAAAACAATACAGTGTGTATAATTAGTGTGTATAGGTGAAGGGAAATTTCAGCATGCAGACACAAAGAATTAACATTACCTTACCAAATGATTTAGCCCGGGATCTTCGGAAGTTAATTCCTACCCGCTCTCGCAGCAAATTTATTGCTAGCGCTATTGAAGAGAAATTAAGCAAGAAAGATTTAAAAGATCTGCTTCGCAAGAGCGCAGAGGCACAACGGCAAATTATTGAAGAAATCCGCAAAGATTTTGCACGCGCCGATGAAGAAGCCTTCAGCAAGTTATCCTAAAAACGGGGAAATTTTTATTGCCGATTTAAACCCTTCCTTTGGTCGGGAGATCCATAAAAAACGCCCGGTACTGGTTATCTCTAACAACGTACTAAATCAAGTTCTGCCCACAGTAATTGTTATCCCCTTTAGCTCAATCATCCCACAATTCATTGGCCCGGATATAGTTAAAATTAACAAACAAAAGGGGCTAAATAAACAATCAACCATTATTGTTAATCAATTACGTTCTATTGATAAAGAAAGGTTAGTTAAAAAGGTTGGTAAGTTATCCAAAACAAATTCACAAGAGGTAGAAGAAGCCATCAAAATTGTGCTAGACTTAAATTAATGCAAAAAGGCTTTGCTCCTATTTTGGGTATCCTGGTAATTTTAGTCGCAGTTTCAATCGGATACGTAATATTAATTGGTTTTCCAGAAAATAAAAAATGCGGACAAGTGTTTGCTTGCCATGGTATCCCATTAAATAATCAATGTATAGGTTATAACTCCACTTTTGCCTATGTTGACTGTGCCAAGACAAGTCTAACTGATGAAACTGTTGACACTGAGGGAACTCGAAGTGCTAACTGGAAAACATATACAAATAGTAAGTATGGATTTTCTTTAAAATATCCGACAAGTTGGACCCTAACAGAGTTTACCAATATAGAAAGTGGAAGCATATATCGGGTTTTTGATTTAAAACCACAAAATGAGGAAGATAAAAGAAGTCACAATACCATAAATTTCAGATATTTTAATAATCTTAAAAAACTTTCTTTAGAAGATTTTGAAAGAGAACAGGGCCCAAACAGTGAAGGAGCAGGAAATTGTGGGATTTATTTGCCTGATGATGTGTTAGTCAAAAATAATAGCGGAGTAGATGGCTATTATAGAAAAAAAGGGATTTGTGAACCACTAGATGCAAAATTTTATACATGGGCTAAGGGAGATAAAATATTTCAACTAATTGATTTTCGTTGGTTTAATGCATCTGAGGATAAACTACTCAATGAGATTTTTGAAAGCGTTAAATTTTTAGAGTAGGTATATATCAACAAATTTTGCTTTCCAACCTGCAGTTCTTGCATCATCGAAGCCCAAATCAATAATATTACCTTTAATGGCTCCCCCGGTATCACCTGCTACCGCTACCCCATACCCCGGAACATAAACTTTACTCCTTAGTTTTATAACTTTGGGGTCAACAGCAATGACCCCTTTTCCTTGTCTCATACCGATGGCTGTCCATTCGTTACATCCGAGGCAGTGAGAATCATAATGGGTGGCCCAAACCCGTAATTTTTTCCAGTATCTGATCTCTCCGTCGGCAGTTTGTAAAGTTTTCCAAACGATTTTTGTTCCCCGGGAAATAATTTTGTCTTTAGGGTCTTGAGTCTCCGTGCCCACAATTTCCCGGGAGTATTCCTTTCCTTCGTATAAAGTGAGCTTAGTGACAGTAGTTTTTTTGCCATCCTCACCTTCCTGGAGGACGGTATCAGTTCCGGCTTCGGTTTCCGGGTCATCATTATAAACTGTTTTATAAGGGAGGCTTTCGGTTTTTTCTACCAACTCTTCTTTAAAACGGGACTCTGTTTTAATAGGTTGCAGAGAAGTTGGAGAATCTGAGCTGGCAGATAACACTGAAGGAGATTGATTAGCTTGAGTTGGGGTAGGGTGGGTCTGAAGTGGAGGCAGGTAGAAATGAATAAAAAAAGCTACGAGGATTAAAGCTGCTCCAATCAAAGATTTCATTATTTATCTACACATTGAGCCATTCATCTTGATCCTGATCAATTGTAACATCATCCAAAAACTGGCCTCGGTCCTGATAATTTGTGGCAGAATTAATCAGTTCTTCTGGCAGATCAATGACAAAACGGGAGACTAAGTTATTAGAACGGGTGCCAAAATAAAGCCTTTGTCTGGTATAGGTTAAAAAAAGTCTCTCTTTGGCCCGGGTAATACCAACATAACAAAGCCTTCTTTCTTCTTCCAGCTCATTGGGATTCAGTAAAGACCTCGAATGGGGGAACAAACCCTCTTCCATGCCAACTATAAAGACCATTGGCCACTCTAAACCTTTAGCCTGATGGAGGGTAGTTAAGGTAACAGTTTCTTTTTTGTTTTGTCCCCTTTTGAGCTTTTCATCTGAGGAATATTCACTTTCTACCAGGGCGACATTTTCTAAAAACTCTATTAAGTTGGGGTACTGCTGCGCCACCGAGCGAAGCTCTTTGACGTTTTCAATCCTTGATTTACCGGAATCAGCACCGTCATCCAGATAATCTAAATAATCAGTCTTTTGTAAAATTAAATCTAACAGCTCTAAAGTGGTATAGTTGGTTAAGGTCTCGCTGAAAAGTTCCCGGAACCTATTTGCTCGGGTTTTGCCGATTTTTTCAATCCTATTTTTAGAGATTGAATCCTCACTGTTGGCCAGAAGCCGCAGGTACGCGAGTATATCTTTAATCTCCTTTCTCTCATAGAACCTAATGCCCCCTACTAAAATATAAGGCACTCCGGCTTTGAGAAAAATTTCCTCTAAGGACCGGGATTGGGCGTTGGTGCGGTATAACACCGCACAACTGGAAAGAGGGAAGTTAAACTTTTTAATCTTACTGACAATAAAAAGGGCTTCTTCCTCTTCGTTCCTGGTTTCTACCACCTCAATTTTTTCTCCGGGAGGGTTGTTAGTCCAAAGCTTGAGGATTGGGTGGGAGTTGTTTTTAGAGATGACTGCAAAGGCAGCGTCCAAGATGATTTGGGTAGAGCGGTAGTTTTGCTCTAAGTTAAAAACTCTGGCTCCCGGGTAGTCCCTTTGGAAATTAACAATATTTCTAAAATCAGCTCCCCGAAACATGTAAATGGATTGGGAAGCATCCCCTACCACACAGATGTTTTTGTAGCGGTGGGCCAAAAGTTTGGAGAGTAAATATTGGACAGTGTTAGTATCCTGATACTCGTCAATTAAGATGTAGCGAAACTGAAGCTGGTATTGGGATAAAACTTCCGGGTAAGTCTGAAACAGCTTGACGGTTAAAAGCAGTAGATCATCAAAATCTACCGCTTTGTTTTTTTCCAGTATTTTTTGGTACTCCAGATAAATTTTAGCTACCGTTTCCTGATAGTAACCCCTGGCATATTGAGGATATTCCAGGGAGGAGATCATCTCGTTTTTGGCCTGGGAGATAGTATTTTTGATTCCGGAAGGAGAGCTTTTTTGAGGGGAGAGGTCTAAATGTTTCATTGCCTCTTTGATGGCATCTAAGGCATCATGTTCGTCATAGATAGAAAAGGAGGGGGGGAGTCCTATAAGGTGTCCATCTTTTCGTAAAATCCGGGCACAGAAAAAGTGAAAGGTGCCCATGGTTGGGAGGTTAGAGGTTTTGGGTTGATAGCTTAAAAGCTTGATAATTCTGCCTTTCATCTCATCAGAGGCTTTGTTGGTAAAAGTTAAAACACAGATATTTTCTGGGGGGACAGCTTTTTCTTTAATAAGATAGGCTACCCGGTGGGTTAAAGCTTTAGTTTTTCCACTCCCTGCTCCGGCCATGATTAGAGTCGGTCCTTCAGTAGCTTTAACAGCCTCTTTTTGCACTGGATTTAGGTCATCAAGAAGATTACTGAGCATAAGACGAAGTTAAGTATACCAGGAGCAGGTAGAAGATACTATCTGTCTCAAGTTTCTCTTAGGGTGGGTTTTGCTAAAGTCGGCGGGGTACCCCATTCCTGAGCCATCATTCTGTCAATACTCTTTTCAGTATAAGGTTCTGTTTCTACTCCTAAATTCAATAAACCTAATTTTTCTATTCGTACCTTCACACCTCGTGAAAGGGCAGAGTCTAGGGTTCTTATACCCCACTGTCTTTGGACGCGTAATCCCTCAATATGTACTTCCTCATCGAACTTTCTTTGTTGTTTTGCGTTTCTTTCGACCATGGGATAATTGTAGGAAAAATTAATATTAATATCAATATAGGAATATTTTCTAGTATTTTTGGTATTTTACAAATTGAAAATCTATGGTATTATTTTTCTTCGTATGGCAATTAAATTAATTGATTTCTGGGCCCCTTGGTGTTCCCCTTGCCAGGCGATGAAGCCGGTGATAGAGGAGCTTCATAAAGAGCTTGATGGTAAGGTGGAAATTGTTGAGGTGAATGTTGACGAAAACCCTACTGATGCCACCAAGTACGGGGTGATGAGCATCCCAACTTATATCATTTTAAAGGATGATAAGGAAGTTGGCCGTAAAATTGGCTATACTTCTAAAGCCGATTTATTAAAGTTGATCGCAACTTAAGGGTTTTAGTTTTTAACAATTTCTTCTAAACTATTGATAAGATGGGCTTTAAGGAGCATGTTATCCGGGTGGTTAAACAAATTCCCCAAGGTAAAGTCACAACATATGGGACAGTAGCTACTTTGGCAGGGATGCCGCGGGGAGGAAGACTGGTGGGGGGTATTTTGCATTTTTGTACCGAGTCCAATGATTTGCCTTGGCAAAGGATAATAAACAGGGAAGGTTTTATTTCCACTAAATGTTTGGAACATCCTAAACAGGCACAAAAGGCTTTATTGGCATCTGAAGGGATAGAAGTTTCGGATGATTTTACGGTAGACTTGAATAAATATGGCTGGTTTGGAGAAAAGATTTAACAGTTATGAATAAGCAACTCTGGATTATTGCCAATTGGAAGAGCAATAAAAATATTAGGGAAGCTTTGGAGTGGATTGATAAAGTGGGACCGGAGTTAGAAAACCGCCTTCATGTTAAGGTAGTGGTTTGTCCGGCCTTTACTGATATTGAAGAGGTCAAAAAGGCCGTTTTAGTAGGTAATTATCCCCTTATTGTTGGAGCTCAAGATGTATCTCCTTTTGCTGAAGGTCCTTATACCGGGGAGGAGTCAGCCAGAATTTTATCTGAATTGGTAGATTTGGCTATTTTAGGGCATTTTGAAAGACGGGAGAACTTTGGAGAGACTGATCAGATGATCTCAGAAAAGGTGCAGCAGGCAAAAAAGTTTAACATTACTCCCCTGGTTTGTGTTCAGGGAAAGGAAATTAAGGTACCAGAGGGAGTTAATCTCATCGCTTATGAACCCATTTTTGCCATCGGCAGTGGTAACCCGGATACTCCTCAAAATGCTGCCTTGGTAGCCCAGGGGCTTAAAGAACAATATGGGGAAGATTTAGAGGTTTTATATGGAGGAAGTGTGACCTCAGACAACAGCAAAGCGTTTTTACAACAGGAAGAGCTGAGCGGGCTACTGATTGGAAAATCTTCTTTGGATCCAGAGGAATTTGTAAAGATTGTAAAAATAGCCTATCTTATTTAATTTCATTTTAAAAAAATGGTACAATTTTGATCCGGTCAGGTCAAATTATGAGTAAACTAAAGCCGTTAAACTTGAAACAAAAAGAGCTGCCCCATGTATCTCCTTGGTTTAAACTTGGAGCCTTAATTCTGATCTTTTTAGGGATCGGGGTTTTTTTATTAACAGGGGGGGATAAACCAAACAGGTCTTCAGTATTCAATTATGTTTTAGGCAGAGAGACTACTTTGGAGGAAGATCAAGGAAGAATTAATATTTTACTGTTAGGCATGGCTGGAGGAAGACATGATGGAGCAACTTTGACTGATACCATCATGGTAGCCTCTTATGATTTAAAAACCAAAAAGGCGGTGCTCGTTTCTTTGCCACGGGATCTGTGGATTTCTAAGCACCAGGCCAAGGTTAATACCCTTTATCAGACGGGGCTTAGTAGCGGAGAAGGACTAAAGTTTGTCCGGGAAGAGATTGGCCAGATTTTGGGCCTAAAAATCCCTTATGCGGTGAGGGTAGATTTTGCTGGATTTGTTCAGGTCGTGGATTTAATGGAGGGGATTGATATTGAAGTAACCCGTTCCTTTGATGATTATTTTTACCCCCTTGAGGGTAAAGAGAATGACCTTTGTGAATATAAAGAAGAGGAGATAGAGATTGATGAGGAGAAGGCCAAGAAACTTAATATAAAAACAGGAAAGGTCAAAGTTCTTTTAGACAAAGAGGAGAAAATTGCTACTGCCGCGGCTGAGCCAGGAAAAAGTTTGGTTTATAGTGATGACCAAGCCAAGACTTTTTTTTTATGCCGTTTTGAACATTTAACCTTTAAAAAGGGGATGACTCATATGGATGGAGCTTTAGCTCTCAAATTTGTCAGATCCCGTCATGGGTTAAACGGTGAGGGAAGTGATTTTGCCAGGTCCAAAAGGCAACAACAGGCGCTGCAAGCCTTTAAAAATAAAGTTTTGTCTTTTCAAACACTGTTTGATGCCGGTAAGATCGTTGAGTTAGGCAGGACTTTTGGCAGAAGTGTCGAGAGTGATATCCCCCAAACTCAGTATTTAGACTTTATCAAATTAGTTCAGAAAATGGGATCAACTAAAAGTGTGGTGATTGATGGCAGCGGAACCTCTCCCCTGCTGATTACCCCGACAGAGGGTAATTTTGGTGGAGCCTGGGTGCTTCTGCCCCCTGAGGATGATTTTTCCAGGATCCAACAGTTTATTAAAGATTCTTTTTTGGAGGAAATAGAAGCCACTCAAAGTGCTAATATTTCACCTACCCAAAGCGAGAGCCTTAAAAGATGAAGATTGCCCTTTTGCACGGTCCAGGAGAGGTGGGGAAAAGAAGTGAACTTTTAAAGATCCGCAGCCATTTTAGCCGGAATTTAGTAAGTATTGTTGATTTAAAGCAAGATGATATAGCTAAGATTGAAGAGATAATGTTGTCTCAACCGCTTTTGTTTGAGGGTAGAAGGTTGGTCTTGGTGGAGAATGCTCCAGAGACATTGGATTTGGAAAAGCTGCCTAAGTTGGCAGGTGAGCTGTTTTTGGCAGTAATGGCCCCTTCTTTAAAAAATGACTCCTTGATTTTAAAAAGTGCTCACAAACTAGGGGCCAAGATTTTGCTTTTTGAAGGAGAAAAAGAGCTTTCGGCCTTTCCCTTTTTGGATGCTTTGCTGGAAAAGAAACCTCAGGCTTTTTCAGAGCTTCAGAAGCTTCTTTTAGACTATGGCTGGGTTTATGTGGTGACGATGATTTATTACGGATTGCGGCGTAATCTCTTGCCTTTACCTCCCCAGGGATTTATTCAGAGAAAAATTTTAGCCCAAAGACAGAACTTCCACCCTCAGGACTTTGAACAATTATATAAACTGGCTTTACAGACTGAGTTTAATATTAAAAATGGAGCTATGGCGGAAAAAGTAGCTTTAGCCAAGCTGGTCCAAGCTTTTATCGGCTGACAGATTGATCCATCATCTGTAAGTCCTGATTATTGACCACTCCATCTTGGTTTAAGTCAGCTACCTTTTGGGTAGGCTTTGAACCAAAATTTTTTAGGATGATACTGCGGTCTAAAGAGTTAACTTTACCGTCGTTGTTAATGTCGAAGTGGGGAACAAAAGGAGCTTTAGTGGGGCTAGTTAAATTCTGATCTTGTCCTAATATCAAAGGAGAAGAGATCAGGGCAGCAGAGAAAGGGTTGATTGCTATCTGAGATTGTTGTTTATCATCAAAGATGGTCAGTGTAGCTTTAAGGTCGGGGTTGAAAGTAGGGATAACCTCGCTTGAGGAGGCGGGATAGATTTCCGTCAGAGGTAAGAGAAAATTTCCGGCCACTTTAGTGACAGTTGCCAATTTCTCCATTCCGGGGATCTGTAAGGTAATAAGAGCTTCAACAACCGGCTTTTTAGATTCGTTGATTACTGTGCCAATTAAGGGTGGGAAGTCATAAGAGATAGTTTTGGGGAGCGTGGTAAAAGTTAAAAACTCCTTAGGCGGATAGGTTAACATTCCGGAGTTAATTTTATAATAATAGGTGGTACTCGGTTGAAGATTAGTCAGGGTGACAAAATGGAGCTGATGGCTTTGAGGAGACTGCAAATCCCTCTCATCACGGAAAGTCTGGGTAGCTATGGGGGGCGTTCCCAGTTGGACAAACCCGACAGCCGGCACTTGAGTTTGCCAATAGAGGGAGGCACGGGTGGCAGAGAGGTTGACTAAATTAATATTTTGGGGCTCCACGGAAGGGCTGGCTTTAGATTTTAAGGCCTGGTTTTGATTAGCTAGGAAGACACCCACACCCAGACCAACCAAAATAAGGCTTAATCCTAAAAGTGTTGGAATTTTGGTTTTGGGTTCCATGTCTTTACAAAGAGAGACTATTAATTACCTCTTGATCGAAGTTTGGGTTAACTGGTTCTAAAACTTCTTGTACTTGGGGAGAGATGTCGCTCTGGGTTCGGGTATGGATGATGTCTGAAGCTACCCAAATAAGGACAGTGATTAAGGTAGCTATGAGGATATATAAAAATTGTCTTCCGCTCATTGTAAAGTTAGTTTTTTAATAGGTAAGCCTTTCCTGTTACTGATAACGACATATTTCCTTCTGCCGGTTTGTTTAGGACAATGTTGGTCAGTGTTACAATCCGGGAAGAATGTTTTAAGTAATCAAGGGTGGCCATAAGCTGTTGATATGATCCTTGAGCATTTAAAGCAAATTCGATCTCCCCTAAATTAGGGCTTGTTGTAGCTTCTGCAGCGTTGTCATAGACTGTCACCGACTGAACTTGTAGAGCTGAAAAGGAAGCCTCTTTTTTAACTGAATCTTCCAGACTTTTGACTAAGGAAGTTACTTGAGCTTGGGAAGGAAGAGCCAGTTTAATCCGTTCTTTTGTTTGGGGATCTAGGCTATCAAAATTTTGCTTAGCTAAAGTTAAATCCTGGCCTTTTTTTTTCAACTGATCCAGAATTTGTTTGTGAGTTTCAATATTTTTTTGGAGTTGGGCAATAGTAGAGAGGGTGGGACGGATAATAAAGATCATAAACAAAGTAACGGCTAAAACACTAAAGATATAGGGGGTAGAAGATTTGACCAGTTTGTTGGTGATAACAGGTGTAATATAGGTGTAATAACGGGAGTAATATTTGTTTTGTGACATTTAATTTATCCCTCCTCGGGGCAAGCTGCCGGAAATTGAAAATTTGATTTCGTTTTCGAAAGCCACATTAGTCAGGGTGACTTCGGAAAAAGCTGGATCTTTTTTTAAAGCACGGATAAAAGCTGACAGTTCGTTGGTTTGGATGGGAGCCTGTCCATTGATGGTAAATGAAGTTTTAGGGTGGGGTTGGGTTTGCTCTAAAGCAATGCTAGTAAGCCGGCTGTTGAGAGGCATTAAGCTGCCAACCTTTGTTATTACGGCTGAATAGTTAGGGCTTTCAGCCTTTATCTTTTTAATAGTAGCCAGTTGGAATTGAGTCTGCCTAATCATTATCTCGTCATTTCTGAGACTTTTTAAATAGGGTATTTCCTGATTAATCTTATCTTTGAGATCATCCAGTTCAGTGTCTAGCTGATAGCGATAGACAAGTGCTCCAATGACAATCAGTTCTACTAAAATGACAATAAACCTACCCGAGGATAAAATCCACTTTAGTAAAGCTACTAAGATTGCTACCGGCTCTCCTTTGCGTACCAGCAAGTTAATGCGGTAGAGGTTTTGACCCGGATTTTTGGAGGCAGCCATACTTTTAGTTTACGCCCGAAACTTTAAAGATGCAAGTTTAAAGATGCAAGATTTTAAACTAAAAGAGTTGTCAAGTTATTTAGAAACCATCAATTTAGACAACTGAGACTTTAGGCGGGCGGCTTTATTGCGGTGGATCAGTTTAACTTTAGCAGCTTTATCTAAAGTACTAAAAACAGCGCTTAGAGTTTTGGCACTGGGGTTTTTACGAGCTTTTTTAAGCAGGCTTTTAAGCTTGTTTTTTCTCGCTAGATTGCGGGCAGTTTTCACCTTATCTTGGCGTACTTTTTTAATCGCAGATTTGATAACCGGCATACAGCTTGGTATGGTAACACAGAGTATAGCTTTGGTGCAAGGATTGATGTTAAAATTTAACATCAATGGTTAAAAATTTACTTTTTCTGCTTTCAGCTAGACAATCATCAATTCTTTCCGGGGCTTTGGTGATTATGGCCACAGTGATGGCTTCCAAATTTTTAGGCTTAGTCCGTGACAGATTGTTGGCTCATACCTTCTCTCCGGATCAGACAGCTGTTTTTTTGGCTGCTTTTAGAATACCTGACCTGATCTTTCAGTTGTTAATTTTTGGGGCTGTGTCAGTGGCCTTTATTCCTATTTTTACTGACTACTTACATAAAAAAGGAGAAGAGGAATCTTTTAGATTTGCTGCGGATGTTTTTAATTTAGTTTTAGGGGGATTTATTTTAATTAGTATCTTGGTGTTTATAGTAGCTGACCCTTTAACCAATTTAGTGGTTCCAGGATTTTCGGCAGAGCAAAAACAGTTAACAGCTGTTTTGACCAGGGTTATTTTGGGAGGGCAAGTTTTGCTGGTGGTAGGGTCTTTTTTTGCCGGAGTTTGCCAATCTTATCAAAGATTTGTTATCCCGGCTTTAGCGGCAGTTTTTTATAATGTAGGAATAATTTTGGGGATTATTTTTTTGACCCCCTATATTGGACTTTTTGGTCCGGCCTTCGGGGTGATTATCGGCGCTGCCCTGCATGCTTTAATCCAGGTTCCTTTGGTGGCTTCTTTAGGCTTTAAACACCGCTTCAGTCTTAACTTAAACAGTGAGGGAATTAAAGAGATCTCCGGGTTGATCAGTATTAGGACGGTAGGTGTGGCCGTGGAACAGATCAACGAGACAGTGGGCATAATATTGGCCTCTTTAATCTCGGTCTCTTCTGTAACTTATTTAACTTTTGCCCAGCATCTACAGACAGTCCCCATTGGTTTATTTGGGGCGACTTTAGCTCAGGCAGCTTTACCGGTTTTATCTCAAGAGCAAGCAAAGGGTGAAAATGAGGCTTTTAAGACTACCCTTTTGACTACTATGCATCAGGTGATGTTTTTAAGCTTACCCTCGGCAGCAATATTAATAGTCCTAAGGATTCCGGCAGTGAGATTAGTCTTTGGGGCTTCCCAATTTGACTGGCCAGCGACGGTGCTAACTGGACAAACCGTAGCTTACTTGGCGGTGGGTTTGGCAGCTCAAGCAGTTGCCCTTCTTTTAGTGAGGGGGTTTTATGCTTTAAAAGATACCCGTACCCCAGTAGTTGTTTCTATCCTTACTGTGGCCCTAAATATTATTTTAAGTGTCTTTTTTATCCAGATACTGCGGTTGGATGTATGGGGTTTGGGCCTCTCTTATGCCATCGTCTCTAATTTATCGGTAATTCTCCTGTTATATTTTCTCCATAAAAAACTAGGGGGGTTTGATATTGCTAGTCTATTTATTCCCGCCGGGAAGATGATCTTGGCAGCAGTGGCAGCAGCAATAACGTTATACCTTTTGATGAAAGGGTTAGATATAGCTTTTGACACCAGAAAAACGGTTAATTTAATTCTTTTAACAGGCATTGCTTCTATTTTTGGTTTATCAGTTTATATCCTTTTGGTATGGCTTTTGAGGGTCAAAGAGTTAGAGACTTTTGGCAATTTAATCAAAAGAGTCTACAATGCTCAATTTAATGTTAAATCTCAGGAGATTCTAGAAGAAACAGGCCCAATCTAAGTTTTTTAAAGCAAATTGATTCAAAGTTCAAACTCCACTACAATACTCCCATGGCAAACATCAGAAATTTTTCGATTATTGCTCATATTGATCATGGGAAATCGACCTTAGCTGACCGTTTGCTGGAGATTACCGGCACTGTGGCCAAAGACAAACTCCAACCCCAACTTTTGGATTCTTTAGCTTTGGAAAGAGAACGGGGTATTACCATCAAATTAGCCCCGGTCCGATTAAATTATACTTTCAACTCTCAACTTTACACTCTCAACTTAATAGATACTCCCGGCCATATGGATTTTTCCTATGAAGTTTCCCGGGCTTTGGCGGCAGTAGAGGGAGCGATACTTTTAGTTGATGCTACTCAAGGAATCCAAGCCCAAACTTTAGATCATGGACTGTCAGCTTTAAATCAGAATTTAACTTTAATTCCGGTGATTAATAAGGTTGACATGCTGTCAATCTTCCCTTCGCCTAACGGCGAACGTAAAATTGATTTTAGTCATCCAGAAATAGAAAAGTGTGCTCTCCAACTTATGGATACCTTTGGCTTTCGGGAAGATGAGATCATTCTGGCTTCTGGAAAAACTGGAGAAGGAGTGGAAGAGATCTTAAAAGCAATTATCGAGAAGGTACCTGCACCCAAAGCAGATCCTTCACCCGATAAATCGGGTTCAGGACGAGTTGCGCTGCGCGCACTAGTTTTTGATTCTTTTTTTGATTCTTATAAAGGAGTGATGGCCCAGGTAAGAATTGTAGAAGGGAGGACTCCTAGAAGTGGAGAAAAGATTGTCTTTTTGGGGACTGGAGCTAGCGGGCAAATTCTGGAAGTGGGTTACTTTGTTCCTCAGTTAACTGTTGCTGACTGCCTTGAGGCGGGGGAGATTGGTTATATTGCCACAGGTATTAAGCAACCTGATTTAGTGAGAGTCGGTGATACTATCTCCACCGATTTGAATGTTGAGCTTTTGCCGGGTTACCGGGAGGTTAAACCGATGGTTTATGTGGGGCTTTATCCTATTGAGACAGGAGAATATTTTGAGTTAAAGGAAGCTTTAGCTAAGTTTAGGCTGACAGATCCGGCCTTTTCTTATGAACTAGAGCAATCGGCAGTTTTGGGATCAGGCTTTAGGTGTGGTTTTTTAGGACTGCTACATGCTGAGGTGGTTCAAGAAAGGTTATCGGAGGAGTTTAATGTTAATCTCCTGGCTACTACTCCCTCGGTGGAGTACCAATTTGCAGGCCAGACTATCAACAATCCAGCAGATCTTCCCCAAGGTGAAAACATTAAGGATTTAAAAGAACCGTGGGTAAAACTGCAGATTTTTGCGCCTCAAAGTTATATCGGTCCGGTGATGGACTTAGTCCAGGAAAGAAGGGGTAAATTTATTAACATGCAGCACTATGGAATCCAGGTGGAGTTGTCTTATGAAATGCCTTTATCTGAGATGATTACCGATTTTTATGACAAACTAAAATCAGTCTCCTCAGGTTTTGCTTCCTTAGATTGGGAATTTTTGGAATTTAGAGAGGTAGATGCTGTGAGGGTAGATTTTTTAGTAGGGGGAGAAAAAGTAGATGCGCTGTCAACTATAGTTTACAGGCCCAAGGCTGAATCAGTCGGCCGGCGGATGGTAGAAAAGCTAAAAGAGATCTTGCCCAGGCAAAATTTTACTATAGCTATTCAGGCAGCTATTGGTGGGAAAATAATTGCCAGAGAAACAATTTCTCCTTTTAGAAAAGATGTGACAGCCAAACTTTACGGAGGAGACAGGACCAGAAAAGATAAATTGTTAGAAAAACAAAAGAAAGGTAAAAAGAAGATGAAAATGATTGGAAAGGTAGAAATCCCCCAAGAAGCATTTTTAAGTATCTTGAAATCATAATAGTAAAAATGCTATTTTAAGAAAAATATGTCAGCTGAAAAAAGACTTCAGGTTGTTGAGATTACTTTAGACACTAAACTTGAGGATATCCCAGACGGTCCACCTTGTATGGTTGGTGGTAAGTCGACTCAACTACACCAAAGGTATATTGATGAGCAACAAGTCCAAAGTATATACTTTTTTGTCTTGCCTAATGGACTTTTAGCAAAAAAACCTCTTGACAGAGATTAGCAGTCGTGATAACTTACTGCTAGTAATAAACCAATCAGTATATCATTTTTTCTATGAGTGATCTAAGCGATAGACAAAGACAACTTTTACAAGCCATTGTAGAGCTTTATGTTAAAAGTGGTGAACCTGTTCCTTCTGAAGCTGTTGAAAAAACTTATGATTTAGGCGTCTCTCCGGCCACTATTAGAAATGAGATGGTCAAATTAACTGATTTAGGATTTTTAAAACAACCTCACACCAGTGCTGGACGTGCACCTACTTCGATGGGTTTCCGTCTTTACATCGGTGAGTTGATGAAAGAAAAGGAGCTGCCGATAGTTGATGAAGTGGCTATCCGCCAGCAGGTTTTAGACCAACGATCCCAATTTAATAGAATGCTTCAGGTAGCTACTAAAGCTTTAGCTAAAAAATCCGGAGCTTTGGCTTTGGCTATTAATGGGCATGAGGTCTTTTATACCGGAGCAGCTAATATTTTAGATCTGCCGGAATTTTATGATATTGACGTCACCCGCTTTGTGCTGTCGATGTTTGATGAATTTTCTATCTTGGAAAGAATTATCAACAGGGCTCAAGGTTCAGAGACTGTTCATGTTATTTTTGGGGAGGAGACAGAATTTGAATATCTTCGGTCCACCAGTTTTGCCTTCTTAGACTTTGAATTTGGTCCGGAGAAAGAAGGTATTATTGGGGTGATCGGTCCCAACAGGCTTAATTTCCCGATAGTGCTCCCCTATTTGAGATACATCGGTCAAGTGTTAGGCGAGGCCTCGAAAGTGGGGTAAAAGTTATCAAAGATGAGTAAAAAAAATCAGTTCAAAGAATTAGAAGATAAACTCTCCTCAGCCCAAGAGCAGCTAAAAAGAGCAGTGGCTGATTACCGGAATTTAGAGAAAAGAATTCAGGAAGATGGGCTGATGATAGCTCAGTATTCTAAATCCCAGCTGGTAAATAAAATCCTGCCAGCTCTAGACAGTTTAGATCAGGCTGTAGCTGGAGCTGCTGAGTCTGAGGCAGAATCTGGATGGCTTAAGGGGGTAATGATGGCGATCAAGCAACTACGGCAAGCTTTGGTAGAAGAAGGACTGGTGGAGATTGATACCTCAGGCCAATTTAATCCTAGTTTGCATGAAGCAGTTGACGTCAGAACCGGGGAAAATGATAAGATATTAGAGGTAGTCTTAAGAGGGTATATTTTAAACGGTAAAGTATTAAGACCGGCCAAAGTGGTAGTAGGAAAATCTCAACCTGAGAAGATGAGCGAGGAAGCAACAAAAGAGATAGAAACAGAGGAGGTTTAATATGTCAAAGATTGTTGGTATAGATTTAGGAACAACAAATAGTGTGGTGGCTGTCATGGAGGCTGGAAAGCCCAAGGTGATCCACTCAGCAGAAGGGGAAAATGTCATCCCCTCAGTGGTCAACCCCACTAAAAATATCGTCGGCAGAGTAGCCAAACGCCAGGCAGTGGTTAATCCTAAAGAAACAATTTTTTCTATCAAGAGATTGATGGGACGAAAGTTTGCTGACCCCGAGGTACAACGGGACTTAAAGTGGCTTCCTTATACCATCAAAGAGGGTAAAAATGGTATGGCAGTAGTGGAGGTGGAGGGTCATGAATATACCCCTCAGGAAATTTCGGCCATGATCTTGCAAAAAATTAAAGCTGATGCGCAGTCTTACTTAGGAGAAAAGGTGACCGATGCTGTGATTACTGTTCCAGCCTATTTTGATGATGCCCAAAGGCAGGCTACTAAACAGGCTGGGGAGATTGCTGGGTTAAATGTCCAAAGAATTATTAATGAACCTACAGCTGCTGCTTTGGCTTATGGCTTGGATAAAGTTCATGCTCATACTATTGTTGTATATGATTTGGGAGGGGGAACTTTTGACATCTCGGTTTTAGAGCTGGGGGAGGGAGTTTTTGAGGTTAAGTCTACTGCCGGGGATACTCATCTGGGAGGAGATGATTTTGACCAAAAAATTATTGATTACTTAATAGAAGAGTTCAAAAAAGACCAAGGAGTTGATCTAAAATCTGACAGACAGGCTTTACAAAGACTAAGAGATGCAGCGGAAAAAGCCAAAATTGAACTCTCTTCTTCCATAGAAGCAGACATTTCTCTACCCTTTATTACTGCTGATGCCTCCGGCCCTAAACATCTGGAGATGAAACTTTCTAGGGCTAAACTGGAATCTTTAGTAGGTGATTTGATTGAGCAGACTTTTAAATCAGTCAAAGATGCCATAAAGGATGCCAAATTAACAGCCAAAGATATTGATGAAGTGGTCTTGGTGGGTGGAATGACTCGGATGCCGGCAGTACAAAAGGCAGTTAATGATTTTTTTGGTAAAGAACCTCACAAAGGCCTTAATCCGGATGAAGTTGTGGCCATCGGCGCTGCCATCCAAGGAGGGGTTTTAGGCGGGGAAGTTAAAGATATTCTGCTTTTGGATGTGACACCGCTGACTTTAGGCATCGAAACTTTGGGCGGTATTAGGACTGCCTTAATTTCCCGAAATACCACCATTCCTACCTCTAAATCGGAGGTTTTTTCCACCGCTGCTGATAATCAAACTCAGGTGGAGATTAATGTGCTGCAGGGAGAAAGGGAGATGGCTGCTGATAACAAGTCTTTAGGAAGATTTATCTTGGATGGTCTCCCACCAGCTCCCCGGGGCGTACCGCAAATTGAGGTGACTTTTGATATTGATGCCAACGGTATCTTGAATGTCTCCGCTAAAGATAAAGCTACCGGTAAGGAGCAAAAGATTACTATCACCGGCTCCACCGGTTTGTCTAAAGAAGAAGCTGAAAGGATGGCTCAAGAGGCTGCCGCCCACGCCGAAGAGGACAGAAAGAGAAAAGAGGAGATTGAGGTGAGGAACCAAGGAGATGCTTTAACTTATACTGCAGAAAGAAGTATTAAAGACGCCGGTGACAAGATGCCGGCTGAAACTAAAGCTGACCTGGAAGGTAAGATCTCCGATCTTAGAGAAACTGTCAAATCAGGGACAGCGGAAGAGGTGAAAAGTAAATCAGAAGTTTTGTCCGAGGCTTTATCCAAGTGGGGCCAATCAATGTACGGCCAGCAAACCCAAGCTACCCAGCAGGAACCGGAGATAAATCCTCAAGAAGAGGTAGAGGCTAAAGAAGAAGATGGTAAAAAAGAAGCAGTAGAAGGGGAGGTGGTAGAAGACAAGGGGGAGGATGATGGGGGAAAATAAGGTTGAGGAACCATTAATTGATTTAGAAAAACCTGAAGAGTCTATTCAACGTGTTTATGACGAGATTCAGTCTGCTCGGTTATCTCCTCAAGTAAAGAGGGCTGTAACAACAATAACAGAAGAAGCCAGAGAGTGTATAGAAAGAGTAGCTAGATTAGAAGGTAGAGAGATGGCAGGATCTTTAGATTCCAAACATCGTCCTACAAATGAAGTTGGACTAGATAAAATTAGGTGGAGAATGGGTTGGTAAAGAGGTTTGACTGAGAGTTATGAGTTTGGCCTCGGGAGACCGGGGCTTTTTTGATTATGGATCAAACTTTACACACAGAAAATCTTAAAGGTTTTGAAATCAAGTTCCATACCCTCCCGGGAGTATTTTCTAAACAGGGGTTAGATGGTGGGACAAAGTTGTTAATTGATTATTTAGAAATCAAAGATGAAACAGTGATGGCTGATTTAGGAGCTGGAGGAGGAGTCTTGGGCATCGTTCTAGCCAAGTTAAACCCTCATGGTCACGTTCACCTTTTAGAAGATCACTTAAGAGCCAAAGAGTTAGCCCAGGAAAATGTAGAGCTTAATGGCTTAAAAAACGTGGAAGTTTTTTTAAGTGATCTTTTTTCAGCAGTGGGCAGCAGGAGCTATCATCAGATCTTTTCCAACCCTCCCCAACATTTAGGTAATGAGTTTTTAGAGTTGATAGCCTTGGAGTGTTATAAACACCTAAAACTAGGCGGACAGCTTTGGTGGGTGATGCAAAAGCACCTTAAGCCATTTACCCAAAGATTGTTGGAAAGTCACTTCGGAAACTGTAAAATAGTGGCACACGGTAAAGAGCATGTTGTGCTTAAAGCAGATAAAAATTAACTTATGGTTACCAAAAGAGATTATTACGATATTTTAGGTGTTCCTAAAACTGCTTCTGAGGCAGAGATTAAGACTGCTTACAGAAGATTGGCAAGGCTTCATCATCCTGATGTAGATAAATCAGCTGGGGCAGCAGAGAGGTTTAAAGAGGTTTCTGAAGCTTATCAGGTGTTATCAGATCCTCAAAAGAAAAAAGCTTATGATCAATTTGGCCATGCTGCTTTTGAGCCAGGAGGGGGTTTTGGAGCTGGAGCCGGTCCTTTTGGTGGATTTAGGACTTACTCTTACTCTACAGGGGGGCAGGGTCCTAATGTGGAGTTTGACTTTGGAGGTTTTACTGACCCTTTTGATCTTTTTGAACAGATTTTTGGGATGGGGGGATTTGGTGGGCCGTTTGGAGGGGCCGGGGGAAGAGGTTATAAGATAACTCCTACTTATCAGTTAGAGATAGGATTTGAAGAAGCCGTTCATGGGGCAAGGAAAGAGATTGAGTTTACTGATGAAAGCGGTAAGACCAAACGTATGTCTATTAAAATTCCCCCGGGGGTAGACAGTGGTACCAGGATGAGGTTTGAGGGGATTGATTTGGTTTTTAGGGTAAGGCGTCATCCGGAGTTTTTAAGAGAAGGGGCGGATATCTTTTCGGAGGTTAATTTAACCATTCCCCAAATTGTCTTAGGGGATGTGGCAGAGGTGAAAACTGTCTGGGGTCCAGTGAAACTAAAAATTCCAGCAGGAACAGAACCCGGATCATTAATCAGGATTAAGGATAAAGGAATGCCAAGGCTGAGAAGCTCTGGCAAGGGAGATCATTATGTTAGAGTGAGAGTCTCTATCCCCAAAAGGCTGTCTTCAGAAGAAAAAGAGCTTTATGAGCAACTCTCTAAAGTAAGTGCCAAGAAAAAACCTTGGTTTTAGGTGACTGTAGAGATGAAAGCTTGTATAGCAGCCGTTGCACCTGCGGTTCCTGCTGTGAATGCGCACACCGTAACTAAACGGCTACCCCAAAAACCTGTACCAGGGGGTAATTTACCTTCTAGAAATGACTCTGGAAAAAGTGTTGTTAGATCCAGAATTCTTTCTAGACTGAATCTTGATCGGCCGTGTGGTTCACTAAAAGAAGGACCCTTGCTTTGTTCTACCATAGAATAAGGATTGTTATCTTCTACTATTTTTTCCATTTGGCCTTAGTTTACCATAGGATATCTTATAAAAACAACCTCTCTTGTAGTGTACTTCCAAGGCGGAATGTTTAACGCAGTGTGATGATGGAATAGGATTCAATTAAGGCAGCAATTATTAAAAGTAAGGCAATAACCAATAGAGCGGAAGTAGATTTTAAAAGGGTTTTGAATCTGTCGCTAAAGCCTCGGCCCGGATGAGAAAGTTTGATGGCTAAAGCTCCAGCTAAAAGCAAAGCCGGGATTTCAAATACCCCATGAGGTAAAAGCATCTGCAGTATTTTAGGGACTGATAATCCCAATTCAGAAGCTAAAAGAATGACTATCCCCAAAAGTATGCCATTAAAGAAGATAATAGCTAAAGAAAGATAACGGTGCAGCACACCTAAAGCTACTATGATGAAAGCTGTAGTAAGGTTTTGTTTAAATATAGAGAAGGTTAGTTCAAAGTAGTTGCCTGTTTGGGCAGCTTGAAAGATATCCTGATTTGCTTCTAATAAGTTTCTAAAAAACTCCTGGGCATTCATTTTAGCTACAGAAGCCAGGATTATTCCTAAAACCACCCCCACCCCAAAAACCTGGAAAGAAATTTTTAGCTCTTTGAAAAAATTTGATTTAGTTAAAAACATAAATTTTATTATATCTCCAAATTGATCTTGGTATTGTGAAGTAGCATAATATTTAAAGATATGCAAAGAGGATTTAGTACTTTAGTCATTATTCTAAGTTTAGTCCTTTTAGGAGGACTAATTGGTGGAGCTTTTTATTTAGGGAAAATTAATTATAGTAGTCAATCGGTTGTTAATAATTTTGAAGATTGTACCAAAGCAGGCTATCCGGTAATGGAAAGTTATCCAGCTCAGTGCAGGACTCCTGATGGTAAGGTTTTTATCCAACAACTTTCTGAAGAAGAAAAATCAAAGTTAGTTCCACCTGTCTCTGATAAATTTTTGGATCAAGAACAAAATAAATTAAGAGTTTGTCCTGAAAGATGGTTTGAATTTTTAAGTCCAATAAAAATAGAAGGGCCTTATTTTGGACAAAAGGGTCAATTTATAATGATAAAAGCCACTGGTTCTAGTGATTTAATACCTGCAGGGAGATTTGATCTAGAGTGGATAAAGAAAAATTGCCCCTCAAAACAAATGGAACCTGTTGGCTGAATTATCCCCTTGGGAAACTACAGATTTTTTTCCTTGACTTCGGGTATTATTTGGTATATGGTAAAAAGAGACTGAAACAAACAGCACAAATTTTAATTATGGCGAATTCGCCGTAATTAAGATACCCAAGTCTAAATAAAAGACATGAAAAAAATTATCACCCAAGGTTTACAAATAGCTGTCATTAAAAATAATGACGAAGAATATATTTCTCTATTCCTCAACAGCCTGCTTATGATTGGAATGCAGTTTCAGCTGCTATTGGAGGTAATATTCCGGTTAATGTTCCCCAACCGTCACCGGAGGAGAGACCGGTTGAAGAAGGTGTGGTATCTGAAACAGTTGAGCCTGAATGGCTCACCCCCAAAATCTTCAAAGGCACTTCCTTAGGTTGACAAACGCCCTATAATATGATAAAATTTCAGAAATTATGATTCAAGCAGAAAGGTTTTTAGCAGAAACAGTAGCTAGATTGCCTGAAGGTTCTGAAAGGGCAAGATTGGCAGGTTGGCTTCAAGAGGCTAGAGATTATAATGCTAACAAAAAACCTGAAGCTGCTTCAAAAATAGACCTTCGTCAACAAACATATGATCTTTTAACTCTTGTTAGAAAACCATCAGAACAAGAGAGGGAAGTTTTAAAAAGAAGAGGTATAGTATTTCTGCCTTTAGAAACAAAATCATATGCACAAGTTGTTTCAGAAGATCCAGATTATTTTTGGTCGGGTGAAGGTGAATTAGATTATGCAAATATTAGACCAGAACTTCGAGATTACGCACTACCAGTGGCAGTAGAAGTAGGATTTAACCCAACACAACTAGCTTTACCTGATAGTTTTAGAAAATCCCGACCAGTTCAATTACAAATGATTGAGGGTTACTCCCAACAGTTACAAGCTGAATTTCCCGATGCTAGAGTAGTTATGCTTCCATCAACAGGATACGCACAGGGAGACAGAGCTTACAAGGTAGCAACTGGTGAAGTATTATTTAGAAATTACTTTGCAAGGGCTTTAGATAACCTTTCTGAGGTCGATGCTGCTTATGCGGGTCGTCTTGATCCTTCGAGGCGATTCTTTGTCCATACTTGGTTTGCTGACGATGGCCTTGACTTTGTTGGGGCTGTTCCCGCGGTAGTGTTTGTTGGTAATAAGTAATTGGTCAATTGGATCTTTTGGATTTTTGCTTCTTGGTTTCCTCGAAAATTTTTACTACAATACCCTTGGATTTGTAAGCAGGCAGTGAAAGAATGAACTAGAGTTCTTGTTTTGTTGTAAACAATAACCACACAGCTTGTTCTTCGCCTTCTTCTAGACCTTTTCTAAAGTCAGAGTCTCAACGAAGTTTTTTTGTTGAGAGTGTACTTCAATTTAAGTGTGCTAGACACTACGAATATCCTTCTTTTGATCCACTAATTGGTGGGATCGGATGAAATACAAGGAAGATTCTGCTATGTAGCTGAAAATTTCTGGTGAATTTTTATACGGAAGAATATTCAACTTATCTTTGGTCAATGCTGCTTATGCAGGTCGAAATGATCCTTCGAAGCAATTCAATGTCAATGATTGGAATGCTGACAATGGCAATGACAATGTTGGGGCTGTTCCCGCGGTAGTTTCTAGTTTTAAAAGGTTCAATCTTGTACTGATTTTTGCTTGGTGGATCGTATCCAACCACCAAGCATCTTACCTAGCAGTGATTGAGAAATATATCCAAGATCAGGGGAGAGTTGAGGATCTGAAGCAGCTAAAATTGTTTGAGCTTTGACTCTAACACCCTGCGGTCTCTGCCGCAGGGTATTTTACTATAATATTGTTCGTCTTTAATATAGAGAATCAGGAAAAATAACAACAATAGTTGTAACGCCAGGCAACAATTTGAAATAATTCATCTCACTCTTAGCATACATCTTCTGCTATACTTATCTTTATGCATTTTGATCTGGCTTCTTTGATTCAAACAGTTGGGTATTTGGGAGTATTTACCATAGTTTTTTTAGAATCCGGTCTTTTAATCGGTTTTTTCTTTCCCGGGGACAGTCTTCTGTTTACAGCCGGATTTTTAGCATCTCAGGGATTTTTTGACATTAAAATCTTAATTGCCGGTTGCTTTGTGGCCGCGATTGCAGGTGACAGCATTGGCTATCTAATCGGAGCAAAACTGGGACCTAAGATTTTTACAAAGACAAGTTCAATCTTCTTTCATAAAAAACACCTGGAAAGGGCTCAAAGCTTTTATGATAAACATGGAGGTAAAACTATCATTTTGGCAAGGTTTATTCCGGTAATTCGAGCTTTTGCCCCGGTTGTTGCAGGGGCCGGTAAGATGGATTACAAAAGGTTTGTTTTCTTTAATTTTTTTGGAGCTGTTCTTTGGGCAATTGGGGTAACTCTGGCAGGATATTACTTAGGAAACCTGATCCCGGATGTTGATAAATATCTCCTGCCAATTGTTGGGCTGATCGTTATTGCCTCCATATTACCAGCTCTACACCACATCTTAGTTGATGCAGAAATCAGAGCGAGTATTCTTAGGAAGTTAAAAAGAAAGTAGTCGGTTTGCAAAAACTTAAGTTTCTGATATACTAAGTATTAGTCTAACATCGCCTTGGGTGATGCGGAGCAATAAGACGGATAGTCAATAGCATGCGTTTTAGAGCCGCGAAACATCATCAATTATAACCGGCCAAGACTAGATTGGCTGGTTTTATGAAATTCACTAAATTTTTTTCCTGGACATTCTTAGGTTTGGCCTTTGTTACTTTTATTTTCTTCTCCGGCATTGTTTCCTTGATTACTGACTGGTGGTGGTACCAAGAAGTAGGGTTTACCGAAATCTTTATCAAATCGCTCAGCGCAAAAATCATTGTGGGAGCTCTAGTAGGAATTCTTGCTGCTGCCTTTCTTCTTACCAACTTATCTTTTGCCATCCGTTCAAAAATACCCTGGATGGCAGCCATCCCCGAAGCCCTAATTGGTACTAATCAACCCCTTAGCCTGAATAGCCGCTTACTTGGAAAGCTCGGCATTATTTTAAGCTGTATTATTGCCCTTTTTATCGGTCTTTTAGCCTCAAGCAGCTGGCACGAGGTTTTAAAGTTCCTATCAAGCGTGCCATTTGGCCAAAAAGACCCGATATTTGCTGCTGACGTATCTTTTTACGTGTTTTCCCTGCCTGTTTTTTCTTTGGGGCTTGGCCTTATAAAAACCGTTATTTTAATATCGCTTATCGGTTGCGGCGCAATCTACATTCTGCGGGGCAGCCTCAATTTATCAAGCCTTTTCCCTAAAATTAACCTCTCCAAATTAACCGGAAAACCTGAAAGTCTGATTATTAGACCTACGAAAGATCAAACCGAACCAAAAGCCAGACTGCATATCAGCATTCTGCTAGCTCTTTTTCTTACAACCATTGCCGTCGGTACCTATCTTTCTCTCTATAATTTACTTACCAGCCAGAGCGGCCCGGTGTTTGGCGCGACCTTCACCGATGCCAATGTCATGGTACCGATCCTTCGCGTATCTGTTTTTGTTTACGGGGCGGCTGCCATCCTGGCATTATTTTATGGTGTGAGCGGAAAAATTGCGCCTCTTTTTGGAGCAATTTTTTTAACTGTAATAGTCGGGTTTGCTTCTTCAATCATCCCTGGTGTTTTTCAAAAACTGGTGGTTGCACCCAATGAACTTACCAAAGAAACGCCTTTTATCAAATACAATATTGAGGCCACCAATAAGGCTTATGGTCTGGACAGAGTGGAAGAGCGGGAAATAGCCGCGGATAAACCGATTACAGCTCCTGATATAGCAGCCAACAATCTGACCATCAAGAATGTCAGACTGTGGGACAGAGCGCCGCTCCTGTCCACTTTTTCGCAAATCCAGGAGATTAGAACTTACTACGAGTTTACCTCTATTGATAACGATCGTTATACAATCAACAATGAACTGCGCCAAATTATGCTTTCTCCCCGGGAATTAGCCTCGGACAGCCTGCCGAACAAAAACTGGATTAACGAGCGGCTGACCTTTACTCACGGCTATGGGGTTGCCGGCGGACCAGTGAACCAGGTTACTCCGGAAGGATTGCCGGTTTTATTTGTCAAAGACTTACCTCCAAAATCCGAAGTCAAAGAACTTGAGGTCACAAGACCGGAGGTTTACTACGGGGAAATCCCCAATGATTATGTCATAGTCAAAACAAAGTCCAAAGAATTTGATTATCCCAAAGGAGATGAAAATGTGTATACTACATACGGCGGAGTAGGTGGCGTTGAGATTAACTCACCCCTTCGCCGATTCCTGTATGCGCTGCGCTTTGGTTCCCTCAAATTATTTTTATCTGCTGATGTAACATCGGAGAGCCGTATCCTTTATTATCGCAATATAAAAGAAAGAGTTGCTAAAATTGCCCCGTTTCTTGCCTTTGACCGAGACCCATACCTTGTAATCGCTGAAGGTAAAATGTATTGGGTACTTGATGCCTATACCTCAACAGACCATTATCCGTATTCTCAACCGCTACCGCTAAATGGCGGTAACGTAAACTATATAAGAAATTCAGTCAAGGCAGTAATAGACGCTTACAACGGGACAATCAAATTCTATCAAACAGATCCGGATGATCCGATTATCAAAACCTACGCCAAAATTTTCCCCAAAACTTTCCTTCCACTAACTGAGCTGCCCAAAAGTTTAACTGCTCATTTGCGTTATCCGCAAGATTTGTTCACTCTGCAAACAGCAATCTACACAACCTATCATATGGATGATCCGCAGATTTTCTACAACAAAGAGGACCAGTGGGAAATTCCTGCTATTGCCCAGGGGGGCGAGGCACAACCAGCCAAGGTACCGGTAATGGATCCTCGGCACATGATTATGAAGCTTCCCGGTGAGAAAGCCGAGGAGTATATTTTGATGCTGCCGTTTACCCCGCGGGCAAAAGATAATCTCTCTGCCTGGATGGTGGCCAGAAATGACGGAGAGCAGTATGGTAAGCTGGTTGTCTACCGCTTCCCCAAGGATAAACTGGTATTTGGTCCCAAACAGATTATCGGCCGAATCAGTCAGGATGCGCAGATCAGTCAGCAGATTTCCCTTTGGGATCAGGGCGGTTCGGAGGTAATTCAAGGCCCGCTTCTGGTCATTCCAATTGAGGAGTCTTTGGTCTATGTCCGTCCGCTCTACCTTGAAAAATCCCCGAACTCAAACGGGTCATTGTTGCATATGAGAACAAAATTGCCATGGAAGAAACATTAGAAGCAGGTCTTGCTAAGATATTTGGCACTGCCGAGGGCAAAGTAAAACCATCCGGGGAAACACCTGCCCCGAGTGCATCTACCGATGGAAGCAAAGAAGGTCTCCTTCAACAAGCCAGTCAGGCGTATGAAGCTGCTATCCGTGCACAACGGGAAGGAGATTGGGGGAGATACGGAGAGGAAATAAAACGCTTAGGAGAAATCCTAAATAAGCTAAGCTTGCGTTCTTCGAACTAAAGCTGCGCTAATACTTTAATTAGTCAATTTGTTTTCAATCATCTTTTCAACTTTTCTTTTTGCTTCCTCTAAAAGCTCTTTTGATTTTTTCCTCGATATATTATTTTGCATTTTCTAACCAAGTTGCAAAATTGTTATATCCATTTCCGCTTATCCAATCATAACACTGAACCCAACTTGACAGCTTGAAACCCTTGCCCCAATACTGTCTATCAAAACTGGCTGTCTTGGACGGCAAATCCTGATAAATCTTCCAATCTGTTCCGTCGTGTTCGTAATAGGTAATTCTCCTTCCGTCTTCGCTTGTCACAAATCCTAGAAAATCAAACGGATTTTGCCCCTGAAAAAAAGTCTGTCTATTTTTGTCAGGTACGCTGTTTATATGAACGCCAAACAATGTATTTCCTCGATCATAACTTTTTAATATTTCGTACCTAACCCAACGCCTGTTCCAAGTATTTGTGCCAATAAGAACACAAGTAACGGTTGTGTCATCAAGGTTTGAATTTATAAGTCGTTTTACTGAATCGGCACCGTATCTTTTTGCATCTTCCCAAATTGAGGCATCAAAAAATCCTGCTTCTTGACCATTCGCTTTTGTAAAACCATGATTTCTTACAACATTGGCACGAAATGTTTTTACATCGTCATAATGAAAACTGAAGAATACCTGCTTTGCCATATTTAGTTTATTAAATACACAATAAAAAGCATGATAAAAATTAGGGATAGATAAAACCACAAAAGAGTCAGTGAAGACATTGAGCTTAACCAACTGTTGCGCTTGTTCTTTTTATACTTCCGCGTGTCCATGGAAAAATCTATTTCTTTTTCATCAAGTTTTCTGACATCATCATATAAATCACGGAATAATCGCTCTTGAGAAAGAAAATAACCGTCCAAAACCCAGAACATAATAACCGGAAAATAAGCAATGAAAATGTACTTCGGATTTGCATCCTTTGCAGATAAAGCAAAAAGTGCGGCAATCAATGTAATCGCCCATCCTTTCAGAAAAAACGAATTGCCTGCCATTTTATTGATGACTCCTTGAATGAACTCAAGATGTTTTCGCTTATTTTCCATACTCAAATAATTACTGTTGCTTTTTCGTACAATATTGGTAAACAATCCTGCCTCATTCGAAATTTTGTGCCATGATTGTGCCCCGTGCGTGCGTCAAAATCCACAAGGATTTTGCCTTCTTCTAATGCTTTCAAAAATCCTTCAAAGCTGAATTTTTGCAACATCATTACTTTTGTGTAGTGATAATATTCCTTTTTCCCTTCAATTTTTACTTCAGCCTGAACATAAAAAGTATTAAGTAATTTTGTTCCAGCTTTATGATCCAGATCATCAAAGCCCCAATATGGTTGTGGATTAAGTTCATCTAGTCCAACACGCTTTTTGACAGATTCAAGCCATTCTTTATGCCTTTTATCAACGCTTTCTGCATCGAAAGAAATTAAAATTTTCCGCTCCTTACGGTCAATTACTACCATGAAACCACGATCGCTTCTTGCCAGCCCATGGATAGTAAGGCGAAAACTCATCTCGCCTTTTTGATATTTTTTACCGTCTTCTTGATGCGTCCAGCCGTATCCAGGCAAAAGGACTTGGGGGACGAAACGAACTGCTCTAGGTGAAGGCTCGGTATGAAAAAGGGTTGTAAGAGATGAAGAATTGAGTCGTTGCGCTTTTAATTCCCACTCCGCAGCATTTGGAATTGGTAAATTATTTTCTTTAATATCAAGTAAATCTTCGAGTGTGTTCCCTATCCCACCAGAGTTATCTCGCCGGGCGTTCGTAACCCAACCCATAGCGGCAATTTCTTTAAGTTTATCAATTAATGTTTGCTTTGAATAAATAATAGGTTTATCTGTCATTGTTATTTACAAAAGACTAATTTGAGATTGGTCTATTCTAATCCTTTCTTCAGCCATATCGCAATATTCTGGCGAGATATCTATCCCAATATAATTTCGTTTGAAGTTTAGAGCGGATATTGCAGTTGTGCCAGATCCCATAAAAGGATCAAGGATAACTTTTGCATTTGTTGACGAGATAATTCGATCAATTAATTTGACAGGGAAAGCGGCAGGGTGTTCGTTTTTCATCTCTTGTGTAAATTCCCAAACATCACCGTAAGCATTGGCTTTTGGTGCAAGTTTAAACCTCGGCTTTGCAATAAGATAAATTACCTCATAGGTGGGAAGAAAGTACCCTGCATTAAAATTAAGACCTCCTTTCCTCTTCCAAATAATAATTTGCCTGACAGGAAATCCAGCAACGATATCTTGACGATCTTGTAACAAGCCATCTTGAACACGCCATTTATGATTGTAGAAAATCGCGCCATCTTCTGGAATTATTCTCATCATTTCATTCAAACACTCTTTTTGCCATTTAACATATCCATCATGGGGCATACAATCGTCGTGATGTGTGTATCCATTTTGGAGTGCAGCATTTGCCCACTTTCCGCCACGCCCATCTTTCATGCCGTTACCAGTTGAATTTTTGAGATTATACGGTGGTGAGGTAACAACTAAATCAACCTTTCCATCAGAGATTTGCTTCATTATCTCGACAGCATCACCACATAGAATTCGATTTATAAAATCTTCCGGATATAAAAGCTTTTTAACACTCTTTTTGTTAGACTGATAGTCTAATCCAGTTTTGTTTATACCTTGTGGCATTATAATATTATCCATTGATTTTACTCTTCCCAAGTATACCTACAACCTTACCTAATAATCTAGTCTCAGGGTATATGGGAATATTTCTATATTTTGGGTTCTCCGGTTTCAGATAAACCTTACCATCAGCATGAATAAATCTTTTAACAGTAGTCTCGCCATCCCAACGGGCTAAAACTATGTCACCGTTTTTAAAGTCTTTTGCATACCTTACTAAAACAGCATCATCATCCTGTATTCCAGCACCAATCATAGAGTCTCCTTTTACTTTTACTACAAATAAATCTACTGTTGTTTCAATATCGCCTGCTGCTTTCCATTCAATATCTTCAAACGCTTGCATATATGCACCAGCTGCGCTGATTCCTACATATGGCATTATTGGTTGCGTGTCAAGAGCCTCAAATCCTTTTTGCAGAATCTTTAGTCCTCGTGCCATACCTTCTTCCTTCTTAATAAATCCCTTATTTTCTAATAAGCGCAAAAGGTCTAAAACTGATTGATTTGAAGAAACATTTAGTTCTTCGCGAAGATCTGCGAGTGTTGGGGGAAAACCTGAATCTTTGAGAGATCGATAGATAGCTCTGAGCGTCTGTTTTTGCCGGGGGGTTAATTTACTTTTCATAGAGTAAAATATACTGACTATATAGTCAGTTGTCAAGATAGCAAATTATACAGCTTTCTTTGAGCCCGTAAACTGCCTCTTCATTTTTGAATATCTTTCCAATCACATCTTCGGCTTTATTTGGTTTTATAGTTGGCATAAGTTTAAGAAATCATCCTCCATTGACCATTTTTCAAAACAGAAATAACTTTACCCTCTAAAACCACGTCTTCTGTAAAGTAAATAATTTCATACTTTGGATTTTCCGGTTTTAAATAAAGATATGGCGGTTTATCTTCCGAAATAAAACGTTTTACCATAGACTCATCTCCGACTTTTGCCAGTACAACATCTCCCGAAACGAATTCTTTTTGACTTTTTACCAATACTTTGTCCCCATCATCTATTCCCGCATTGATCATCGAGTCGCCTGAGATTTGAAGAAGAAAAACATTATCTTGAAGCATTGCAACCTGAGAAGAAAGAATTTGCCATTCACCGGAAATTTCAATGGCTTGAAGAGGAACGCCTGCGGATGTAGCACCCAGGAAGGGAGCAATTGGTGGTTTGCCGAGTACCTCGTAGCCAAGAGGCAATATCGTTATGCTTCGCGCTTGGGATTCGTTGCGCTTAATGAGCTTTTTCTTTTCCAGTTTCGCTAATAGATCAATCACTGACTGATTGGAGGAGACGTTTAGTTGCTCTCGCAATTCTTCAAAAGTCGGAGGATAACCCGTACTTATAATATACCTGTAAAGGTTTTCCAGTAATTCCTTCTGCCTTTCCGTGATGGAAGAAACCATAGCAATTCAAATATACCCGACTATTTAGTCGGGGTCAAGAGGCAATTGTAACCGGCATACTAGAGTGGTGGAGCATATTTTTTTGTCAAATCCCAAACTCCGCAACCTCAAGTTCAAAATCAGGTTGTAGTTTCTCAAACTCCTAAATCTACTACTATTCCAGATGGAACTGCTAACCCCAATCCCGACCAATTCGGGACCGATTTAATCGGGGCTAACTGAAAAATATATGAAAACCCGTCTTACAAATTTAGCCTTAAGTATCCTTCGGATTGGCGGCAAGAGACTCAGGTTTCTACTTATGGTGATCAAACTTTAGCAGTGTTAACTTTAGATCCTTCCTGTTCGGATGTAGGTTGTAGTGGTAGGCCAAGGGGTGTGTATATTTACCTTTAAAGACTATGTTAACCAGATAGTTATACCGCAAAACTCCTCTGCGAAAATCATAAATCAGCAGAAGTACTTTAGAAATCTTGATGCGGTAGTTGCCGAGGGGTTTTCAGGAGCGGGGTCTCCAGGGTTAGTAGCATTTATAGCTAAAGAAACAAATATTATTGAGCTATTTTCAGACGGTATTGATGAAGCTATTGCAAATAAATTTTTTCCACCTTTAAATTTATCCAGTAAAAATAAACTTGTGTGAGTTTGTAAAATTACAGGATAAGAGGTATGATTGTTTCGTTTTATGAAAATTGCTCAAATTGCACCTATTGTGGAGAGAGTTCCTCCTAAAAAATATGGAGGAACTGAGCGAGTAGTTTACGCTTTGACTGAAGATCTCGTGAGACTTGGACACGATGTGACATTATTTGCCAGCGGCGATTCTATTACTTCCGCCAAATTAATATCTGTTTACCCCCGTGCTTTAAGAGAAGCACGATTAAAAGATATTTACGGCTTAAATACCTGGACGTTATTAAATATCGGCTTGGCCTACAAAATGCAAGATCAATTTGATGTAATTCATGACCATACGGGTCATATCGGACTTCCTACGGCTAATATTTGCAGAAAACCTGTGGTCATGACTCTTCATGGACCTTTTACTGTTGATAATAAGCCGTTATTTAAAGAGTTAAACAACCCTCATTTAGTCTCTATCTCAAAATCTCAAATGGTTTCTGGTCTCAATCTTCCTAATTATGCCGGAACTGTTTATAACGGTCTTGCCATGGAAGATTATCCCTTTTCCGACAAAGATGAAGGGTATCTGCTTTTTGTAGGCCGTATCTCCATGGAA